>NZ_LDUK01000021.1:0-441364 GCF_001043575.1 Bacillus sp. LK2
GTGTACACGTACCGTTATAAATTAATTCGTTCGCATTACCTAGCCATACATCTGTACCATGGGACAGTCCAGAAATTTGGACAAGCTCTGAAAACGTCGTTGGTTTCGTTTCTTCTAACATTTGTCTTACGAATTTCGTACCAAACTCTGGTATACCAAGTGTACCTGTTTTACAGTTAATTTGTTCTTCCGTTACTCCTAAAGATTCTGGACCTGAGAAAATCTTCATTACTTCCGGATCATCCGTTGGAATTGTTTTCGGATCAATACCACTTAAATCTTGAAGCATACGAATAACGGTCGGATCATCGTGTCCTAATATATCAAGCTTCAATAAATTATCATGAATGGAATGGAAGTCAAAGTGCGTTGTTCTCCACTCAGCCCCTATTGAATCAGCGGGAAACTGAATTGGCGAAAAGTCGAAAATATCCATGTAATCTGGCACAACGATAATACCACCTGGATGCTGTCCGGTTGTACGCTTTACTCCCGTACATCCCGCTACTAAGCGATCGATCTCTGCATTTCGAATTGTTAAGTTATGATCATTAGCATAACCTTTTACATACCCATAAGCGGTTTTTTCTGCAACCGTACCAATTGTTCCAGCACGGTATACATAATCCTCACCGAACAGTACTTTCGTATAGTTATGAGCACGCGGTTGGTATTCTCCGGAGAAGTTCAAATCGATATCGGGCACCTTATCTCCTTTAAATCCAAGGAACGTTTCGAACGGAATATCATGTCCATCTTTCACGTATGAAACATTACATGTTGGACATTCTTTATCTGGCAAGTCAAAACCAGAACCTACAGAACCGTCATTAAAGAACTCTGATTGTTTACACTTTGGACATACATAGTGCGGTGGTAATGGGTTTACTTCTGTAATTTCCATCATCGTTGCAACAAATGATGATCCTACCGATCCACGCGAACCTACTAGATAGCCGTCTACTAACGACTTTTTCACAAGTTTATGCGAAATTAAATAAATAACGGCGAATCCATGCCCAATAATACTTTTCAATTCTTTTTCCAGACGGGCCTCTACAATTTCCGGTAATTCTTCACCATAAATACTACGCGCCATTTTATAACTCATTTCACGTGTTTCATCATCGGCACCTTCAATTTTCGGTGTGTATAAATCATCTTTTACTGGATGAACATCACCAATTAATGATGCAATCTTTTGTGTATTTGTTACAACAATTTCTTTCGCTGTATCTTCACCTAAGAATGAAAAACAATCTAGCATTTCATCTGTTGTACGGAAATGTACAGGCGGTAATGAATGGCGATTTAACGGATTTGCTCCGCCCTGTGAACTTACTAAAATTTTACGATACATCGCATCTTCTGGATCTAAATAATGCACATTCCCCGTAGCAACAACTGGTTTATCTAACGTCTCACCTAGTTTTACTAAGTTAGAAATAATTGTTTTTAATTGTCCTTCATCTCGGACAAGCTCACGTTCTACTAAATGACGTAACACTTCTGGAGGCATAACCTCAATATAGTCGTAGAACTGTGCAATTTCTTCTACCTCTTCAGGTGCTTTTTGCATCATCGCTTCAAACACTTCACCTTTATCACAAGCCGTGCCTACTAATATACCTTCGCGATATTTTTTTAATAATGATCGTGGTACACGTGGTACACGGTAAAAGTAATTCAGATGAGAATAGGAAACAAGTTTATATAAATTTTTCAATCCAACGTCTGATGTGGCAAGTAATGTCATATGACTTGGACGCCCACGTTTATATGCATCCCCTTGCCCCATACTATCGTTTAGTTGATCGTGATATTCAAATCCCTTTTCAATCACATCTTTTAACATTTTCACAAGTAAATATCCCGTTGCTTCTGTATCATAAATCGCACGGTGATGTTGCGTTAATTCGATATCAAGCTTTTTACACATCGTATTTAACCGATGATTTTTCATTTCCGGGAATAAGAACCGTGCAAGTTCTAACGTATCAATAACTGGATTTTTCGTTTTTTCTAGCCCGGCCTTTTTAAAGCCGACATTAATGAATCCCATATCGAAGCTTGCGTTATGAGCAACAAGTGTATGGTCACCCATCCATTCCTCGAACTTCTTAAACACTTCGGCCACTTCTGGTGCATCAGTTAACATATCATCAGTAATACCTGTTAATTCAATAATCGTCGCCGATAATGGTTGATGAGGATTTGCGAAAGATTCAAAGCGATCAATAATTTCGCCACCTTTTACCTTTACAGCAGCTAACTCAATGACTGTGTCATATACAGCAGATAATCCTGTTGTCTCAACGTCAAAGACAACATATGTTTCTTCTGCAAGTAGACGATGTGCTTCGTTATAAGCGATCGGTACACCATCATTAACTAAATTTGCTTCTACACCGTATATAACTTTAACTCCAGCCTTTTTACCAGCAGAATATGCTTCTGGGAATGACTGCGCAACAGCATGGTCTGTAACTGCAATAGCCTCATGCCCCCATTTACCTGCTTGAGCAACAAGCCTAGAAACAGGAGTAACAGCATCCATTTGGCTCATTGGAGTATGAAGGTGAAGCTCTACACGTTTTTCGCCTTCTGGCGCTTTATCTTTACGAGACGGCCCTGTTATTTCATTAATATCATTTGCAATCATTACTAAATCTCGAACGAATGTATCATTTTGAACAGAACCACGTGCTTTCACCCACATTCCTTTTTTCAAGGATTGTAGCATTGGAATATCTTCTTTATCACGAGAGAACATTTTGATCATAATAGAATCCGTATAATCTGTTATTTTTAAGGTTAATAACGTACGGCCACTACGAAGCTCTTTTGTTTCTACATGGAAGACATACCCTTGAACCGTTTTTCTTCTTTCTTCATCTTGAATTTCTCGCATCGGTGTAATCTCTTCATCTGGCTTAATAAGATACCCGAGTACAATCGGTCCTTCATGCACAACACTGCTTTCTTCAGCCTGCTTCTTCGCCATTTCTTCCATAGCTTGTATAACACGCTGACGGTCTTCTTGCTGAGTTTGCTCACGAAACTTTTGCATCTCTTCTGCATTTTGCTTTATATGTGTGTCTAACTGAAAACGTGGGAATCCAAAAGCTTCGTATTGATCACCTACTGGTTTCGCAACGTTTTTCTTTAAGGCTGTAGATTCCAGTTCATTATTCACATTTAATAGTAACTTCACGCCATTGACCTGCGGAAGTTGCTTCTTTAAGTATGCGAACATAGGTGAAAATGTAATTCGTTCCGTACAAAGCGGCCAATACGCTTTAACTTCTTCTTCTGTAAATTGTTTATTCTCTGTTTCTAATGCAAATGTTGTTCTTGCAATATGAGAAAATGATTGCTTAAGCTTTGTTTCTAGCAATTCATATAATTCTGTCGGCAAAATACGTGGCACTTGTAAGTCAAAATGCCAGCTTTTATTCGCTTTATCAATAACTAGCTTTTCAATACCACCGCCATGTAAATATTGATTTATAAGGTCTTCTGGTATTTGCAACTGCTGGAGCAAAATTTGAAATCGCTCTTGTTGTTCATTTGTTAATGACATAAGCACTCTCCTTCCACTTGCTATTATAAATTGAAACGTACTACAAAGAAAGATTTCTACCTTCTTCTTTTACAAAATACGTTTACAAAGAAAGAGAAGGTACCTCATTACGAGGTACCTCTTCTTATTTTAAAATATTTGCAATATATGTTTGAAGTTCTTCTACTTTCACTTCTTCAGACTCGCCTGTAGCACGTACTTTCACTTCTACAATACCTTCATCTGCTTTTTTACCAACTGTAACGCGAACTGGAAGGCCGAATAAATCTGCATCTGCAAATTTAACACCTGCACGTTCTGCACGATCATCTAGTAATACTTCGTATCCTTGCTCTTGTAATGAGTTGTAGATGTTTTCACCCATTTCACGTTGTGCATCAGATTTCATATTTACTGGAATTACATGCACATGGAACGGTGCAACAGCTTTTGGCCAAACTAGACCGTTCTCATCATTAAACTGCTCTGCAATTGCTGCCACTGTACGAGATACACCAATACCGTAACAACCCATAATAAGTGGTTTTGTTTTTCCGTTTTCATCTAGGAATGTTGCGTTCATCGCTTCACTATAACGAGTTCCTAATTTGAATACATGACCAACTTCAATGCCACGTGCGAAAAGAATTGTTCCGTTTCCATCTGGAGATTGATCTCCTTCTTGGATGAAACGTAAATCTGTATATTGACTTACTTTAAAGTCACGTTCTGGATTTACATTTACATAATGGAACCCTTCTTCGTTCGCTCCTGAACATCCGTTTACAATTGATGCTACAGCATGGTCAGCAATAATTTCTACATCGCCTGTCACACCAATCGGTCCTAATGAACCAACTTCACAATTTAATAATTCTTTTACTTCTTCATGAGAAGCAAGTTCAACAACTGAAGCGCCGTATACATTTTTCACTTTTACATCGTTTACTTCATGATCACCACGAACAAGTACAACTACTAATTTCTCGTCTACTTTAAATACCATAGACTTAATGCACTTTTCCGCTTCAATGTTTAAGAATGCAGATACTTCTTCAATTGCTTTTTGATCTGGTGTTGCTACTTTTTCAAGTGCCTTTTCTGCTTCGTCACTCTTCGTATACGTAGCTACAACAGGAGCCATTTCAATGTTCGCTGCATAATTAGATGTATCAGAGTATGCAATTGTATCTTCACCAACATCTGATAATACCATAAATTCATGTGTATCTTTTCCGCCCATTGCTCCAGAATCAGCAATAACCGCACGGAAATTCAAACCACAACGAGCAAAGATATTAGAATACGCTTCGTATAAACGGCTATATACTTCATCTAAACTTTCTTGTGTTGCATGGAAAGAATATGCATCTTTCATTAAAAATTCTCTTCCGCGTAATAAACCGAAACGTGGTCTTTGCTCATCACGGAACTTTGTTTGAATTTGATATAGTGTTAACGGTAATTTTTTATATGATTTTACTTCATCACGTACAAGATCAGTAATTACTTCTTCATGTGTCGCCCCTAATGCAAATTCACGAGCGTTACGATCTTTCATACGCATTAATTCAGATCCGTAAGAATACCAACGGCCTGATTCTTGCCATAATTCTGCAGCTTGCATAGCTGGCATTAATAATTCTACAGCTCCTGCGCGCTCCATTTCTTCACGAACAATACGTTCTACTTTGTGTAATACTTTTAGACCAAATGGTAGAAAACTATAAATACCTGAAGCATTTTGACGCATAAACCCTGCGCGAAGTAATAATTGATGACTCTTAATTTCAGCATCGGCTGGAACTTCACGTAATGTAGGACTGAATACCATACTTTGTTTCATTGATTCGCACCTCTTCATTTTACTCTTACACGCAGTAAAACCCCTCACCTCGAGTTAGGTGAGGGATTTTATTCTACGAGCTTTATTTCATTATAAACTTCATCTTATTTTACAAGAAAAACTTACGGATGTCATTCCATGTTACAACTAACATAAGCAACATTAATAATGCAAAACCAATAAAGTGAACCATTCCTTCTTTTTGACGATCAATCGGTTTGCCTCTTAACGCTTCAATTAAGAAGAAGAACAAACGTCCACCGTCTAAAGCTGGGACTGGTAATAAATTAAATAAACCAAGGTTAATACTTAAAACTGCTGCTAAACTTAGTACACGCGTAAATCCATACTCTACAACTTGATCTGTTAGATTATAAATTCCTACTGGACCTGACAACTCATTAATAGAAAATTGACCCGTTACTAATTTCACAAGAGAATCAAAAATTAGTTTCGTCCATTGGTACGTTTGCTCAAATCCTGATTTAATAGAACCCATCACTGTTTTCTCTACAGGAGAGTAAACACCAATTCTACCAACTTCTTCTTTTCCTTCTTTATCAACCGTTGGTGTTACTTTTACATTAAATTGCTCACTATCACGCTTTACTTGTAACGTAATTTCTTTATTTGGGTTTTCACGAACAATTGATACAACATCTTTCCATGTACTAGTGTTCTTCCCATTAATCGCTTGAATTGTATCATTTTCTTTTAATCCAGCTTGTTCTGCAGCACTATTCTCCATTACTTTTCCGACCATCGGTTTGTCAACAGGAACTCCTTGTACAAATCCAAGAATCACAAAAATAACAAATGCTAGAATAAAGTTCATTGCAGGACCTGCAAAAATTGTTAGAGCACGTTGGCCCAACTTTTTAGAGCCAAATTGTCTATTATACGGAGCGATTTGGATTTCTTCTCCCGCAGAAATGATACGAGCTTTTTCATTCACTCGGAATGTTTGCTGCTCTTCCTCGTACTCTTCATATCCCGAAATTGTAAGATTGTGTTCTAAATCAGCTTGTTCGACTTCAATGACACGAACATTTGGATATTTTTCATGTCCGTCAAAAACTAATTTCACAACTTCGTCTTTTTCATTTAATACAAGGCCAACCTTTTTCCCGGGCTTTAACTCAACTGTATCCGCATCCTCGCCAGCCATTCTTACATAGCCACCAAGGGGCAGTAATCGAATCGTATACACCGTTTCATTCTTCTCAAATGAGAATATTTTCGGACCAAAACCAATCGCAAACTCGCGGCACAAAATACCTGCTCTTTTTGCGAAATATAGATGCCCTAGCTCATGGAAAAATACGAGTGCACCGAAAATTAATATAAAGGCAATCGCTGTATTCAATTCCATAACCACCTTTGCTAAATTTGTTCCATCACAAACCGTCTTGTGGCTGCATCAATTTCCTGAATTTCCTCTAAGCTCGGACGCGCAATGACATTGTGATGGTGCATTGCTTTTTCAATGAGGTCTTCAACCGTTAAGAAACCAATTCTCTTTTGTAAAAAAGCTTCAACAGCTACTTCATTTGCCGCATTCATTACAGCTGGCATACTTCCACCTGTTTTTCCAGCTTCATACGCGAAACGTAGACAACGGAAACGTTCTTGATTCATTTTCTCAAAATGCAATGTTCCCATTTCCCATAAATTTAACTGTTTCGTGTCTGAAAGAGGTAATCTATCGGGATATGTAAGCGCGTATTGAATTGGTACTCGCATATCAGGTGAGCCAAGCTGCGCCATTACACTACGATCTTCAAATTCAACCATAGAATGAATAATACTTTCTTTATGTAGAACAACATCGATTTGCTCATAAGGGATACCAAAAAGCCAGTGTGCTTCAATTACTTCTAGCCCCTTATTCATCATTGTAGCAGAATCAATTGTAATTTTCGAACCCATTGACCAGTTTGGATGACGAAGCGCATCTTCTACGGTCACATGATGCAATTCATCTCTCGTTTTATCACGAAAACTTCCGCCTGAAGCAGTGATAATTAGTCGAGAGATCCTTTTTTCATTTTCACCATTCAAGCATTGAAAAATAGCTGAATGTTCACTATCTACCGGAAGTAACGACACGTTATGTTTTCGTGCTGCTTCCATTACAAGATGCCCTGCAGTTACTAAAGTTTCTTTGTTTGCAATTCCAATTGTTTTTTTTGCCTCAATTGCGCGGAGTGTCGGTAACAACCCTACGCTACCTACTACAGCATTCACTACAATTTCTGTATCTGGGTGTAACGCTACTTCTAATAAGCCTTCGCTACCATATACGACTTTTGTATTACCAGAAACAGCTTGTAATTTTAAAACATCTTCCTCTCTTTGCACAGAGACAATTTGCGGAGAAAATTCTTGAATTACCTTTACTGCGTAGTCAACATTTTTCCCTACAGAAAAAGCAACGAGACGGAATTGGTCTGGGTGCGAGCGTAACACATCTAATGTTTGTGTACCGATTGATCCGCTTGCACCTAATAAACTAATGTTTTTCATGACTCCAACCCCTCGTTCATTTATTAATTATATTGTAATAAGAAGTATAGAATTGGTAACACAAATAACCAACTATCTGTTCGATCTAATATACCACCATGCCCAGGTAAAATTGTACCTGAATCCTTTACACCATAATGGCGTTTAAATGCAGATTGCACTAAATCACCAATTTGTCCAAAAATAGAAATGATAATCGTCAGAACGATTAAAACTCCTATATTCGCTTCAACTGGGAAGAACATGTTGTAAACAAGTGCAACAACAATTCCACAAACAATACCGCCTAATGAACCTTCAATCGTTTTATTCGGACTAATTTCTGGCCACAATTTTCTTTTTCCAAATGCTTTTCCTATGAAATATGCACCTGAATCAGTTGCCCAAATGACAAATAGTGCACAGAACACATATTTGATTCCCAATATTCTCGTTTCATTTAAATATAAGAATCCCATTCCAACATATGTCGTTGCCATAAGTAAAAATGAAGCATTGTCAAAAGTAAATGTATTCTTAGAAAGGACTGTATATGATAAAAGTAATAAAACAATCACAAATGTGATTTCTAATTTACCTAATCCAATCCATGTAAACAGCTCTGATGCACTACTTGGAATTAAAATAACCCACAATAATACTGCAGCTAAAACTGTCGGTACCGAAATAAGCGTAAGCTTGTTCATACGAATTAATTCATATAAACCTATAGAAGCAAGTGCATACACTAAAACTGTAAAAGGCACACCACCGTAAATTACGATGGGAATGAATAGCGCGGCAGCAATCACTCCAGTAATAATTCTCTGTTTCACTACCAAACCCTCTCTTTCTACACGCCTCCGAATCTGCGCCCTCTATGCTGAAAGTCTGTAATCGCATTTAGCAAATGTTCCTCGGTAAAATCTGGCCAATACACATCTGTAAACCAAAATTCTGAATAAGCAATTTGCCATAACATGAAATTACTAATACGTAGTTCTCCGCTTGTACGGATTAACAACTCTGGATCAGGTAAAGAACTCGTCATTAAGTAAGAAGAAATTATTTCTTCATTTATTTCTTCAGTACGAATTTTTCCTTCCTCACTATCTTTCATCATATGTTGCACAGCAGAAACGATTTCATCTCGACTTCCATAGTTTAACGCGAAATTAAGAATTAATCCCGTATTCTCTTTCGTATCTTCCATGGCTTTTTCCATCGCTCTGCGCGTATGCGTAGGGAGACGATCTTTTTGCCCTATTACTCGGACTTGTACGTTTTCTTCAATCAATTCTGGTAAAAATGTACCTAGAAATTCTTCTGGAAGTTTCATCAAATAATCAACTTCCTTTTTCGGTCTTTTCCAGTTCTCAGTCGAAAAAGCATAAAGAGTTAATACTTTCACACCAAGTTTACTTGCAAATTTTGTAATTTTCTTCACAACTTGCATGCCTTCATGATGTCCAGCAATGCGAGGCATCGCTCTTCTCTTCGCCCATCTTCCATTACCATCCATAATAATAGCAATATGTTCTGGGATATATCCTTTTTTCACTTCTTCAATGAGATGATCAAACGATGTGACCTTTTTAGCTTTAAAAAAAGGAAACTTTTTAAACATCATTCATACCCTCCAACAAGCAGACGTATGCCTAAAAGTGTAAAAAGACCCCCTTAAGAAGAGGGTCATATTTGCGAAGTTATCGCTATTACACTTCCATGATTTCTTTTTCTTTGTTTTTTGCGATTTCGTCAACTTTTGCAATATATTTATCTGTTTCTTTTTGGATATCTTCAGTATATCCTCTTAAATCGTCTTCTGTAATTTCGCCAGCTTTTTCAAGCTTCTTAAGATCGTCATTACCATCACGACGTACGTTACGAACAGCAACTTTTGCTTCTTCAGCATATTTTTTCACAACTTTTACAAGATCACGACGACGCTCTTCTGTTAATGCAGGGAATGCAATACGAATTACAGTTCCATCATTAGAAGGGTTTAAGCCTAAATCTGCTTTTAAAATTGCTTTTTCAATATCACCGATAGAAGTTTTATCATAAGGTTGAATTACAAGTAAACGCGCTTCTGGAACTGTAATGTTCGCTAATTGCACAACTGGTGTTGGTGCACCATAGTAATCAACTTGTACCTTATCTAATACAGACGAGCTTGCACGACCAGCGCGAACTGTTGCTAATTCACGAGAATAAGCAGCAACTGCTTTTTCCATTTTTTCATTTGAAGACTTCAATACTTGTTGTCCCATATTTATTTCCCCCTTACAACTGTTCCAATATTTTCGCCTAAAACGGCACGTTTAATATTACCTTTTTCCATAACCGAGAATACAATTAATGGAATATCATTATCCATACATAAAGAAGAAGCTGTAGAATCCATTACACCTAAACCTTCTTTTAATACATCTAAGTAAGTAAGTGTTTCGTATTTCGTAGCTGTTGGGTCAATAGATGGATCTGCACTATATACGCCATCTACATTGTTTTTCGCCATTAAAATAACGTCCGCTTCGATTTCCGCTGCACGTAATGCTGCTGTTGTATCTGTAGAGAAGTATGGGTTACCAGTACCTGCTGCAAAGATAACAACACGTTTTTTCTCTAAGTGACGGATTGCTTTACGACGAATGTAAGGCTCTGCCACTTGACGCATCTCAATTGAAGTTTGTACGCGAGTTTGAATTCCAATGTTCTCCAAGCTATCTTGAAGAGCTAATGAATTCATAACTGTTGCTAACATGCCCATGTAATCTGCTCCTGCACGATCCATGCCCATTTCACTTCCAATTTTCCCACGCCAAATGTTACCGCCACCAACAACAACAGCAACCTCTACATCAAGTTCTGCAATTTCTTTCACTTGTTCCGCAACTGACTTAATAACAGCCGGGTTAATTCCAAATCCTTGCTCGCCAGCTAAAGCTTCTCCGCTCAGCTTTAAAACGACACGATTATATTTCGGTGTACTCATAATGAACCTCCAATTGCTTACATCTTTATTTTAAAAAAGGGAACACAATGTGTTCCCTAATCTGTATTAGTTGTTACCTTTTACTTGGTTCATTACTTCTTCAGCAAAGTTGTCTTCGCGTTTTTCGATACCTTCACCAACAGCGTAGCGAACGAATCCTTTTAATGTTCCGCCTTTAGACTCAACGAATTGACGAACTTTCATATCAGGGTTTTTAACGAATGCTTGGTCAAGTAAGCAAATCTCTTCAAAGAATTTGCCAAGACGGCCTTCTACCATTTTTGCAACGATTTTTTCAGGCTTGCCTTCGTTTAAAGCTTGTTGTGTTAATACTTGACGCTCATGCTCAACTTCTTCAGCTGTTACAGCATCGCGGTCGATGTATTTAGGGTTAACTGCTGCAATGTGCATTGCTACATCTTTAGCAGCTGCTTCGTCAGTAGAACCTTCAAGAACTGTTAATACACCAATGCGTCCACCCATGTGTAGGTAAGCACCGAATGCATCTGCATCAGTTTTTGATACGATTTCGAAACGACGAAGTGTAAGTTTTTCACCAATTTTAGCGATTGCTTCATTGATGTGCTCTTCTACTGTTTTGCCACCTTCAATTGTTTGAGCCATAGCTTCTTCAACGTTAGCTGGTTTGTTAGCTAATAAGTGAGCAGCTAATTCTTTAATTAAAGCTTGGAAACCTTCGTTTTTCGCAACGAAATCAGTTTCAGAGTTTAATTCTAAGATTAAACCGTCGTTACCGTTTGTTTCGATGAAAGTTAAACCTTCAGCAGCGATGCGGTCTGCTTTTTTAGCAGCTTTCGCAATACCTTTTTCACGTAAGAAGTCAATTGCTTTCTCCATGTCGCCGTTAGTTTCTGTTAAAGCTTTTTTGCAGTCCATCATACCTGCGCCAGTTTTTTCACGAAGTTCTTTTACCATTTGTGCAGTGATTGCCATATTTTTCATCCTCCTAAAATATGTATTTATACCTTTTATAAAGGTGTTTATACCTTAAAAAAGGTGATAAAAGGCCGAACCCCTTATCACCTTTCCAAATTTGTTACGCAGTAACAGTTTCTTCACCTTGTTTTGCTTCAAGGATCGCGTCTGCCATTTTAGATGTAAGAAGTTTTACAGCACGAATTGCATCATCGTTTGCTGGGATAACGTGATCGATTTCGTCTGGATCACAGTTTGTATCAACGATACCGATGATTGGAATGTGTAATTTGCGTGCTTCAGCAACTGCAATACGCTCTTTACGAGGGTCTACTACGAATAATGCACTTGGAAGACCTTTCATATCTTTAATACCGCCTAAGAATTTCTCAAGACGCTCTAACTCTTTTTTAAGTTGAACAACTTCTTTCTTAGGAAGTACTTCGAAAGTACCATCTTCTTGCATTCTTTCGATGTCTTTAAGACGCTTGATACGCTTTTGGATTGTTTGGAAGTTTGTTAAAGTTCCACCTAACCAACGTTGGTTAACGAAGTACATACCAGCACGAGTTGCTTCTTCTTTAATAGCTTCTTGTGCTTGTTTTTTAGTACCTACGAATAAAATGTCTCCACCTTCAGCAGCGATGTCACGCATCGTTCTGTAAGCTTCCTCAACTTTTTTCACAGTTTTTTGTAAGTCGATGATGTAGATACCGTTACGCTCTGTGAAAATGTAACGCTTCATTTTTGGGTTCCAACGACGAGTTTGATGTCCGAAATGAACACCAGCTTCAAGCAATTGCTTCATAGAAATTACTGACATAATTTAGTTCCTCCTAAATGGTTTTTGATATCCTCCGTTTACTTCATCTCTAAGCGAAACTACGAACGTAGCACCAACACTTAAATCAGTAAACGTGTGTACTTTGTACTGACACCACTGCTTACTATATCATACTGAAATATTACAATCAAGTCGAAAATGCGAACAATGTAAAACTTTCTTTTTTTCACGCTCAAATTCTAGTATTACCAACCTTCAATTCCTTTAAGCAAGGAATTGAAGGTTAATTAATAGTTTTCTAATGAACGTTGTCATGACGCCTTACGTAAGCAAAATCATTCTCTTAAAAAACAAAAAACTCTCCTCAACCGAGGAGAGTTTTTTTATAAATTAGTTTGTTTTTAATTTAGCAAGTTCCTGTAGAAACTTGTCGTTTAGCACTTTAATGTATGTTCCTTTCATACCTAAAGAGCGAGACTCAATAACACCAGCACTTTCTAATTTACGTAGTGCATTTACGATTACAGAACGAGTAATTCCTACGCGATCAGCAATTTTACTTGCAACAAGTAAACCTTCTGTTCCATTTAATTCTTCGAAGATATGCTCGATTGCTTCTAACTCACTGTAAGATAATGAGCTAATCGCCATTTGAACAACAGCTTTACTACGTGCTTCCTCTTCGATTTCTTCTGCTTTTTCACGTAAGATTTCCATACCTACAACAGTTGAGCTGTATTCAGCAAGAATCAAATCATCGTCTAAGAACTCTTGACCCAGACGAGCTAAGACTAGTGTACCTAGGCGCTCACCGCCACCAACGATTGGTACGATTGTAGTTAAACCTTGACCGAATAATTCTCTATTTTCTACTGGGAATGCTGTGTAAGCACTGTTCACATCTAAGTTAGAAGATGTTTCTGTAATGTTGAATAAGCTTTGTGTGTACTCTTCTGGGAATTGACGCTCTGCAAGCATTTGCTTCATGCGTTCGTTCTCGATTTGTTGGTGAATCGCATATCCTAATAATTTACCGCGACGACTTACAACGAACACGTTCGCTTCAATTACTTCACACATTGTGTCAGACATCTCTCTAAAGTTTACAGGCTTTCCTGCTGCGCTCTGTAATAACGCATTTAATTTTCTCGTTTTTGCTAATAATTCCATTTCAAAAGTTCCTCCTACATGTTACTTACATATTTTTTCATCACTTGGAAACTAGGGCGAGTCACCTGATGACACTATTACAAAATAAACTGGCTCACATCTTTATTTTTAGCAATTGTCGCTAATTTTTCCTCAACATATTGAGGTGTTATCGTTATTTTCTCTAACGTAATTTCAGATGCTTCAAACGATAAATCTTCAAGGAGCTTCTCCATAATAGTATGGAGTCTTCTCGCTCCAATATTATCTGTATCCTGATTAACTTGATAAGCAATCTCAGCAATCTTACGAATAGCTTCGTCTGAAAATTCAATTTCTATACCTTCAGTCGCTAATAATGCCATATATTGTTTAATTAACGCATTGTCAGGTTCGATTAATATTTTAACAAAATCATCTACTGATAATTTTGTTAACTCTACTCGAATCGGAAATCTCCCTTGCAATTCCGGAATTAAATCCGACGGTTTAGACATATGGAACGCTCCAGCTGCAACAAATAAAATATAATCCGTTTTTACTGATCCGTATTTTGTTGCAACATTCGATCCTTCTACAATCGGTAAAATGTCACGTTGCACACCTTCACGCGATACATCTACGCTATTCGACTGCTTACCAGCAATTTTGTCAATTTCATCGATAAAAATAATCCCGAGCTGTTCAGCACGATAAACAGCCTCTTGTGTAACTTCATCCATATCAATTAAGCGCTGTGCCTCTTCATTTGTCAAGAGTTTTCTTGCTTCTTTTACAGAAAGTTTACGTTTTTTCGTTTTTTTCGGCATGATACTTCCTAGTGCATCTTGGAAATTCATTCCCATTTGCTCCATGCCAGTTCCTTGCAACATATCAAACATAGAAGACTGTTGTTCCGTCACTTCGATCGATACCACTTCATCTTCAAGAAGGCCTGCCGCAAGCTTTCTTTCCACATCTTGACGTTTCTTTTCGATTTCAACATCTTCCTGTGCATCAGATGTTTGGTTTGAATTTTGGCTACCACCAAAAAGCATTTCTAATGGATTTTTAAATCCAGATTGTTTCTCCGGACTCGGCACTAAAATTTCAACAAGACGTTGATTCGCTTGCTCTTCCGCTTTATCTTGAACTTTAACTACCATTTCCTCTTTCACGATACGAACGGATGTTTCAACAAGATCGCGGACCATCGACTCTACATCTCGACCCACATATCCAACTTCTGTAAATTTCGTCGCTTCAACCTTAATAAAAGGTGCTCCAACGAGTTTCGCCATTCGCCGTGCTACCTCTGTTTTACCAACACCTGTCGGTCCAATCATTAAAATGTTTTTAGGTGCAATTTCATCACGTAAATTTTCAGCTAATTTACTGCGACGGTATCGATTTCGTAGAGCTACAGCAACCGCTTTCTTTGCATCTTTTTGACCGATGATGTATTGATCTAATTTTTCCACAATTTGACGCGGAGTAAAATGTAAATGCATATAAAATGCCTCCCTTACGATTCTACAATTCTTCAACAATTATGTTGTGATTCGTATAAACACAAATATCGCCTGCAATTTCTAAACTGGCATTCGCAATTTGTTTCGCTGTTAAATGTTCACTTGCATGTTGCTTTAAAGCACGACCAGCAGCAAGTGCATAATGTCCACCTGAACCAATTGCTAAAATACCATCATCTGGTTCAATTACTTCTCCTGTACCTGAAACAAGGAGCATCGTTGTTTTATCCATTACAATGAGCATTGCTTCTAGCTGACGTAACATTTTATCACCACGCCATTGTTTCGCCATCTCAACTGCAGCGCGCTGCAAGTTGCCATTATACTCTTCTAATTTTCCTTCAAACATTTCAAAAAGAGTAAATGCATCAGCAACTGAGCCTGCAAAACCAGCTAAAACTTTCCCTTGGAAAAGTTTGCGAACTTTGCGAGCTGTATGTTTCATTACAACAGCATTCCCCATCGTTACCTGACCATCTCCAGCCATTGCACATTCTCCATTATGATGAACTGCAAATATCGTTGTAGCGTGGAAATTTCCCATAGAAAAAACTCCTTTATATGTTTTTATAGCTTTAAAAGCAATTTATGCCCGCGGGTGATGCTTCATGTACACAGAACGCAATCTTTCTTTAGAGACATGCGTATAAATTTGTGTCGTCGACAAATTCTCATGACCTAATAGCTCCTGCACAGTACGTAAATCCGCTCCTTCATCCAACATATGTGTAGCAAATGTATGCCTTAACATATGGGGATTTATCCGCATTGTAAGTGAAGCCTTCTTAATGAGTTCGTTCAAAACATAACGTACACCCTGATCTGTTAACGGCTTACCTTTCGCATTTAAAAATACCATATGAGATTGTTCTTCAGTCTTTTGAGCTAACTGTTTTCTCCCGTTCTCTATATAAGTAATTAAAGCATCTTGTGCATAGCTTCCGAACGGAATATATCTTTGTTTTTTCCCTTTTCCCATCACTAAAATTGTTCCCACTGCAAAGTCAATGTCGGTAAGTTGCAAATTAACGCATTCGCTTACACGAATCCCAGTTGCATACATCAACTCTAATAAAGCTTGATTCCTTTGACCTAATGGCGTCTCTGTATCAGAAACTTCAAACAATTCCTCTAACTCTTCAGCATATAAAAACTTTGGGATTGACAATTCTTTCTTGGGGAGTGACGCAAGTGCAAACGGATTATCTTTTTGATAACCTTCACGCATCAAAAAACGATATAAACTTCTTAAGCTTGATACTTTCCTTGCGACAGATTTACGGGCTAACTTTTCATCGTGCAACGTCGTCAAGTATAAACGAACATCCGCGTATGTAACATCTAAAAAAGAGGATATGCCTTCTCGCTCCATAAATTGCACAAAATGTTCTAAATCATTTTGATAACTTGCAATTGTATATTTTGAATAATTTCTTTCAATTTGTAAATATCCAACGAATAATTGTAACAATTTCTTCACATTCACATCCATATAACTCACCTCAATAAAGGCTACTAAATCGTATCACAACTTAGTAGCCTTTGCAAGAAATTTAATTAAATATTTACAAAATTTTGAATTGTTTCTAAAGCGCGTGTAGCATATGCTTCATTTCGCTCTTGTTTCTTTTTAATTTTCTTCTCTAACGGTGCAAATAAACCGAAGTTTGCATTCATTGGCTGGAAGTTTTTCGCATTTGTCGCAGTAATATAATTTGCCATACTTCCCATTGCAGTTACAGGTGGTAATACAACTGGCTCTTCACCTTGTACAAGTCGAGCAGCGTTAATACCCGCTAATAATCCTGATGCTGCTGATTCAACATAACCCTCTACCCCAGTCATTTGACCAGCGAAGAATAAATCATCACGTTGTTTATATTGATATGTTGGACGAAGCAAATTAGGCGAATTAATAAACGTATTACGATGCATTACACCATAACGTACAATCTCTGCGTTTTCTAGTCCTGGAATTAGCTGTAACACTTCTTTTTGTGGCCCCCACTTTAAATGTGTTTGGAAGCCTACAATATTGTATAATGTTCCTGCTGCATCATCTTGACGTAACTGAACAACCGCATATGGTGTTTTCCCTGTTTTCGGATCTTCTAACCCAACAGGCTTCATCGGTCCAAATACTAACGTCTGTCTTCCTCTACTTGCCATAACTTCTACTGGCATACAACCTTCAAAGAAAATTTCTTTTTCAAATTCTTTTAAAGGCACTGTCTCAGCAGCAATTAAAGCCTCATAAAAGCGATCGAACTCTTCTTCTGTCATTGGACAGTTTAAATATGCCGCTTCACCTTTATCATAACGAGATTTTAAATATACTTTATTCATATCAATGCTGTCCTTCTCAACGATTGGCGCTGCAGCATCATAGAAATAAAAATAATCTTCACCTGTTAGTTTTTTTAATTGTGCAGAAAGATTTGGAGACGTAA
Organism: Bacillus sp. LK2; assembly: GCF_001043575.1. NCBI lineage: Bacteria > Bacillati > Bacillota > Bacilli > Caryophanales > Bacillaceae > Bacillus > Bacillus sp. LK2. The sequence goes on from NZ_LDUK01000021.1 coordinate 17,742, forward strand.
GTGGACCTGTCGCAATAACAGTTGGTCCCTCTGGAATTTCAGTGATTTCCTCATTCATTACAGTTACGTTCGGATGATTTTTCACATATTCAGTCACTTTCGCCGCGAATTCATGACGGTCTACAGCTAAAGCACCTCCTGCTGGTACAGAGCACTCATCAGCCGCACGAATAATGACAGAATCCATTAGGCGCATTTCTTCTTTAATAACACCAACAGCATTTGTTAATGTGTTTGCGCGTAGTGAGTTACTACATACTAATTCAGCAAATTTATCTGTGTGATGAGCTGGTGTTTGTCGCACTGGTCTCATTTCATATAATTTTACTTGGACACCACGTTTTGCAATTTGATAAGCTGCTTCGCTTCCTGCAAGACCTGCGCCAATAACGTTTACTACTTGTGTTGTCATATATATCACCTTTCCTTTTCTTCCCGAAAAAAATGTGAGCAGTTACGCTCACATTTGTTGTTCTTCTTCATAATCACACGAAATACATTGTACTTGCACGCCTTTTTTCAACTTTTTCTCTACGAGCATACCTTCACACTTCGGACATTTACGACCAATCGGCTTATCCCAAGATACAAAGTCACATTCTGGATACGTACCGCATCCGTAGAAAAGACGTTTCTTTTTATTACTACGGCGTTCAATAATTTGTCCTTTATCACACTTCGGACAAGTAACACCGATTTCTTTTACAATCGGTTTTGTATTACGACATTCCGGGAAATTTGAACAAGCCATAAACTTCCCATATTTACCCATTTTAAAGACCATCGGGTGACTACATAATTCACAGTCTTCCCCAGCTGGTTCATCTTTAATTTCCACTTCACGCATTTCTTTTTCCGCTTTTTCTAAGCGCGGTTCAAATCCTACGTAGAAATCATCAACAATTTTCACCCAATTCGCATTTCCTTCTTCTACTTCATCAAGGCTTTGCTCCATATTGGCAGTAAATTCAATGTTAATAATTTCCGGGAAAAACTCTAAAATAAGTTCGATTACTATTCCACCAAGCTCAGTCGGAACGAAGCGTTTATTATCTAAAGCAACGTATCCACGTTTTTGGATTGTTTCAAGTGTCGGTACATAAGTAGACGGTCTCCCAATTCCAAGCTCTTCAAGTGTCCTTACTAGACGAGCCTCTGTATAACGCGGCGGAGGCTGTGTGTAATGTTGCTTCGGTTCTATATCTTTTGAAAATACAGTTTCACCTACTTCTAACGGTGGCAACATCTTATCCTTTTCTTCCGCACCATCATCTTTCGACTCTACGTACACTTTCATAAATCCTGGGAACTTTACAACTGATCCACTTGCACGGAACTGAACATTGTTATTAATGAGTCTCGCTGTAACAGTATCCATTATAGCAGATGCCATTTGACTTGCAACAAATCGCTCCCAAATCAGTTTATACAAACGGAGTTGATCACGACTTAAGAAACTTTTTAGTTCCTCTGGCTTTCTCATTACCGAAGTAGGACGAATCGCCTCATGCGCATCTTGTGCTTTCGACTTTTTCGTTTCTTTCTTCTTCTCTGTTCCTATGTATTCCGCACCAAACGCCTCAGTAATGTAATTACGAGCCTCTGTTTGAGCTGTTTCTGAGATACGTGTTGAATCGGTTCTCATATACGTAATAAGACCTACAGTCCCTTGTTTTCCAAGATCTATCCCTTCATACAGTTGCTGTGCAAGCATCATTGTTTTCTTTGCTCGCATATTTAATTTACGCGCTGCCTCTTGTTGTAAGGAAGATGTTGTAAACGGTAATGCAGGGTTACGCTTTCGCTCTTTTCGCGTTACATTTTCAACCGAAAACGCATTGTCTTTCATCTTTTCGATTATTTCGTTCACTTGTGCTTCGTTCGTTAATTGAACTTTTTCACCATCTACACCGTAAAAGCTTGCTTCAAATGTGTCTTTCCCTTTCACAAATTCTGTTTTAATTGTCCAGAATTCTTCAGGTTCAAAGCTTTGAATTTCTCTTTCACGTTCGATAATTAAACGAACTGCTACAGATTGTACGCGTCCTGCACTTAATCCTTTTTTTACTTTCTTCCATAATAAAGGACTAATATTGTAGCCAACAAGACGATCGAGTATACGCCTTGCCTGTTGTGCATCTACTAAATCCATATTAATTGCACGAGGGTATTTAAATGATTCTTTTATTGCATCTTTTGTAATCTCATTAAATACAACTCGGCAATCTGATTCAACGTCCACATTTAACGTATTTGCTAAATGCCAAGCAATTGCTTCTCCTTCACGATCCGGATCGGCCGCGAGATAGACTTTCTTTGCTTTTTTTGCCGCTGATTTTAAATCTTTTAAAACGGGACCCTTACCACGAATGGTAATATACTTCGGGGTGAAGTTATTCTTTACTTCTATCCCCATTTGGCTTTTAGGTAAATCGCGGACATGTCCCATGGACGCGACGACTTTGTATTTTTTCCCTAAATATTTCTCAATGGTCTTCGCCTTAGAAGGCGACTCCACGATTACGAGGTAATCTGACATGCTAGTGCCTCCTTAAGAGGTGGATTCAAGTCTTCATTAATCTTATTGATTTCTCTTGTTTTTGTCAATCAAGAATGAATATACCATACAGTGCCAATCTACCATTTGTCAATAATTGTTTAATAAAAACATAAAAATATAAAGTTAATTTATAAATTCTTCAAGGATATTCTCTGCATTTCGCACTAGTTTTGCACCTTGTTGAATAAGATGATTTGTTCCCGACGCACTATTTATAAATATAGGTCCAGGAAGCGCAAATACCTCTCTATTTTGCTCTAACGCTAGGTCTGCAGTAATAAGTGATCCACTTCTTGATTTTGCTTCTACAACTAAAACACCTTTACTTATACCACTAATAATTCGATTTCTTTTTGGAAAATACCATTTTTTCGGTGCATAATGTGGGGGATACTCTGTCAATAACAATATATAGTCTTTCCACGTGTCATATAAACTTCTATTCTCCTTTGGATACATATAAGATAATCCTTGTCCTAATATGGCGATTGTCGGGCAATGCTGCCTTACTGTAACTTCGTGAGCAATTATATCTATCCCTCTTGCAAACCCACTAACAATAAGCCATTCCTTTTCAAGTAACGGGTGTAAAATAAACCTCATACTCTCCTTTCCATATAAAGACGGCTCTCTCGTCCCAACAATCGCTAATTTATTTACTTTACTAAGAAAATCCCTCTCCCCTTTTCCATATAAAACAAAAGGGGGATCTTGTATTTCTCGCAATAATTGTGGATAATCCTTATCCCAAATAGTCGTATAAAATATTCGATTTTCTTCTAAATAGGAGATATATTGCAGGAGATTTGAAGTCTGAAGAAAATTTACTAGTTCTGAAGATTTTTCCGAGGATATTCCAGCGTAATATTCAAATTGTTTCGTACTAAAAGTGTATATTCCATTCAATTCCGGATCAATATATAGTAGCCTCTCCATTGCCTTCCAATGATCTGCCAATATGTAATGAAGGTGCAATAATCGTTCTCTTTTCATCTTAATTCTCCTTACCCATAATTTTTATTATGTAAACAGAAAAAAGTGTAAAAAGGCACCTCAAACAAGGAGGTGCCTTTCAAAAAGATTAGTAGTTTTTACAAGTTTCAAATAATCCCTTTTCTTTTAAAACAGAGATTAATGTTTCACCCATAACAGCTGGTGTTTCTGCTACTTTAATACCGCAAGCTTCCATGGTTTTAATCTTTTCAGCAGCAGTTCCTTTGCCGCCAGAAATGATTGCCCCAGCATGGCCCATACGTTTTCCTTCTGGCGCTGTTTGACCACCAATGAAGCCTACAACCGGTTTTGTCATATTAGCTTGTACCCACTCAGCTGCCTCTTCTTCTGCCGTACCGCCAATTTCACCAATCATAATTACAGCATGCGTTTCTTCATCTTCATTAAATGCTTTTAACGCATCAATAAAGTCTGTACCGTTAACAGGATCCCCACCAATACCTACAGCAGTAGATTGGCCAATACCTTCTTGTGTTAACTGATGTACAGCTTCATACGTTAATGTACCAGAGCGAGATACGATACCAACATGACCTTTTTTGTGAATATATCCTGGCATAATACCAATTTTACATTCGTCAGGTGTAATAACACCAGGGCAGTTTGGTCCAAGTAAACGTGTATGTTTACCCGCCATATATCTCTTAACGTTTACCATATCTAATACAGGGATTCCTTCAGTAATACATACTACTAAATCAATCTTTGCATCAACAGCTTCCATAATTGCATCAGCCGCAAAAGCGGGTGGAACGTATACAACTGAAGCGTTTGCGCCTGTTGCTTTCACAGCATCTTCTACTGTATCAAATACTGGTACACCTTCAATATCAGTGCCACCTTTACCTGGTGTTACACCACCGACAATTTTCGTACCGTATTCAATCATTTGTTTTGTATGGAATAATCCTTGAGAACCTGTAATACCTTGAACAATAACTTTTGTATCTTTATTAACTAATACGCTCATTTTTCTCCCCCGCTTTCTATTAGCCCACTAGTGAAACAATTTTTTGTGCACCGTCTGCCATAGATTCTGCTGCAACAATATTTAAACCAGACTCATTTAAAATTTTCTTACCTAACTCTACGTTTGTACCTTCAAGACGTACAACTAAAGGCAACTCAAGACCTACTTGCTTCGTTGCTTCAATAACACCTTCTGCGATAACATCACACTTCATAATGCCACCAAAAATGTTAACGAAGATACCTTTTACATTTTTATCAGAAAGGATAATTTTGAATGCTTCTGTAACTTTTTCAGCTGTCGCGCCGCCACCAACATCTAAGAAGTTAGCTGGGTCACCATGGTAATGTTTAATGATATCCATTGTAGCCATTGCTAAACCTGCACCATTAACCATACAACCGATATTTCCATCTAAAGGAATGTAGTTTAAGTCATATTTAGAAGCTTCAATTTCTTTTGAATCTTCTTCATCAAGATCACGAAGTTCTAAAATGTCTTTATGGCGATATAACGCATTAGAATCAAAGTTTAATTTTGCATCTAATGCCATTACTTTACCGTCACCTGTTGTAACAAGTGGATTAATCTCAGCGATAGAGCAATCTTTTTCGATAAACGCACTATATAAGCCCATCATAAACTTCACAGCTTGTCCTACAAGCTCTTTTGGAATATTGATATTAAACGCGATTCGACGCGCTTGGAAACCTTGTAAACCTACTGCTGGATCAATATATTCTTTAAAGATTTTTTCAGGTGTTTTTTCTGCTACTTCTTCAATTTCTGTTCCACCTTCTTCAGATGCCATTAAAACAACTTGAGAAGTTGCACGATCTAATACAAGACCTACATAATATTCTTTTTTAATATCGCAACCTTCTTCGATAAGTAAGCGTTTTACTTCCTTACCTTCAGGACCTGTTTGATGTGTCACAAGTGTAGTTCCTAAAATGCTTTCCGCATATGTACGAACTTCTTCTAAATTTTTCGCAACTTTTACTCCGCCAGCTTTGCCGCGTCCACCAGCGTGAATTTGTGCTTTAACTACACATACATCCGTTCCTAATTCTTTCGCTGCTTCTACAGCTTCTTCTACTGTAAATGCAACCTTCCCGTTCGGAACGCTAACCCCATAGCTTCTAAGGACTGCCTTACCTTGGTACTCATGGATATTCATGGTCCCATCCTCCCCTGTTTTCCTGTTTTACTCGAAAAGTTTTTTAATGTTTAAAAAACATTACATTGCCATTGTATAAGATGATTGGCACGCTGTCTACAATAAAGTGTCAGAAAACTGAAATCGCTTTATTCTTTTTTGAAAATAATAATGTTCATATACCAAAATAAAAAAATAAGCTGTATATTCACAGCTTATTTTTGAATCATATCTTTAATTGGTGCGAATGATTTCCGATGTTCCTCTAGTACTCCATGCACTTCAATCGCTTCTAAATGCTGTTTCGTCCCATATCCCATATGTTGTTCAAATCCATATGCAGGATACTTTTCACCTAATTCTTTCATCATACGATCTCTCGTCACTTTCGCAATAATAGATGCAGCCGAAATAGAGACACTTTTCGCATCACCTTTAATAATTGATGTTTGCGGAATTGATGTAGGAAGCTTCATCGCATCGATTAATAAATATTCTGGTGTACATGATAAATTAGCAACAGCATCTAACATCGCTTGCTTCGTTGCTTGATAAATATTTATTTCATCAATAACTTGTGGTGATACAATGCCAACTCCAATCGCAATCGCATGGTCTTTAATTTCATCATAAAAACGCTCACGCTTCGCTTCACTTAATTTTTTCGAGTCATTTAATCCTGGAATATAAAAATCTTCTGGGAGGATGACAGCCGCCGTCACAACCGGTCCAGCTAACGGTCCTCGGCCCACTTCATCAATGCCAGCAATGTATGTGAGACCTTTTTCACGTAAGGCATTTTCATACTTTGACATTTCTAAAAATTTTTCTCTTTCTTTTTGTGCTAATTCTTTTTGTTTATACCACTTCAAAATTAGTTTTTGAACACCTTTTCGCTCATCTTTCAATAACAGTTGAAAATGTTCATCCTCTTCACTCATAATTTCTTGCAGTAAACATTCAGCTTTTTGAATAGTCATTTTTTGCATATATGTACACTCCCTTTTAAACGTAACCAAAAAGAAAAGACGCACAAACGCACGTCTTATACTTCTTCTACTTTTTCCACTTCTTCTACCTGCTCTGCAAACTCTTCTGGTGTCTCAAACGTCATTCTTCCAAGTTTACCACCACGAAGTTCACGAAGTATAAGCTCAGATGTTTTATCATAATCAATCATTCCGCCGCCCATTAAGCAACCTCTGTTTTTTCCGATTGCATCAAATAACTCCACGATATCTTCTGGAATCTCATTTAAATTATATCGCTCTTTCAAACGTTCTGGATAATGTTTCTCCATAAAACGTAATGCGTAAACAGCTACATCTTGTAAATTTAAAATTGAATCTTTAATTGCACCCGTTGTCGCTAAACGAAGACCCACTAATTGATCTTCAAATTTAGGCCATAAAATACCCGGTGTATCTAACAGTTCCATTTCTTTCCCAACTTTAATCCATTGTTGGGCTGTTGTCACACCTGGACGATCTCCTGTTTTAGCAATATTTTTCTTCGCCAACTTATTAATTAACGTAGATTTACCAACATTCGGTATACCTACAATTAATGCACGAATTGCTCTCGGTCTAATACCTTTAGCAACCATTTTGTCAAATTTTTCTTTAACCAACACTTTACAAGCCGCTGTAATTTCCTTCATCCCTTGTCCAGCTTGTGCGTTAATTGAAATTGCCATATGACCTTTTTCTTTAAAGTATGCAATCCACTGCTTCGTTAGACGGTCATCCGCCATATCCGCTTTATTTAAAACAACAAGTCTTGGTTTATGTGTAATAATTTCATCAATCATTGGGTTTCGAGATGATAAAGGTAATCGAGCATCTACAAGCTCAATTACAACATCAATTAACTTTAATTTTTCGGTTACTTGGCGTCTAGCCTTTGCCATATGTCCCGGGAACCATTGAATTACCATGTTGCCACCTTCTTTTTCTTTTATTTCACAATACGTGCATCTTTTAACGGCCAATATAACATATTTGCTTTACCAATCACTTGGTCCATTGAAATTGTACCAATTGAGCGACTATCTTTACTAAAACGACGATTATCGCCTAAAACAAATAATTGACCTTCTGGAACAGTTTTCTTTCCTGTCATTTCTTCAAGAGTAAAATCATATGTAAGCGGTCCGTCAGCAAGTTGTTTTTTCTGCTTATCTAAATACGGCTCCTCATAAGGTTTCCCGTTAACATATAGTTTATCATTACGGTATTCGATTTCATCGCCTGGTAGGCCAATAATACGCTTAATATAATCTTTTTCTTCCGTCGCTCGGAATACAATAATATCAAAGCGCTTCGGATCACCTATGTGATAGCCAATTTTATTAACAATCATTCGATCACGGTCATGTAAAGTCGGCGACATCGATACACCATCTACGAGAATTGGGGCAAAGAAAAACTGTCTAATTACGCCCGCTAATACAATGGCAATCAAAATTGCTTTAATCCATTCCCAAAGTGAACTCTTCTCTTTCTTCATGCTTTTCCCCTCCACAGTTATGTAAGCTGTTCGTATTATATCAAAATTTCATATAGATTGGAAAAAGGGAGCTTGCGTATTTACAAGCTCCCATACATGTCTTATCGAATTTCTTTAATACGTGCTTTTTTACCGCGAAGGTTACGTAAGTAGTATAACTTAGCACGACGTACTTTACCACGGCGAAGTACTTCGATGTTCGCGATTCTTGGCGTGTGAACTGGGAATGTACGCTCAACACCTACGCCGTAAGAAATCTTACGAACTGTGAATGTTTCACTGATTCCGCCACCACGACGTTTGATTACAACACCTTCGAAAAGCTGAATTCTTTCACGAGTTCCCTCAACTACTTTTACGTGTACACGTAAAGTGTCTCCAGGACGGAATGAAGGAAGGTCAGTTTTTAATTGGCCTTTTGTAATTTCTGCGATTAATTGTTGCATATTAAATTCTCTCCTTTAAACAGATGCTCTTATAAAGTCTTATTAAATTACAGCGGAACATCGTTAATACGGCTACTGATTTCAGTAGCACAAATGTTATAATAGCATATTGTTAGGACTGTTGCAACAGAAAATATATCAAGTCCTTATTGGTCTTCTTTAATCTGTTCCAGCCATTTCTCTTCTTGCTTAGATAATTCTCGTTCTTCCAATAAATCCGGTCTACGTGTGTAAGTACGACGAAGCGATTCTTTATGGCGCCATTCATCAATGTTTTTATGATTTCCTGACATTAATACATCCGGTACCTTCATACCACGAAAATCAGCAGGACGTGTATAATGTGGGTGCTCTAACAAACCCGTGCTAAAAGAGTCTTCCACTTGTGACGTTTGATTCCCAAGTACTCCTGGTAAAAGACGTACAACACTATCAGTAACTACCATAGAGGCTAATTCTCCACCCGTTAATACGTAATCACCAATAGAAATCTCATCTGTTACAAGATGTTCACGAATTCTTTCATCGTATCCTTCATAATGGCCACATACAAAAATAACATGCTCTTCTCCAGCAAGCTCTTCTGCCTTCTTCTGCGTGAAACGCTCTCCTTGTGGACACATTAAGACGATTCTCGGTTTACGGTCTGTTTCCTTCGTTAACTCTTCCACCGCATCAAAGATAGGTTGCGGGGTTAATACCATCCCAGCGCCCCCACCATACGGATAATCATCTACACTATTATGCTTACTAGTTGTATAATCACGGAAATTGACAACACGAAGCTCTACCGCTTCTTTTTCTTGTGCTTTCTTTAAAATTGAAGACCCAAACACACCCGTAAACATATCTGGAAACAATGTTAAAATGTCAATTTTCATTATAGCAATCCTTCCATTACATGAATGGTTACTAATTTATTTTCAATGTTAACTTGAAGTACAACGTCATCAATATAAGGAATTAAAAGATCTTGACCCTTTGGACGTTTAATCACCCAAACATCATTTGCACCAGGAGATAGAATCTCTTTGATTGTCCCTAACGCTTCTCCTTCTTCCGTTACAACGTTGCAACCAATAATTTCATGATAGTAGTATTCACCTTCAGCTAGTTCGCCTAACTGCTCTTCTGGTACTTTTATTAAAGAACCTTTAAATTTCTCTGCTTCATCTACATTGTTGTATCCTTCAAATGTTAATAAATCAAATGTCTTATGTTGACGATGAGAAGTTACCTTCACAGTAAGGTAGTCTGTACCTTTCTCATTCCATATGTATAACGTGTTTCCTACCTTATATCGCTCTTCTGGAAAATCAGTACGAGAAATAACACGAATTTCTCCTCTTACGCCATGAGTATTTACAATTTTCCCTACGTTAAACCATTTTGTCATAAATAGTATGTCACCCCTGGTTTCTATATAAATTAAGCATTTCCATTTCATATACGGAACATGCAATCTCTCTTTAAATGTTAAAAAAGGGAGAGGAAATAACTCCTCGCCCTTTTTACGTTTATTGAATTTCCAGTGTTACTTTTTCATCATTATGATGTCCCACTGAATACAAGAGCATTCGAATTGCTTTCGCAACTTTCCCTTGCTTTCCAATGACTTTTCCAACATCCTCAGGATGTACAGTTAATCGATACTTTATCTCTCCGTTGTAAAGTTCCTGTGTAACTTTTACATCTTCAGGATGATCGACAAGAGGCTTGACAATCGTCTCGACTAACTTCTTCATAGTCATTGCCTCAATTACTTACCTTGTTTAGATAAGTGGAATTTCTCCATGATACCTTGGTTAGAGAATAGGTTACGAACTGTATCAGATGGTTTAGCACCGTTTCCTAACCATTTTAATGCTGCTTCTTCGTTGATCTTAACTTCAGCTGGTTGAGCAACCGGATTGTAAGTACCGATTTCCTCAATGAAACGTCCGTCACGAGGAGAACGAGAATCTGCAACAACTACACGATAGAAAGGAGTTTTTTTAGCTCCCATACGTTTTAAACGAATTTTAACTGCCATTTATAAAGCACCTCCGAATTTATTTCACACAGATAATTATATTAGCAAAAAGACTATTGCTTTGTAAAGTATTTTTTCTTAACAGAGCCATCTTTTTTTCCTTACATGAATGGAAACTTCAATCCACCTAGTCCTTTTTTCTTACCTTTTTGCATTCCAGTCATCGTCTTCATCATTTTTTTCATATCATCAAACTGCTTGATTAGACGATTGATTTCTTGTACTGTTGTACCGCTACCTTTGGCAATGCGCTTTTTACGACTAGCATTGATTATTTCCGGTTGTTCTCGTTCTAATTTAGTCATAGAACGAATAATTGCCTCAATATGCCCAATTTGTTTTTCATCAACTTGCGCATTTTTCAGCCCTTTAATTTTATTTGCACCAGGAAGCATTCCTAACAATTCATCAAGTGGTCCAAGTTGACGCACTTGTCCAAGTTGTTCTAGGAAATCGTCAAGCGTAAACGAAAGCGTACGCATTTTTTGCTCAAGTTCTTTTGCTTTCTCTTCATCAACTGTAGCTTGCGCTTTTTCAATTAATGTTAAGACGTCGCCCATCCCTAAAATACGGGATGCCATACGTTCTGGATGGAACGCTTCAATTGCATCTAGTTTTTCACCCATACCAGCAAATTTAATTGGTGTATTTGTTACAGCCTTAATAGATAATGCCGCACCACCGCGCGTATCACCATCTAATTTCGTTAATACAACACCTGTTAATCCTAACTGTTCATGGAAACTTTGTGCTACATTTACCGCGTCTTGTCCTGTCATCGCATCGACAACAAGGAAAATTTCATCCGGTTTCGCAACTTCTTTGACTTTCGCTAATTCATCCATTAGTTCTTCATCAATATGCAGGCGACCCGCTGTATCGATTAAAACATAATCGTGATGATCTTCTTTTGCTTTCGCAATCGCTTGTTTCGCAATTTCAACAGGACTTACTTGATCTCCTAAGGAGAAAACAGGCATGTCCAATTGCTTCCCTAATGTTTCAAGCTGTTTAATCGCTGCTGGACGGTAAATATCCGCTGCAACAAGCATCGGTTTACGATTATGCTTTTTACGAAGCAAATTCGCAAGCTTACCTGTCGTCGTTGTTTTACCCGCACCTTGCAGACCAACCATCATTATAACAGTAGGTGGCTTATTAGCAACAGCAATTTTGCTTTGCTCTCCGCCCATAAGTTCTGTAAGTTCTTCCTGTACGATTTTAATTACTTGTTGTCCAGGTGTCAAACTTTTCATTACATCTTGTCCGACAGCACGCTCAGACACACGCTTTATAAAATCTTTTACTACTTTAAAGTTAACATCCGCTTCTAAAAGAGCTAGACGAACTTCTCTCATCATTTCTTTCACATCGGCTTCAGAAACTTTTCCTTTGCCGCGGATTTTTTGCATTGTCTGTTGAAGTCGGTCGGCTAATCCTTCAAATGCCATATTGCCGCCCTCCTAATCTAATTTTTCGATAGCTTCAACAACTTGTTTCATTTCTTCATTCACATGCTCTTCTTCGCTGATTAGCTGTTTTAGCTTTGCAACAAGTCGCTGTCGCTCTTGAAACTTTTGAAGTAATACTAATTTATCTTCATATTCTTCAAGCATCGCTTCAGTCCGTTTAATGTTATCATACACGGCTTGGCGACTTACATCAAATTCTTCCGCAATTTCACCAAGAGATAAATCATCTAGATAATAAAGCGACATATAACTTCTTTGTTTTTGCGTTAACAACGATTGATAAAAATCAAATAAATAGTTCATTCTCGTTGTTTTTTCGAGCATGTTGGATCATCCTTTGTTAAGTGATTTCCCTTTACATGAATTAGTTTACATGGAGTATAAAAGAGTGTCAAGTTTTTTTCTTAACATCACATGTTTTTTATAGAAAAAGAAGCGGAAATACCGCTTCTTTCGCTTACACTTCTTCTGTTTCTACTAAGTTCGCAAATAAACCATAAACATATTGCTCTGGATCAAACTGCTGCAGATCATCCATTTGCTCTCCTAATCCTACAAACTTCACCGGAACATCCATTTCGTTACGAATTGCTAATACGATACCACCTTTAGCTGTTCCATCTAACTTTGTTAAAACAATACCAGTAACATTCGTTGCTTCACGGAATGTTTTCGCTTGGCTTAAACCATTTTGTCCTGTTGTTGCATCTATAACTAGTAATACTTCATGGGGAGCCCCTGGTACTTCACGCTCAATTACACGCTTCACTTTCTCTAACTCTTTCATTAAGTTTACTTTGTTTTGTAAGCGTCCTGCTGTATCACATAGCAACACATCCACTTTACGAGCCTTTGCCGCTTGTACAGCATCGTACATAACCGCAGCTGGGTCAGATCCTGATCCTTGTTTAATTACTTCTACACCAACACGATCGCCCCATACTTCTAATTGTTCAATCGCCCCAGCACGGAATGTATCTCCTGCCGCTAATAGGACAGACTTACCTTCCGATTTAAATTTATGTGCAAGCTTACCAATTGTCGTCGTTTTCCCAACACCATTAACACCAACAAATAAAACAACTGTTAATTGATTCTCTTGTATATTAACTTCATTACTAAAATCGCTGTCACCTTTGTAAATTCCCACTAACTTCTCAGAAATAACAGCCTGTACTTCTTTCGGATCTTGAATGTTACGACGTTGCACTTCTTCTTTCAGCTGATCAATTAATTCCATCACCGTCGAAACTCCGACATCTGCACTAATTAAAATTTCTTCTAATTCCTCAAAGAAATCTTCGTCTATTTTACGGTAACGATACACTAAGTCATTTACTTTATCAGCAAATGAATTTCTCGTTTTTTCTAATCCTTGTTTAAACTTCTCTGTTACCGTATCTGTTTGTTTTGAAATTTTTTCTTTTAATTTTTTAAAAAAGCTCATACTTCCCATCCTTCCTATTTACTTGCCACAAGTTCTTCTCCATCATCTAAACGAACAGAAACAAGCTTAGACACCCCTGATTCTTGCATTGTTACACCATACAGTACATCAGACTCTTCCATTGTACCTTTCCGGTGTGTAATTACAATAAACTGCGTTTCATCACTAAATTTCTTTAAATACTGTGCAAAACGAGCAACGTTTGCCTCATCAAGAGCCGCTTCCACTTCATCTAGCACACAGAATGGAACTGGGCGTACTTTTAAAATACCAAATAAGAGCGCAATTGCCGTTAAAGCACGCTCTCCACCTGAAAGTAAACCTAAGTTTTGTAATTTCTTCCCTGGCGGTTGCGCTACGATATCAATACCAGTATTTAATAAATCTTCTGGATTTGTCATTACTAAATCCGCTCTTCCGCCTCCGAATAATTCAGAGAATACAGATTGAAACTCCGTTCGAATGCCTTCAAACGTGGTAGAAAAGCGTTTTTTCATCTCTTCATCCATTTCCGTAATAAGTTGATGCAATGTCGATTTCGCTTCTTCTAGGTCATCTCTTTGCTCTAGCAAGAATGTGTGACGCTCTGCTACACGCTCATATTCATCAATTGCCCCTAAGTTTACTGTGCCTAACTCTTCGATGGATAGTTTAATTAGTTTCACCTTTTTACGTGCATCTTCTGCAGGCATCGTCATTGTATACTTCAGTTTTGCAGCTTCAAATGAAATAGTATATGTTTCACGCAAATGTTGCAATCTATTTTCCAACTCTACATCAAGTCGGTTAATCTTCACTTCTTGATCTTTCAACATCTCAAGAATATATTTATGTTTACCTATTGTTTCTTTCACATTGCGTTCTAAATACTCTACTCTCTCTTGTAATGTTACGCGTTGTTCACGGCGAGAACGAATTAACTCCGAAGTTTGATTACGATCATACGCTTTCTTCTCAATCATATTCGTAATTTGTTCTTCACCACTTGAATTAGATGTCATCTCTTGTTTTAAGAATGCTAAATCTTCTTTCGTTTTTACAAGCGTCGCATCTGTCTCTTCTTTTTCCTTCGTCAATCGTTCAACTTTTTCTTTTTGATTAGACAAACGCTGTTGTTGTTCAGCCGCTTGTACTTTTAGCTCAGTCATTTCCTTCTGAACTTTTTCTTTCGAAGAATGTTGCTCACTCTTTTGTTTCGTTAAAGCGACGATTTTGCTATCTAATTCCGTAATCTCTGCTTGAAGAGTCGCTAAAATCTTTTCTAACTCTTCTTTACGCCCTTGCATTTTTACTTGATCTTGTAAAAATCCTTCAATCTCTAAATCGTAAATAGATAAACGATCATTAATACGATGTTCTTCTAATTCTAAACGACTAATTTCTTCTCTTAATTTCTGTTCATCTACACGCTCTGTTTCTACACCTTGTCGTAGTTCGCGTATTTGTACTTCTTTTTCTTGAATCTCTTGCTTTACTGCTTTAACAAAGTTTTCTAACTTCGTTGTTTTTTCTTCCATATCAGCTAGCTTATTAGTCCATTCTTCCAGTTCACGTTGACGCCCCAATATAGAGGATTTCGCTTGTTTTACAGCTCCACCAGTCATAGAACCGCCCGGATTCACTACGTCACCTTCGAGCGTTACAATACGATAGCGGTATTGCAGTTGTTTCGCTAATTCATTTGCTCCGCGTAAATCTTTCGCAACAACAACAGTACCTAATAAATTTGAAACTACATTCTCATATTTATTATTGTACTGCACAAGTTCTGCCGCCACACCAACAAACGATGGATGCTGATTCACAATGCGTAATTGATCAAATGATAACGATCTACTTTTAATAACAGCTTGAGGTAAAAACGTTGCACGGCCATGTTTATTTTGCTTTAAAAATGCAATTGCATTACGAGCATGTTCTTCTGTTTGTACTACGATATGTTGCATCGCTGCCCCAAGGGCGATTTCCATTGCGATTTCATATTCTTTCGGCACAGTCAGAAGTTCTGCAACCGCTCCTTCAATGCCTTGTAACCTATTTTCTCTAGCCTTTAATACTTCACGTACTCCTTGATAGAAACCAGAATAGTCCTCTTGCATCTCTTCTAGCATTTCTTTTCGTGAGCGCGCCTGTTGCACAAATTGATACGCTTGATACAGTTTCGTTTCATTTTCACTATACTGCGACTTACATTTCCCAAGCGCAGCTTCTGTCTTCTGTATGTCGGAAATAATGCCAGCTACTTTCTCTTTCACTTGCTCATAACTTTCTACAAGTTTCGCCTTTTTCGCTGTAATTTCCATACGCATCTGTACATATTTTTCATTTTCTTCATCAAGTCGTTCATTTTTAGAGTTTTGCTGTTTAGATTGTTCTTCAATCATAGATAATTCATTTCGATGACTTGCTTGTTGATTTAAAAGTTCAATATAATCACCTTTTAAATTCTCAATCTGTTCCTCTAAATTCTCGGCAAAAGTTGCAAGTAGTTGCTCGTTATCATGCAATTTTGTCTCCAACTCTTTTACTTGATTCACAAATTGCATTAACGCTTCTGTACTTGTTTCAATTTCACCATCATAACTTTTAGCTTTCTCTGCCAACTCAACAATTAGTTTTTCAAGTTGCTCACAATGCGTCGTTGCATTTTGCTTTCTTTCCTTTAACAACTCACGCTGTCCTTCTAGTTTTTCTAGCTCTTTACTAGAAAGAAGGAGAACTTCTTGTAAGGAGTCTACAGATTCATCAACCGCTTGTAATTGCCCACGTAATTCCTCAAGTTCTTCTTCACTTTTTTGTAAGTTCGTCGACATTTTGGCTTCTTCATCTTTATTATGCCCAAATTGATTTCGAAGCGCTTCCCACTTTTCATGTAATTCTTCAATTTCATGCACAATAAGCGCAGCTTCTACTTTCTCTAATTCTTCTTTTTTCTCAAGATAATCGTTCGCAATAGAAGCTTGTCTTTCTAGTGGTTCTACTTGACTACTTAATTCGTGAATAATATCTTGTACACGATTTAAGTTTTCTTGTGTTTCCGCCAATTTCCCTTCAGCTTTCTTTTTACGAAGTTTGTATTTCAGCACACCCGCAGCTTCTTCAAATACACCACGACGTTCTTCTGATTTACTACTTAAAATCTCTTCGACTTTCCCCTGGCTAATAATTGAAAAAGCTTCCCTTCCCATACCAGAGTCCATAAATAAATCAATAATATCTTTCAATCTACAAGATTGTTTATTAATATAAAAATCACTATCACCCGAACGAGATACACGACGCGTTACACACACCTCGTTATACTCAATCGGTAAGCGTTGGTCTTCATTATTTAAAGTTAATGTAACTTCAGCAACATTAACCGCTCTTCTCGTATCACTGCCAGCAAAAATAATATCCTCCATCTTTGCACCGCGTAATGATTTTGCAGATTGTTCACCAAGTACCCAGCGAATTGCATCAGTAATATTACTTTTCCCGCTCCCGTTAGGTCCTACTACAGACGTTACACCTGGAACAAAATCGACAGATACACGCTCAGCAAAAGATTTAAATCCTGCTATTTCTAATCTTTTTAAAAACACGAAAGGCCTTCCTCCTATTCTCCGTTGTTATAAACGTTGTCTGTACGAAAACAAGCTACTATACGGATTTCCCCATCCTTTTATTTACAAATAAAAGGAAAGTTTCATTCTATGCATAAGGAATCCCCCTCATTCAAAGGGGGATTCCTTATGATTGTTCTTTTAATTTTTTCAATGCTTCTGCAGCAGCTTGTTGCTCTGCCTCTTTTTTTGACTTACCACTCCCAAGACCTAACGCCACGTTATTTAATGTAACACGTGACACAAATTCTCGGTTGTGGGCCGGTCCTTTTTCTTGCAAAATTTGATACTCAATATTGCCACTACCATCACGCTGAATCAATTCTTGCAATTGACTCTTATAATCCATCACATGAGAAAAAGCACCTTCATTAATTTTTGGATATACAACTTCTTTTAAGAATCCCCAAACTGTTTCTAGCCCTTGATCAAGATAAAGGGCACCAATAAACGCTTCAAAGACATCCGCTAATAAGGCTGGTCGTTCACGTCCACCCGTCATTTCCTCACCTTTTCCTAATAAAACAAGGCTACCAAATGACATTTCGTTTGCAAAACGAACAAGAGATGGCTCACATACAATAGCTGCACGTAGTTTTGTTAACTCTCCTTCGCTCATTGTCGGATATTTTTGAAACAGATACTGTGATACAGTGAGTTCCAATACAGCATCACCAAGAAATTCAAGACGCTCATTGTCCTCATGCGGTTTTTTTCGATGCTCATTCACATACGATGAATGCGTAAATGCTTGAATCAATAATTTTTCATCTGTAAACGTAATACCTATCTTTTCTTGAAATACTTTAAAAGCTTCACGATATTTTGCTTCGTATTTTTTTTCTCTATGTTTTCGGTACGGCATAGGTCCCTCCAGATATAAGCCGAGAAGCCCCGTTAAAAAACGGGACTTCACTCAACATTATAGATGACTCTCTATGTAAGTCACAGCATCGCCAACAGTAGCAATCTTTTCAGCATCTTCATCAGAAATTTCCATTTCGAATTCATCTTCTAATTGCATTACAAGTTCTACTACATCTAGGGAGTCTGCGCCTAAATCTTCTTTGAAGCTTGCAGCTGGTACTACTTCAGTCTCTTCTACACCTAAACGATCAACGATGATTTTTGTTACACGCTCTAATACATCTGCCATTCCATTCACCTCCCCTCAAATATTATATTAAATATTGTCCAAAAAAACTAGGTGAAATCCATTCTTTTATTACATTACCATACCGCCATCAACATTTAACGTTTGGCCTGTAACATATTTGCTTTGATCAGAAGCAAAAAACGTTACAGCATTTGCGATATCTTGCGCTTCACCAAACTGAGCAGCAGGAATTACTTTTAACATTTCTTCTTTTATTTTTTCATCCAAAACATCCGTCATATCAGTCGCAATAAACCCTGGAGCAATTGCATTTACAGTAATACTTCGGCTCGCTAACTCTTTTGCCGATGTTTTTGTTAATCCAATCACACCAGCTTTAGCAGCAACATAGTTTGCTTGCCCTGGGTTTCCGATAACCCCAACAACTGAAGCAATATTTATAATTCGACCGTGACGTTGACGCATCATATAACGAGATACTGCTTTCGTACATAAGAAAACACCTTTTAAGTTTGTATTAATAACTGTATCCCATTCCTCTTCTTTCATACGCATTAATAAATTATCTTTTGTTACACCTGCGTTATTTACAAGAATATCAACTTGTCCAAACGTATCTACAGTTTGTTTTACCATATTTGTAACATCATCAGCATTTGCAACATCTGCTCTTACTGCAATTGCATCCGAACCTAATTTCTTTATTTCATCAACGACTTCATTCGCCTTTTGCTCATTACCAGCATAATTCACTACAACATTTGCCCCTTGTTTCGCTAAATCAATCGCAATTGCACGACCAATTCCACGTGATGCACCAGTTACTAATGCTACTTTCCCTTTTAACATCAGCTTTCTCCTCTCAAATTTGAAATGGTATCTTTTAATGTCTCTTCATCATATATCGCATATGCTTTCACTGAAGAATCAATTGACTTCATAAGACCAGCAAGTACTTTTCCAGGTCCGATTTCAATAAATGTATCTACCCCTTGATTCACCATGTTCTCAATAGATGGGTACCATAATACAGGCGAATAGAGCTGTTCAATTAGCTTTTCTTGAATATCTGTACCACGTGTAATAACGTCTGCCGTAACATTTGCAATAACAGGAATATCCGTGTCTTGAATTGTAATTTCATTTAAAACACTTTGGAACCTATCAGCAGCTGGCTTCATAAGCGAGGAATGAAACGGTCCACTTACTTTTAGCGGAATTGCTCTTTTAGCACCATTTTCTTTCGCTCTCTGAGAAGCAAGTTCTACTCCTTGCTTTGTTCCAGAAATAACAATTTGCTTCGTGCTATTCATATTAGCAATTTGTACTGCATATCCTTCACTTGTTACTTCTTCTGTAACTCGTTTCAGCATATCCGGATCTGCACCTAAAATAGCTGCCATTGCACCTTCCCCGCCTGGAACTGCTTCTTCCATATATTCGCCACGTTTCCTTACAGCATATACAGCGTCTTCGAAAGTTAATGCACCCGCCGCTACAAGAGCGCTATATTCACCTAAACTATGTCCTGCGACAAAGTCAGGTATAATATCATACTCCTTCAAAGCTGTTAAAATTGCAAAACTCGTTGTTAATAATGCAGGTTGCGCATTTGTCGTTAATGTTAACTTTTCTTGCGGTCCTTCAAAAATCACTTCTGAAAGAGAATCATGCAAAACTTCATCCGCTTTTGCAAATACTTTTGCAACCTCTTTATTATTCTCCGCTAACTGTCTACCCATTCCAACTGCCTGTGAACCTTGGCCCGGAAAAAGAAATGCTATTTTTCCCATTTCAAATCCTCCTCTTATTGAAGCGGCTCCTTCTCCATTACACTTGAAATTGTAGGAATTACTTCTTTCGCTACCATTTCTCTCGTTTGACGAATCGCACTAAATATCGATTGGTCATTAGAAGAACCGTGAGCCTTAATGACAGGAGCTTTCAATCCAAATAACGCCGCTCCTCCATACTCCGAATAATCCATTTTATCTTTTAATACCATAAGTTTTGGTTTTAATACTGCTGCTGCTAATTTGCTCGTAAATGAACTCATTAGTTGCTCTTTTAACATAGAGAATAACGCAAGTGCTGTTCCTTCTAATGATTTCAACGCTACATTACCCGTAAAACCATCACATACAACAACGTCTGCTACACCTTGCAATAAGTCTCTTGATTCAACGTTTCCAACGAAATTAATTGGCGCATCCTTGAGCATAGCAAATACTTGTTTTGAAAGCTCGTTTCCTTTACCATCCTCTGTTCCAACGTTCAAAAGTCCAACGCGAGGGTTTTTAATCCCTCTTACCTTCTCTGCGTAAACAGATCCCATTACTGCATATTGATATAAATGAATTGGTTTTGCATCAACGTTTGCTCCAACATCTAACATAACAAAACCTTCTCCATCAACAGTTGGCATTGTAGGTGATAAAGCTGGCCTTTCAATCCCTTCCATACGACCGACAACAAACAATCCAGCCGCCATTAAAGCTCCTGTACTTCCTGCTGATATACAAGCATCCGCAACACCATCTTTTACTTGCTGCGCTGCAAGTACCATTGAAGCTTGTTTCTTTCGACGAACCGCTCTTACTGGTTCATCTGTCGCTTCGATTTTTTCATCTGTATGAAGTATAGTAATTCGCTCTTCAATCGTTAAGTATTGACGAATTTCCTCTTCTTTCCCTACTAACGTAATATGTATATCTGAATATTCCTTAATAGCTTTCATTGCTCCTAATACTACAGCCTTTGGAGCATGATCGCCTCCCATTGCATCTATTGCGATTTTCATAAGTTGTTACCTTCCTCACTATAATTACTAGATCGATACATTTCAAAAGTGCCTGTAAAAACAAGTTCTTCTCCAACAAAGCTTCGCACTTTGACAACCGTCCGTCCTTTATCATTCTCTACATCCTCAACACGCGCTTTTGCAACAACACGCTCTCCTAATTTTACAGGACGAATGTATCGAATGGTAGACTTTGCAGTTAAAGCTAATTCTTCATCAATAACCGCAACAGCTAGTGAGTTTGCTTGTGCAAACAAATGATGCCCACGAGCAATTTGATTTCTTTTAAATACATGTTCTACCTTTACTTCAAAGATAGAAATAGCATGTCTATCTAATTCTATATCGATAATTTCTCCGACAACCTCTTCTAACGGTAAAGATTTCACATCTTCTTCATGTTGCTTTGTAGCTACATGCTTAATTCGCTCTCTTAATTCAGGAATAGATAATTCCATACGATCAAGACGAACAGTTTGTATGCTCACCTGAAATTTTTCAGCTAAATCTTCATCCGTAATAAAAGGATTCGTTTCTATTGTTTGTTGTAATAATTCTTGTCTTTCTTTTTTACTTCTTCTTTTTTTCATACCGCACCATCCATTTTTATGACTAGGTACTAACAGTAGTATATAATCATTAAAAGTAGAATGCAACAAAAACTTTTGTTGACTCCCTTTAATCGAGCTTCTCTCCTTGGAACACACCTGTTCCATCAAGATAAGTACGCAGCGAAGCATACTGATCATTGTGCCAAAATGCTTCTGATTCTACCAATATTGTCGCATCTTGTCTAGCAGTTTCTAACGCCCGATAATCATGTACCATATCAGCAACCTTAAATTCTGGCAGACCACTTTGCTTACTTCCAAAGAAATCCCCAGGACCTCGTAACTCTAAATCTTTTTCTGACAATACAAATCCATCATTCGTTTCAGTCATAATACGCATTCGCTCTTTTCCCGTTTCCGATTTCGGATCCGCGATTAATAAACAATATGATTGTTCACTACCACGTCCAACACGCCCCCTCAGCTGATGGAGCTGTGATAAACCGAAACGCTCTGCGTCATAAATAACCATAACAGTCGCATTTGGTACGTTCACACCTACTTCAACAACTGTTGTCGATACAAGAATTTGCACTTTATTTTCACTAAACTGTCCCATTATCTCTTCTTTTTCCTGAGATGATAGCCTTCCATGCATTAATCCAACTTGGCATTTCCCTTCGTAATGATGAGTCAGCATACTATGTAAATCGATAGCATTTTGCACATCAAGCTTCTCAGACTCTTCAATAAGAGGACAAATAACATATGCTTGTCTTCCTTTTTTTATCTCTTTCTCCACAAAACCGAGAACACGATCTAACATATCATGTTTTGCCCAATACGTTTCAATTACCTTTCTACCAGCTGGCATTTCGTCGATAATAGAAACGTCCATCTCTCCAAATGCAGTGATTGCTAACGTACGCGGAATTGGGGTCGCCGTCATAAATAACACATCTGGACTTTCACCTTTCTCCCGTAAAACCCGGCGCTGCGCTACACCAAATCGATGTTGTTCATCGGTAATAACGAGACCTAACCTATGAAATATAACTTCATCCTGAATTAAAGCATGCGTCCCAACGAGGATATCTATTTCTCCTTGTTCTAATTTCGCCAAAATTTCTCGACGTCTCGCACCCTTTACAGAACTTGTTAGTAATTCAACCTTCATACCGAAATGCGAAAATGTCTCAGCGAGCGACTGATAATGTTGTTCAGCTAAAATTTCTGTAGGAACCATCAAAGCACCTTGGTAATGAGCCAATTTCGCCGCATAAAGAGCAATCGCAGCGACAACTGTTTTCCCAGACCCTACATCACCTTGTAATAATCGATTCATTCGATAAGGAGATGTCATATCTTTCATAATTTCATCTACAACTCGGCGTTGTGCGCCAGTTAACGGAAATGGAAGTGCATCGGTAAACTCTTGTAATTCTACTGACGAAATTTCTTTCTTCGTCCCTTTCGAATTTTCCCTTTCCATCTTCCGAAGTGTTTGCATTTTCAACTGAAACAAGAAAAACTCCTCATATACAAAACGGCGTCGCGCTTGCTTTAAGTCTTCCTGTCCCACTGGAAAATGTAACGCTCGCAGCGCTTCATAGCGTGGTAATAATTTATACCGACTTAACAAACCGTCTGGTAATACTTCGACTATGGAATCTCCATACTCCTTAAATGCTTGCGCAACAAAACGGCGCATCTGTTTTACTGTCAATTTTCCTTTCACTGAATATACAGGCTCTACTTCTTGTTGACGTAAAACTGGTCCAAAATGAAGTTCTGATACAGCAATTGTTTGGCGATGCTGATCCCATTTACCAGTAATTGTTACCGTTTCCTCTAACTTTAACTTCTGTTTATAGTATGGTCTATTAAAACATACAGCTGTAATTAAATAACGACCAACAAGGACACGAACTGTTAGACGCGACTTCTTCTTCCCATAATATTGCAGTAAAGGAGCACTATGAACTTTCCCCTCAACTGTCACACGCTCATCATGCTTTACTTCAGCAAGATCTTTCATCGCATAGTCTTCATAACGGTACGGAAAATGTTCTAATAGATGAGAAACTGTATAAATTCCCATCTCGTGTAATAACTCAGATGTTTCTCCTCCGATTCCCTTTACACCCGTAACAGGAACTTGTACAACTTCATTCAAGATTCTCACGCTCCGTCACATTATTTTCTTTGTTTCACTCTATTGATTAACCATTAACATCATTAACATCTGTAATCGCTCTCTTTCACCCTATATATTCTATCATAGGCATTCTAAGAGAAACTACTCTAATCCCTCTATATAAAACAAAGTTATACAACACGTAAGAAAAGAGCCTCACTTTTAGCAGCAAGGCTCTTTTCTATCATCAATATGCTAGCCTTTTGAATAAAAACTAGTAATAAATTTCATATCACTACTTCTTATCCATTAGCAAGTAAGTAATCCATTTATTTTCAAAACGAATCTTTTCTTATTCTACAGAGAAGATGAAAGAATACACCGGTTGGTTCCCTGCATGTACTTCTACTTCTGCATCTTCAAAGCTCTCTTCTACAAACGTAACTAATTCAGCCACTTCTTCATCTGTTGCATCTTCACCTTGTAGAATCGTTACGATTTCAGAATCCTCATCAATTAGCGCTTCTAGTAATTGCTTCGCAGCTCCTACTTTTTCAGCATTTGTAGATACAATTTTACCATCTGCAATACACATGAAATCATCTTTTTGAATTGCTACACCATCAATTTCCGTATCACGAACAGCATACGTAATTTGACCTGTTTTCACATGGGATAAAGCTTCTTTCATGTGTTCTTCATTCTCTTCTAACGTTCCAACTGGATTAAATGCTAACATAGCAGCCATACCTTGAGGAACTGTTTTTGAACGAACAACAATAACTTCTTGATCTACCACTGATGCTGCTTGTTCTGCTGCCATCACGATATTTCCGTTATTTGGTAAAATGATAATTTTTTCAGCATTCGCCTCTTCAATCGCCTTCACGATATCCTCCGTACTTGGATTCATCGTTTGGCCACCTTCGATAACTTTTGTTGCGCCAATGCTCTCAAATAAAGTTTTAATACCAGATCCCATAGCTACAGTTACAATACCATACGGTTGTTTCTCTTTTGGCTGATTCGTTTGTTCAGGCATCGGAGTAGGTTCATCTAATAAAGCAGTATGCTGTTCACGCATATTTTCTACTTTGATCTTAATTAGACTACCGTAACGCTGTCCGTAGTTCATAGGATCTCCAGGATGTTCCGCATGAATATGAACCTTTACAACCTCATCATCCGATACAACAAGTAGTGAATCTCCGTACACACTAATATCTTCACGGAATTTTTGTTCAGAGAAATTATGTTCCTTCATTTTTTCAGGCTCTAATTTCACCATGAATTCCGTACAATATCCATACTTAATATCTTCTGTACTCAATTGGCTTTGTACACTACGGTGATGTTCTGCGCGTACCATTTCATTCATAGATGGTTGTGCAGGCGCATCAGAAGAAATCGTTTCTCCTTTTAAGTCAGCTAAAAATCCTTCGTATACAACAACAAGACCTTTACCACCGCTATCTACAACGCCAACTTGTTTTAATACAGGTAATAAATCTGGCGTACGATTTAACGATGCATTTGCTTCTTTCACAACGTCTTCCATAAACAAAACAAAGTCGCGCTGTTTTTTCGCAACTGTCACTGCATATTTACCCGTTTCTCTTGCAACCGTTAAAATCGTTCCTTCGATCGGTTTCATAACCGCTTTGTAAGCCGCCTCTACTCCAGCTTCTAAAGCTGCAGCAAAATCAACTGTTGTTAATTCTTCTTTTTGTTCAATGGATTTAGAGAAACCACGGAACAATTGAGATAAAATAACACCAGAGTTACCACGTGCTCCCATTAATAATCCTTTGGCTAAACTTACGCCGACTTTACCAGCATGCTGTGAAGGATTTGCTTTCACTTCACGTGCGCCTGAAGTCATTGATAAGTTCATGTTTGTACCGGTATCGCCATCTGGAACTGGAAATACGTTTAATGCATCAACAAGCTGAACATTATTTGTTAAATTATTCGCTCCTTGAATGATCATTTGTGATAAACGTTTCCCATCAATTTTTTGAATTGACACAGATTTTCCTCCTTAATGCACATTACAAGTTTATTACTTTAACTCCTTGTACGTAGATGTTTACAGAATCTACTGCTAGTCCTACAGTTTGATCTAATGTATATTTCACTTTCGTCTGCACGTTATGTGCTACTTCTGAAATTTTCGTACCATAGCTCACAATAATATACATATCAATATGTACTTCATCTTCATTTTTACGAACAATTACGCCCCTAGTGAAGTTTTCTTTTCGTAAAATGTCTGTTAATCCATCTTTTAATTGATTTTTTGATGCCATACCTACGATACCGTAGCAATCTACTGCGGCACCTCCAGCAATTGTTGCAATTACATCTGTACTAATATCAATTTGACCGTACTTCGTTTTAATTTCAATTGACATCTCGTTTCCCCCTTCATAAATGGTGAAAGTGAGCTAGACTACTTTAGTTACTATCATATAATCTTTTTAAAGAAAATTCCATCGTTCTTTCTTTTTCACTCTCATATTTTATGTTTTAAATTACATTTTTTTATGATGAGCAAAATAGTCCATTGTTATTATACAACATGTACCACTATAATATGTCAAGCAATTTTTCTTGATTTCAACTTTTCTTCATTGATATATAGTGTCAAGTAATTTTTCTTGATTTCTTTTTCCTACGGTGTTGCATTCTCTTTTTAGTTGTGTTAAATTATAGTAGTGTTTTTAGCATCGCATAAAAGACTAACATTGAAAAATTACGCATGGTAAGGTATCAAGGGAGGGAAATATAAATGGCTCGTGTTTGTGCTATCACTGGAAGAAAAGCTCGTTCTGGTAACTCTCGTTCTCACGCAATGAACGCTACAAAACGTAAATGGGGCGCTAACCTTCAAAAAGTTCGCGTACGCATCGACGGTAAAGTTCAACGTGTTTACGTTTCTGCTAGAGCATTAAAATCTGGCAAAATCGAACGTGTTTAATAATAAAAAAAAGAGCCGCTAGGCTCTTTTTTTACTATACCAATGGAAAAAGCACCGGTAATAGGTGCTTTTTTTAGTCTTTTTTAAAGGTATTTAACATCGCACGAACAATTCCACCAAGAAATTTAGGTAACTTAATTGTATAAAATCTCATGGTTTCCCTCCTAATCCCCATTACTCCACTTGTTCACTATATGATGCAAGGAGCAAAATTGTTTCTTCAATCAGTGCTTCTTATCATCATTAATATGCCAGAAGTAAATGAAAAAGTACCTTTTTCCTTAATGAGTTCATTACTAATACAAAGTGTCGATCCCCACTCTATTGTTTTATTAGTAAGAGGGTACTTAAAACCGTGAAGTGTAATGCCTTCCACCCTTTCAGTAACTGGTACAAATGATACGTATGGAAAATGTTCATTTCCTTCAATTATATACGTACCAAGCTTTTTCACCATTATTTCATTTTTATTGTCCACAATACACATTTCTATATTTACTTCTAATCCCTTTAAAAGCATCTGAATATTTGCTAAACCGTGATCAAGCCTTCCACCAGTAGCACCAAAAATACGAATTAATTTTGGTTTCTGTTCTAAAGCCCAGCTAATTGCAATTTCTAAATCTGTTTGATCTTTTTCTCGTGGGACAATATGTAATTCATTTGTCTGCTGTCCCATCCATGCTAATTCATCATCAGTAACTGAATCATAATCTCCAAACGCAACAGCCGGAGTGATTCCTCTTTTCAACAAACGGTACACTCCTCTATCAACGGCCGCCCAAACTACTTCTTCATTTTCATACCGAGAAAAATCTGCGCAGTATTCTGCAGGTCCTCCCGCTAAAATATGAATAATCATTTTTCCTTCCCCTTCTATTGTAAAAAGGCAATCTGCCATTCGGTAGATTGCCTTTCTCCTTATTTGCCACTCTAACATGTATAAATAGTGAAGTCTTAATGAACTAGAAGCTTCACTAGGATAAAGGTTCGTTCATTCTTTATCCGCGAATTACACGAATTGCTTCACCGCGGTCTTTTTGATTGTATACTGCTGATCCCGCTACAAGAACATTCGCTCCTGCTTCAATACAAAGTCTTGCCGTTTCAGCGTTGACACCACCATCAACTTCAATTTCCACTTGTAGATTTCGCTCTTTAACCATTTCTGCAACTTGTTTGATTTTCGGTAATACAGAATGAATAAACTTCTGTCCGCCAAATCCAGGATTTACTGTCATAAGTAATACCATGTCTATATCTTCTAATACATGCTCAATCGTTGAAACTGGAGTATGTGGATTTAATACAACTCCCGCTTTAATGTCATGAGATTTAATTAACTGAATTGTACGATGTAGATGTGGACAAGCTTCTACATGGACAGTAATAATATCAGCTCCCGCTTTTGCGAAAGTTGGGATATAGTTATCAGGATTTTCAATCATTAAATGTACATCTAACGGTAATGATGTAATCGGACGGATTGCTTCTACAATTAATGGTCCAATCGTAATATTTGGTACGAAATGTCCATCCATTACATCGACGTGAATGTAGTCAGCTCCGCCTTTTTCTACATCTTTAATCTCTTCCCCTAATCTTGAAAAATCTGCTGATAAAATCGATGGTGCAATTTTAATCATGACTAATACCTCGGCTTTCTCTCTCTAATTTCTTCTACGAATTGTTTGTAATTCTTATAACGATATTCGGTAATCTTTCCTTCTTCAACCGCAGCTTTCACCGCGCATTTCGGTTCAACAAGGTGTGTACACCCTCTAAATTTACAGTATCGGCTCGCTTCTTTCAACTCTGGAAAACAATATGTAAGGTCTTCTACTTCTATATCTATGAAATCCAGTGAACTAAAACCAGGTGTATCCGCAACAAGTCCGCTTCCAACTGTAATTAATTCCACGTGTCTTGTCGTATGCTTTCCACGCCCTAAATGTGAAGAAATATCATTTGTTTTCAATTCTAAATCTGGGCGTAATACGTTTAGCATTGAAGATTTCCCAACACCAGATTGGCCTGCAACGACGGAAATACAACCTTCTAAGAATGGTTTCAGAATATCAATACTTTCCGATGTATTTATAGAAGTAAACAACACATCATAACCCATTTCACGATAATCATTTGCATAAGATTCAACAGTTTCTCTCATTTTTTCATCTACTAAATCCATCTTACTAATGCAAATAATCGGTTTAATGTTATGATATTCAATCAATACTAAAAATCGATCTAACAGTCCTGGATTAAAATCTGGTTCTACTGCAGAGAAAACAAGAATAGCTTGATCAACATTAGCAATAGGAGGTCTAACAAGTTCATTTTTCCGATCAAATACTTCTAACACATAACCTTCATTCGGATTATCCGCTTGAAAAACAACTTGGTCTCCTACAAGTGGCGTAATTTTATTCTTTCTAAATACACCACGCCCGCGACATTGTGTAATCCCTTCCTCATTCTGCACATAATAAAACCCACTTAAAGCTTTTACAATTTTTCCTTCTGGCATATAATTCTCCTTTATTTTGTATAAAATGAAACTGCAATTAAATATGAATAGACTAGAGTTCTTTAAACAATTATTTCAAAGCCCACCAAATATATATCCAGGTTCATATATTTAATCTACCATCAAATTTGAAATATTATTTACAACAGTATCACTTTTACAGCTTTTTGAATCATATATTTTTGCCTGTTATACCGTCCACTATGTAGACAGCATAACAGGCAAGAGTAATACATCCCATTCTCTATAAGAAGAAATTGGAATTCACTATTATTGAGCTGGATACGGCACTTCTTTGTCGATAATCGTTACTCCATCCCGAACAATTTTATAGTGTCCCTTTGCACCTTCTTGAATTACAAATTCTAAAGAAATAGTGGCCGACTCAGTAATTGTTCTCGTTTCAACTGGTCTATCCATTTTTTGCTGCATATCTTCTTTATAAATTTCTATTGTTTGTGGCTTTTTCTCACCTGTTGCAGGAGGCTCATATGGGATAGAGATGTTATCCACTTTTACCGTTTTCGTCACTTTAGGCTTCGGACCATCAGAGATAATAACCGTTACTTTATCTCCTTCTTTTAAAGCTGTCCCAGGCTTCGGAAATTGTGAAATAACAAGACCTTTATCAATTGTATCTGAATATTCCCTTTTTATATCAGAAACAAGTTTTCTTTCATTTAAATAACTTTTCACGCTATTTTCAGTCCAGCTTGAAAAATCCCCTGGTCTAATCTGATAAGGTCCTTTACTTATCCAAATCTTTACTTCTTGTTCTCCTTCTACAACCATTTGATCAGGTGTTGGTATTTGTTCTACAATTTCACCTTTAGGTTTATCATTTTCAATATAATTTGGTGTAACTTGTTTATATTTCTCTTCTAGCTCAGCTCTTATACTCTCAAAATCTTTTCCTGTCAAATCGCGCATCTTACTTTTCTTTTTTCCACCTGATTGATAGATAGTAATTTTAGAGTTTTCTTTCACTACTCTTCCTGCTATAGGATCTGTTTTTATCACTTTTCCGACTTCAACATTATCTGTATATACAATATTAGGTTCAGTAACTTCAAACCCCTTTTCAACTAATGCATTTACAGCTGTCGTATACTTCATACCAGCCACGTCAGGAACCTTCACATCTTTCGGAATAAAGAAGCCTGGAATAACAGTAAGCGCTAATGTTATCCCTATCGCTAAAAGTAAAAATGTTGTAATTAAAACCTTCAGCCATTTGTTACTTCGTTTTTTCTTCTTACCGGATTCGGTCGCTTCTTTTCTTACTTGTTCATCTACTTTACTTCCTTTTAATACAATCGTTTCATCACTTACATTTTGAAATAATTGTTCTTGTTGAATAATTGGAATCGCTTTCGTCGCTTCCATATCTTCTGGTATGTAAAATGGTTGTTCATTTATTCGTTCTGGATATAGCGCTGTCTCAATATCTCGTTTCATCGCGTTAGCAGATTGATATCGATGGAACGGATCTTTCGCAGTTGCCTTTAATATAATATTTTCAACACTTTGTGGAATATTTTCATTCCATCTTTTCGGAGATGGTATTTCATTTTGTAAATGTTTTAAAGCAATTGCAACAGCAGATTCACCAGAAAATGGTTGTCTTCCTGTTAACAATTCAAACATAACAATCCCAAGTGAATAAATATCTGATTGTTTATTCGCTATACCGCCGCGCGCTTGTTCTGGTGATAAATAATGCACCGAACCGAGCACCGAATTTGTATGTGTAATCGTTGTTGCACTTGTAGCTGTCGCAATTCCAAAGTCTGTGACTTTTATCACTCCATCATCTCGAATCAAAATATTGTGCGGTTTAATATCACGATGTACAATCTCAAAATGATGGGCATGTGCCATGGCGGACGTTAACTGCTCCATAATATCAAGAGCTTCTCCTATCGGTAACATTCCTCGATCAATTATGTATTGCTTCAATGTTCGTCCAGGTACATATTCCATTACAAGATAATATATACCATCCTCTTCCCCAACATCATACATATTCACAATATTTGGATGCGACAACGTTGTAACAGATTGCGCTTCTCGATGGAAACGTTTAATAAACTCTTCGTTATTTGAATAGTCGAGTCTTAATATTTTCACCGCTACATCTCGGCCGAGTATATCATCATGAGCTAAATATACATTGGCCATTCCTCCACCGCCAATCATTTTTAGCAGTTTATAACGGTCATTTAAGCGTTTTCCAATCAGCACGTTGCACTTCACCTACTTTCGTTTGTCGAATCCACATAATCAATAAGAACGAGGGTGATATTATCTTCTCCACCACGATCATTTGCTAATTGAATGAGATGCTCTCCTTTCGCCTCGAGCTGTTCATTTAATTGTAAAATTTGTTGCATATCAGTCATAGGTACTTTGTTAGACAATCCATCAGAGCAAAGAAGTAATTGATCGTCTTCTTCGAGCACCAATGTTTTTACATCTAGTTCGACCTTTTCTTCTGTTCCTAACGCTCTTAACAGAACATTCTTTTTCGGGTGATATTCTGCATCTTCTTTTGAAATTTCACCGTGCCTAACAAGTTCATTTACAAGTGAGTGATCTTCCGTTACAAGCGCTATCTCTCCCTCTGATACCATATAACAACGACTATCTCCTATATGACCAATTGTTACAAAACTAGGTGTACAAATCGCTACGATAACCGTTGTTCCCATGCCATTACACTCTACATGTTGCTTAGAGTACGCATATATGCGCTCATTAATAATTCCAACGTTAGTATGTAACCACTTTTCTATCTTTTTAGGCTCATTCATATTATGCGTTTGCTTCCAATAATCATGGAATAATTGAATGGCCATCGAGCTGGCTACATCGCCAGCTCGATGACCTCCCATTCCATCTGCTACTACCGCTAAAATATTTCCATCTAAATTGTGAAAAACTCCTGCACTATCTTCATTATGTTGACGAACTTTCCCTTTATCCGATAGAAACACGGCTTTCATCTCGTCACCTCGTCTCTTCTTTGCGCTCCTTCGCACGCAACTGACCGCAGGCTGCATCAATATCATGACCTTGTTCACGGCGAATTGTTACATTCACTCCACGATCTTTTAGCGTCTTTTCAAATAAGAAAATTTGCTCACGTGGCGTACGTACGTAATCACGTTCTGGCACGTAGTTTACCGGAATTAAGTTCACATGACATTTTACACCTTTTAAGAGCGCAGCAAGTTCTTCAGCATGCTCAACTTGGTCGTTTTCTCCTCCAAATAAGCCATATTCAAATGTAATACGACGCCCTGTTCTATTTACATAGTATTTAATAGCTTCCATTAAATCAGGTAGCTTATAAGCACGGTTAATCGGCATTAATTTTGAACGTAGCTCTGTATTTGCAGCATGCAATGAAATCGCAAAATTGATTTGCATATCTTCTTCAGCGAACTTATAAATTTTCGGAACAATTCCACTTGTTGAAACTGTCATATGCCTTGCACCAATATGAATTCCTTTTTCATGATTTACAATGCGTAAGAATGACATTAAGTTGTCATAATTATCAAACGGTTCTCCAATTCCCATAACAACAAGAGAACTTACACGTTCTTCTGTTTCATCAAGCGCACGCTGAACTTCTACTACTTGCGCTACAATTTCTCCAGCCTCTAGGTTTCGTTTTAACCCACCAAGTGTAGATGCACAGAACGTACATCCAATACGGCAACCAACCTGTGTTGTTACACAAATGGAATTTCCATATTCATGTCGCATTAATACCGTTTCAATAGAGTACCCATCGTATAACTGGAATAAGAATTTAATTGTTCCATCCGAAGACGTTTGTTTTACTAACGTATTTAAAGTAGTAATATCAAAGGAATTCGACAATTTATCGCGCAATCCTTTAGAAAGGTTTGACATATCCTCATAATTTTTTACACGTTTTTTATATAACCAATCAAAAATTTGTCCTGCACGGAATTTAGGTTCCCCTTGTTCCTTTAACCAATCTTGCATTTCATGAAGTTGTAAAGAGTAAATTGATGGTTTCTTTGTTTCTACATTTTTCTTTTGTTTTTTTACAGTCGTTTCCATGATGCTACACCTTCTTTCTTAAACAAGCAATATAAAAGCCATCTGTTGCAAAATAATGCGGTAAAATTTGTATTTGACCTTCATTAATATACGGACTTAATTTTTCTGGCATACGCTCTTTAATCGTAGTATCCCACTCAAATTCAGGATGCTCTTGTAAAAATTGCTCTATTACTTGTTCATTTTCTATTTTTTCAATTGTGCACGTACTATAAACAAGGCGACCACCTTGTTTTAACAATGGTGCTATTTTTTCTAATATCGCAAGTTGAATCGTTGATAATCGTTCACTATCGCCCTTATCTTTGCCTAACTTAATATCAGGTTTACGTCTTATAACACCAAACCCAGAACATGGTGCATCTACTAATATTTTATCAAAAGTTTCATTTTCGAAATGCTCTTGAACTTTTCTAGCATCTAATGCCTTTGTTTCTACATTTTCTAGACCAAGTCGATCTGCTTGTTGTCTAATTAAACGTACTTTATGCGCGTGTAAATCAAGTGACATTACTTTACCCGTTCCCTTTAAACGCTCGGCTATATGCGTTGTTTTACCACCAGGAGCGGCACAGCTATCAAGAACTGTATCTCCCTCATTCGGTTCTAAAGCACGTGCAACAAGCATAGAGCTTTCATCTTGAATAGAAAGAAATCCTTTTTTGAACGCTTCTGTATGCGCTACATTCCCTCTTTCAATTTGAATTGCATCATCTGACAAATCGCCACGTTTCGCTTCTATACCCTCATTTGCTAATAGTCCAATCGCTTCTTCTACCGTAACTTTATCAACATTCACACGTGCTGTCGGTACAGGTGGTATCATATTTACTTCACACATTTTCTCTGCTGTCTCTAAACCATATTCAGATGCCCAGTCTTGTACAAGCCACATTGGATGACTTGTTGCAATCGCAAGACGTTCTACCGGATTATTGATTTCTTCTAAAGAAGGTACACCTTCTCGCTGAATCGAACGCAATACTCCGTTCACCATGCCTGAAATCCCCTTATGCCCACGACGCTTCGCAATCTCAACAGCTTCATGAATAGCAGCTCTTTCTGGAACTCGGTCTAAATATAGCATTTGATATAAAGATAAGCGAAGCAACACTCTTACCCACGCCTCAACCTTTTTTCTTAAAAATGGTTGTAAGTAAAAATCTAGTGTGTCACGACGTTGAATCGTTCCATATACAATTTCAGTTAATAAACCAATATCTTTTCTGTCAATTGTACTTTTTTCAATCAAATTATTTAAAAGTAAGTTACTATATGCACCACTTTTTTCTACTTGAATTAAACCATCAAGAGCTAACTCACGAACATTTTGTCTCATGCATTTTCTCCTAACTTCGTACCAATTTCAGGTTTTGTTCCACGTAAAAATTGTGAACAACTCATACGTTTTTTACCAGACGGTTGCAATTCAGTGATTTTAACACCTGTCTCATTCCCTGTTGCAACAACAAATCCATCTTCTTCAAGAGCTACTATTGTACCTGGTTCAGCTTTCTCTGTAATAGAGACCTTCTCTCCCCACCATACTTTAATAACTTGTCCTGCTAAAGTCGTATAAGCAACTGGCCACGGATTCAATCCGCGAATGTGATTGTATACTTCTTCACCTGTTTTTGTCCAATCAATTTTCTCTTGCTCACGTTTTATATTATATGCGAACGTCACTTCATCTTCATTTTGTTTAATTGGTTCTAGTTTACCCTGAATTAGTAAAGGAACCGTTTTAGATAAAAGGTGCGCTCCCGCTTCGCTTAACTTATCAAATAATGAACCTGTTGTTTCACGCTCTTCAATTTCTACTTCTACTTGCGTTAAAATATCACCAGCATCTAATTTTTCTACCATATACATAATTGTAATACCTGTTTTCTCTTTACCTTCCATGATTGCATAGTGAATCGGTGCACCACCGCGAAGTTCTGGAAGTAATGAAGCATGGACATTAATACATCCGTACTTTGGCGCTTCTAAAATTTCATTCGGTACAATCTGACCGAACGCAGCTGTTACGATTAAATCCGGCTCTAGCGCTAATACTTTTTCATATTCGTCTTTTTCACGAATTTTCAGTGGCTGTAACACCGGAATACCATGCTTCTCCGCTTCTACTTTAACAGGAGTAGGTGTTAAAACCTTTTTTCTACCTACTGGACGATCTGGTTGCGTTACAACACCCACTACGTCATATCCATCCTCGATAAGACGACGAAGCACCGGCACAGAAAAGTCCGGTGTTCCCATAAATACTACTTTTATCATTCAAAAACCGCTCCTTTTAACACCTATTCTAATTCGTTTTCTTCATAATATCTCGTCACTTTAGATGTGAATAAAACACCATGTAAATGATCGATTTCATGCTGAATTGCACGCGCCAAGAAGTCTTTCGCTTCTAATAAGAATATTTTCCCGCGGCGATTTTGCGCACGCACTTTAATATAATCTGCACGCTCCACTTCACCATAAAGTCCCGGAAAGCTTAAGCAGCCTTCGGGACCTACTTGTTCACCACGTTTTTCTAAAATAACCGGATTAATTAATTCGATTTTCCCCGTATCATCACCGATATCAACAACAGCTACTTGTAAGCTTACACCTACTTGTGGCGCAGCTAAACCAACGCCGTCTGCAATTAACATTGTTTCATGCATATCTTTTAACAATTTCACTAACTTTTTATCAAAGTTAATTACTCTTTCGCATGGTGTTTCTAACACTTCATTTGGATGCTTTACAATTTCTAAAACTGCCATATTTCCCTCCGCTACATTAACATTGTTGGATTAAAATCAATTGAGATTTGTAGCTCTTTTTGCATTTCTGCTTGATAATGTTCATTTACCATTTTGAGCACGTTCTTTAAGTTTGGTTCCCGTTTGTATTTTATCATGCATTGGTAACGATATCTATCTTTTATCCTTGGAATTGCTGAAGCAACTGGCCCTAATACCATCGTTTGCTGTGAACAATGCATTCGTAAATGACCGACAATTTTTTCCGTCACTTGGACTGCCTTTAATAATTCTGGATGAGATACAGTGACAAGTACAACATAGTAATATGGCGGATATTGCCTCATTCGCCTCATTTGCATTTCTTGTTCAAAAAATACATCATAGTGTTGATTCTTTGCTAATTCTACACTGTAATGTTCCGGCGTATACGTTTGAATTACAACTTCCCCTGGCAATTCATGTCTTCCTGCACGTCCACTCACTTGCGTCAATAGCTGATAGGTCTTTTCACTCGCCCGAAAATCAGGTAGGTGAAGCATCGTATCCGCCGTTAAAACACCAACAAGCGTCACCTTCGGAAAATCAAGTCCTTTTGCAATCATTTGTGTTCCAAGTAATATATCTGCTTTCTCTTCACCAAATGCCTTTAATAATTTTTCATGCATTCCTTTGCGGCTTGTTGTATCCACATCCATTCGAATGACTCGCGCTTCTGGAAATAGTTTTGTGATTTCTTCTTCAACCTTTTGCGTCCCTGTACCAAAGAAACGAATATAAGTACTATTACAAGCAGGACACTCTGTTGGCATATTTTCTTCATAACTACAATAATGACATTTTAAACGATGGTTCATTTTGTGATATGTCAGCGAAATATCACAATGCGGACATTGTACGACATACCCACAATCACGGCACATCACAAACGTAGAATGACCCCTTCTATTTAAAAAGAGAACCATTTGTTCTTTCTTTTCTAATCGATCTGCTATTTTTTCATGCAGTGCCTTTGAAAACATTGAGCGATTTCCATCACGAAGCTCTTCCCGCATATCAACAATTTCTACCGTCGGCAAGGCTTGTTCATTCATACGTTTTTCCATTGTAAGCAACCCATAGACACCTTTTTTTGCTCTAGCAAACGATTCAAGTGTCGGCGTTGCACTTCCTAGAACGATTGGACACTTATGATATTGCCCTCTCCATACTGCTACATCTCTTGCATGATACTTCGGATTATCTTCTTGCTTATAACTCGATTCGTGCTCTTCGTCAATAATAATGATCCCTAAATTTTCAAATGGAGCAAAAATAGCTGAACGCGCACCAACTACAACTTTCACTTCTTTTCTTAAAATCTTGCGCCATTCATCATATTTTTCTCCGACAGAAAGCGCACTATGAAGAACCGCAACTTGCGAACCGAACCTACCTTTGAAGCGATCTACCATCTGGGGCGTTAACGCGATTTCAGGAACAAGCACAATAGCTTCTTTTCCCTTTTTCAGCACCGCTGCTATAGATTGTAAATACACTTCTGTCTTACCACTTCCTGTAACACCATATAGTAAAAATGGATTGTAAGTTTCATTTATAATCGATGACAAAATCGGTGTAATTACTTGTTTTTGTTCCTCCGTAAGCGGAAATGGTTTCGTTTGTTCAAAATCATCATCGTCATACGGATTCCGGTATACTTCTACATACTTTTCTGAGATTAGCCCCTTCTTAACAAGTGCTTTTATTGGTGCATCTGTTATTTGTAATTCTTCTGTTAAAA
This sequence comes from Bacillus sp. LK2, assembly GCF_001043575.1. Lineage (NCBI taxonomy): Bacteria > Bacillati > Bacillota > Bacilli > Caryophanales > Bacillaceae > Bacillus > Bacillus sp. LK2. The sequence continues at coordinate 55,704 of NZ_LDUK01000021.1, forward strand.
TTTTCAACGGTACACTTTTATAATTTTCTACAAAATAATAAAGTACATCTTGTTGTTTTTTACTTTTCAGTTCAAACGCCGCTAATTCTAGTTTATCTTCCGGCAATTCTGGTTGAACTACTCTTTGTTTCTTCTTTTGTACTTTATCCTTTACTTGATAAACTACTTCAATCGTACCATTTTTAATTTCTTGTTGAATAGTGCGATATAGGTGTGGCTGCGCCTCGATAGCTTCCCAATCTATCGTTTCCTTCCCCTGAAATAAACAAAGAATTTCTGGCGTAACTTCTTCTTGTTTACGAAGCTGCAGACGCTTTTTATACGTTGCTTTTATCGCTGTCGGCAGCATCACTTGAAAAGCTGAAATCATATAACATAACGTTTCACTTGTAAGCCAATACCCAAGCTTTAATAACTCCTCATTTAAAACTGGAGTGACATCTAGTATTTCATAGAGTACCTTTAATTTTTTACTTTCTACGTCAACCGAATCCTTTATGCCAATAATAAAGCCTTGCAATTTCCTCGGGCCGAATGGGACTACTACACGCATTCCTGTTTGCACAATATCTTCCCATTTTTTAGGGATAATATAATCAAACGGTCGATCTGTTTGACGTGCAGGTACATCAACAATCACACTCGCAAACTTCATAAACGATCATCTTCTAACATCATTTCAATTTGCTTTAATATTTCACGAGCTACTTCTTTCTTCGTTAAAAGTGGCAACTCAATAATCTCTCCATCTTTTCTATATATTGTCACAATATTTGTATCTGTACCAAATCCAGCTCCTTGGGCTTTCACATCATTCGCAACAATCATATTTGCATTTTTCTCACGTAATTTTCTCGTTGCGTACTCCTCTATGTTTGTCGTTTCGGCTGCAAATCCAATAAGTAACTGTTGGTCCTTCTTCTCACCTAACGTTTTTAAAATATCCACTGTTCTTTCTAATTCAATAACAGCATCGCCATTCTTCTTTTTCATTTTATTATCATGAACATATTTCGGGCGGTAATCTGCAACTGCAGCTGTTTTAATAACAACATCCGTATTGGAATAATACTTAAGTACAGCTTCTAACATATCTTGTGCAGATTCCACTTGTACAGTTGTTACATGTAATGGTGGAGTTAGCGATGTCGGTCCTGAAATAAGTATAACCTCAGCTCCTAAGTTTGCTGCCACTTCCGCAATTGCATATCCCATCTTTCCAGAAGAAAAATTCGTCATAAAACGAACCGGATCAATCTTTTCACGTGTCGGTCCAGCTGTTATTAATATTCGCTTTCCTTGCAATGGCTTTTTCTCTGAGAAAGATGCCTCTAAACGCGCAATAATCGTTTCAGGCTCTTCTAATCTTCCTTTTGCTACATAACCACATGCTAAAAAACCTTCCCCAGGCTCAATGAATGTATATCCTAAAGTTTTTAACGTCATCATATTTTTTTGAACAATTTTATTTTCATACATATGCACGTTCATAGCAGGTGCAATCCACACTGGCGCTGTAGTAGCTAACAAAGTAGTTGTAATCATATCGTCAGCAATACCACCAGCTAACTTTCCAATACAATTGGCTGTAGCAGGTGCAACAAGTACAACATCCGCCCAATCTGCTAAATCAATATGAGCGATAACCGCCGAGTCTTTCTCATCGAATGTATCTGTATATACATCATGACGAGAAAGGGCTTGAAATGTAAGAGGAGTAACAAACTTCATTGCTGACTCACTCATCATCACTTTTACAAGTGCCCCCGCTTGTGTCATTTTACTTGTTAACGCAGCTGCTTTAAAAACCGCAATGCCTCCTGTTACACATAGAAGTATCTTTTTCCCTTTTAGCATATGACTCGTCCTCTTTCTTTTTCAAACTTATTCTGCTGAAATGGAATTTTTCCAGCTCGTCAGTGCTAGTATTTCGTTTCTTCTTTATACAAGTTCTTTTCAGCTCTGTCGTAAAAAAATAACAACCTACTTGTAAATAGGTTGTTACCGTTACATAGAAAATTATAATGTCTATGTTTTAATTTGTCGAAAAGATGGTCTTAATCAATTATTTTGTCTTCGCTTGGTACATATTTTAATACTTCTGCATCGATTTCTTCTAATGATTTACCTACACATTTATGAGAAACAGGTTGTTCAATAACACAGTTGTCAGCAAGTTGCATTTCACGAGCACGCTTCGCAGCTACTGTTACAAGTGTATATTTAGAATCGATTTTTGTTAATAATGAATCAATTGATGGATTTAACATAATTATAGACCCTCCGTCATTTCTTTATAATATTTTGCTACTCTTTCGCGGCGGCAATGTTCGCCAACCACAATTGCTTTAATTCTGTCGCAAGCTAATTCAACTTGATCGTTTTCTACTACATAGTCATAAGCGTCCATCATTTCGATTTCTTCTTTCGCTACCGTTAAACGATTTTCAATAACATCTTCAGTTTCTGTACCACGACCGACAATTCGGTTCTTTAGTTCAGATAAACTTGGAGGTGCTAAGAAAATAAATACACCTTCAGGAAAGGCTTTTTTAACTTGAATTGCTCCTTGCACTTCAATTTCTAGGAACACATCTTTTCCTTCTTGTAATGTTTTTTCAACATAATCAATTGGTGTTCCGTAATAATTACCAACGAATTCAGCCCATTCAAGTAACCTCTCATTACGAATCATTTCTTCAAATTCTTCTCTCTCTTTAAAGAAATAATCCACACCATCTACTTCACCTTCACGCGGTTTACGTGTCGTTACTGAAATAGAGTACTGAAAACGCGTATCTTCATGGCTAAACAGCTCTTTTCGAACCGTTCCTTTCCCGACCCCAGAAGGTCCTGAAAGAACGATGAGCAATCCTCTTCTACTTCTCATAAATATGTAAAACCTACCCTTCCTCACTTAAATCTTCTTTATTATTCAAACGATGTGCAATCGTCTCTGGCTGAATTGGACTTAATACAATATGCCCATCATCCATAACAATAACCGCCCTTGTTTTTCTCCCATACGTAGCATCAAGCAAAGCATTATGTTCACGTGCTTCCTGTACTGTTCGTTTAATAGGAGCTGACTCCGGACTTACAATAGCAATAATTCGATGAGCAGATACAATGTTTCCATATCCAATATTTAAAAACCTCATGGCCATAGTTTGCGCCTCCTAGTAAGTCTATCCGATTTCTCCACCACGTATAACTTTATATATTTTTTGAAAGCTACTCAATATTTTGTACTTGTTCACGAATTTTTTCAAGGTTATTTTTCATTTCTACGACATATTTTGAAATTGTTAAGTCATTTGCCTTAGAACCAATCGTATTAACTTCTCTATGCATCTCTTGCACGATGAAGTCCATTTTCCTTCCAACAGGCTCTTCAATTTGCAGTGCTTCACGAAATTGATCTAAATGACTTTGTAAGCGTACTAGTTCTTCGTGAATATCTGAACGCTCTGCAAATATTGCCACTTCTGTTAGCAATCGTTGTTCATCTAAATCTTGATTATGTAATTCTTTTAAGCGATTTTCTAATCGTTCACGATATTTTTGTGTAACAATTGGCGCATGTGGGATAATTGCATTTACACAATTGTGAATCTCTTGCAAACGATACGCTATATCTTTATGTAATCGTTCTCCTTCGCCCTCTCTCATCGTTTTCAACATATGAGCAGCTTGGCGAACAGCCTCATATAAACTGTTTTCAAATTGTACATTTACATTTTCTATTTCTTCAATTGCCGTTACTTCTGGCATACCCATTAATTGTTGAAGTGTAATAGAATCTTGTAATTGAAATTTTCCTTTTATATCTTCCATAATGGATTGGTACTGTTCAAGAAGCTCCCAATTCACACTTAATTTTCTTTCAACAAGCCCTTCACCTGTTATACTAATAGACACTTCAATACGTCCACGGCGAACTTGTTCTGCAATTATTTTACGAATTTTATCTTCAAACACCATCATTTGCTTCGGAAGTCGAATACTCATTTCTAAAAAGCGATGGTTCACCGACTTCATTTCTACTGTAATTTGAAAAGTATCGTTTTCTACTTTCGACCTTCCAAATCCTGTCATACTACAAATCATCTTTATCACATCCAAGCCATGAAATAACTCAATGAAAAAGGTAATAGAGATGCAACTCTACTACCTTCTGTAAATTATATCACATTTTCATATTATTGACTATTTCAAGTTTAATCCCTTCTTATATAACAGTGGTTTTTTCTTTTCCTCTTTTTTTCTTGTTAATAAGGATCCTACTAATAAGAATGTCGGAATAGATGATAACCCTCCAATTAACAACCAATCTCGTGCTTGTATCGGCAATGTGCTAAAAATCGGTTGTAATGGCGGATAATAAATAACTACAAGCATTAACAATAAGGAAATAATAACCGCTCCTACTAAATATATATTTCCAAATGGGTTGCGATGAAATATAGAATGTTCACTGCGACAATCAAATACATGAATAAGCTGAGCAAGTACTAATGTTGCGAATGCTACCGTTTGTGCATACTTCAATTCGTTCGGATGCTGGTTAAATGCAATAATAAACGCTACTAATGTCACTGCTCCGATTAGAAAACCACGACTTATAATTTTCCACGCAAGCCCTCTAGCAAATACTCCTTCTTTCGGATGGCGTGGCGTTCGCTTCATCACATCTCCTTCAGCTTTATCCAACCCTAATGCCATCGCTGGTAAACCATCAGTAACTAAGTTCACCCACAAAATTTGAATCGGAACCATCGGCAATGGCAAAGCAAGTAACATCGCAAATAACATAACTAAAATTTCACCAACATTAGATGCTAACAAATACCGAATAAACTTCCGGATATTTTCATATATGTTTCTACCTTCTTTAATCGCCGATTTAATCGTGGCGAAGTTGTCATCTAACAACACAAGTGAAGAAGCTTCTTTTGCAACATCTGTCCCTGTAATCCCCATCGCAATCCCTATATCGGCTGTTTTAATAGCTGGAGCATCGTTCACTCCATCACCTGTCATAGCTACTATATGCCCCCTATTTTGCAATGCCTTAACAATTTTCAATTTATGCTCAGGAGACACACGAGCGAATACATACGTATCTTCTACAATATTTTCTAATGCCTCCACATCCATATTCGCAAGTTCTACTCCTTCTACAACGCGTCCACCCGGTGGTAAAACCCCTAACTGTTCCGCAATTGCCATTGCTGTCACTTTATGATCTCCCGTAATCATTACCGTTCTAATACCAGCTTCCTTACACTCTTTCACTGCTCGTGCAACTTCTGGTCTTGGCGGATCTATCATTCCTTGTATTCCAACAAGCATAAAATCCTGCTCGACTTCTCTTTCATGTTCAATTGAATCTGTAATTTTTAACGGTTTAAATGCCACCGCAATCGTTCGTAAAGCTTGACTTCCCAAACTATGAATCGCTGCCTGTACTTCTTTTCGGTACAGTTCACTTAAAGGCTGCTGTTTATTTCCCCATAAAATTGTTTGGCTCATTTGCAAAAGAACATCTGGTGCTCCTTTTGTAATAACAAATTTTTTGCCTTCACGATCACGAACAATAACGCTCATCATTTTTCTAGTTGAATCAAAAGGAAATTCACGAATGACTTCAAACTTTCCTTTAAGAGCTTCACGTGATATCCCCGCCTTCATTGCTGCTGCAACGAGAGCTCCCTCTGTTGGATCTCCATCTAACACATACGTCTTTTTCTTTTGAATAACATTCGCATTATTACATAAACAGCCAAATGTAAGTAGTTGATAAAGTGATTTCGTCTTAGCAGGGTCAATTACTTTTTCACCCTTCATAAACGAACCTGTTGGCTCATAACCTTGACCTGTTACCTTCCACAATTCTCCACCTGACCACATATGCGTTACCATCATTTTATTTTGTGTCATTGTTCCTGTTTTATCTGAGCAAATAACAGAGGCGCAGCCTAATGTTTCTACAGCCGGCAACTTTCGCACAATCGCCTTCTTTTTAATCATGCGCTGTACGCCAAGTGATAACGCAACCGTAACGATTGCTGGCAATCCTTCCGGAATAGCCGCAACAGCGAGCGAAACCCCAGCCAAAAACATGTGATACACTTCATTCCCTTGATATACACCGGCTAGTACAACAAGAGCTGTCAAAATAAGAGCGACAATAATCAAAATTTTCCCAAGCTGTTCTAATCTTCTTTGTAATGGCGTTTCCATTTGCTCAGCATTTTGCAACATATTTGCAATTTGCCCCATAGCTGTATTCATTCCAGTTGCTACGACTACTCCTGTTCCAGCACCTCTCGTTATCATCGTCCCCATAAATGCCATGTTTTTTTGATCCCCAATTGAAACATCTTGACCTTGTAACGCCTCTACCTTCTTTTGCACAGGCACTGACTCTCCTGTAAGAGCCGACTCTTCAATATATAAACTTGAGGATTCCACAAGTCGAACATCCGCGCCAATACGGTCACCACTTGAAAACTTAATAATATCACCTAGTACAAGCGCTTTAGACGGTGCCTTTATCCACTTTCCATTTCTTAGTACAGTAACTTGAGGAGCGGCCAATTCTTTTAAAGCTTCCAACGATTTTTCAGCTTTCCTCTCTTGAAAGAAACCTAGGATACCATTAATAATAACGATTGCAACAATTGCAATAGAGTCGATATACTCTCCTAAAAAAGCCGAAATAATTGTAGCACCAAATAAAACAAGCACCATAAAATCTTTAAATTGCGCTAAAAACACCATAAGCGCAGAAGGGCGCTTTGCTTCTTCCAATTCATTTGTACCAAATTTCTTTAATCGCCCCTCTGCTTCTTGCTCTGTAAGACCTACCTCCACATTCGTATTCGTTCTTTCCTCCACTTCATGTGCACGCATTTCATACCAGTTCATTCTGCCATCGACCTCCTGATTCCAGACATACTCTAATGAAAGCTTATTCAGCCTCGTCCAAAAAAATGCTATAATTAACTTTTAGTTAGAAAGGAGTGTTCATTCATGGCATTCGATGGATTATTCACAAGAGCGATTACACATGAAATTGCAAATTCTCTTCAAACAGGAAGAATTTCAAAAATATATCAACCCTCAAAATATGAAATTTTATTACATATTCGAGCAAACGGAAAAAACCAAAAGCTGATTCTTTCATCTCATCCTACATATGCGCGTATGCACTTAACGAATCAAAACTATGATTCACCAGCGATACCGCCGATGTTTTGTATGCTTCTTCGCAAACATTTAGAAGGTGGGTTTATTGAAAAAATTGAACAAATTGACTTGGAACGTATTATTCAAATTACAGTTCGCAGTCGTAATGAAATCGGAGACGAATCTTTAAAAACATTAGTAATCGAAATAATGGGACGACACAGTAACATTATCTTAGTAGATACGAAAACAAATGTTATTTTAGATAGCTTAAAACACGTTTCTTTAGCCGTAAACCGTCATCGAACTGTATATGCGGGAGCTGAATATGTTGCACCACCAGCCCAACATAAAATCAACCCACTGCACATTGAAAATGCGGATGATTTTATTAGACCACTAGACTTTTTATCTGGAAATATGGATAAACAGCTTGTCGGAGCTTTTATGGGGATTTCCCCACTCTTTGCAAAAGAAGTAGTGAAAAAAGCAGGTATGGTAAATGAAAAAGCATTATCTGAAGCTTTCTTCATCTTGCAAAAAAACCTACTAACGCATCAGTACGTGCCAACAATGATAACTGCAAATGGAAAAGAGTTCTTTTACCTATTCCCTCTTTCTCACTTGCAAGGAAATGAAAAAGCATTTTCGTCTGTTAGTGAATTGTTGGATCGTTTCTTCTTTGGTAAAGCAGAGCGCGATCGTGTAAAACAACAAGCTCACGATTTAGAACGATTTATGCAAAATGAAAAGTCAAAAAATGAAAAGAAGCTAATTAAACTAGAAAAAACATTACAAGACGCTGGAAAAGCAGATAAATATCAATTATTTGGAGAGCTACTTACAGCCAATATGTATGCTTTAAAAAAAGGGGATAAAGATATTGAAGTTGTTAACTATTACGACGAAAATAGTGGAACTGTAAAAATCACATTAGATCCTTTAAAATCACCATCTGAAAATGCACAGCGCTATTTCCAAAAGTACCAAAAAGCGAAAAATTCGGTTGCTATTGTAGAAGAACAAATCGAAAAAACAAATGAAGAAATTCTTTATTTTGATAGCTTACTGCAACAAATGGAAGCTGCTTCTTCAAAAGACATTGAAGAAATTCGTGAGGAACTAGCTGAAGAAGGTTATGTGCGTAGTCGTAAGACGAAGAATGCAAAGAAAAAACCAACTAAACCAATATTGGATAAATATTTGGCTAGTGATGGCACAGAAATTTTCGTCGGTAAAAATAATAAACAAAATGATTATTTAACAACGAAATTCGCTCGTCGTGATGAGATTTGGTTACATACGAAAGACATACCTGGGTCTCACGTTGTCATTCGTTCTTTGGAGCCTGCTGAAGAAACTTTACTAGAAGCTGCTAAAATAGCCGCTTATTACAGTAAAGCAAAAGATTCTAGCTCTGTTCCTGTAGATTTCACAAAAATACGCCATGTCAAAAAACCGAGCGGTGCAAAACTGGGATTTGTTACATATGATAATCAACAAACAATATATGTAACGCCAGATGCCGACACAGTAATGAAATTAAAAGCGTAAATACTTAAAAATGCGTTGCTTGTAAGCAACGCATTTTTTTATGTTTTTAGTTTAGTTCATATATCCATTAACTAATTCGTAACATCTTTCTTTTGTCATCTTATATTTCTCTTCTGAAGCTTCTATACGTCTCATCGTTCCATTGTTTGGATCAGTACCAATTGCTTTAACTTTACTTTCTTTTTCTTTAACCCACGCAATTTGTTTCGTTTTTAACGACTGAAATGCATCAGGGGACATAGTATTTTTTAATGTGTTATAAATTTCATTTAATTTACTATCCCACAATTGATAATTTCCTTCTATTTCATTTACTATATCGTTTGTTGTCATAACGTTCGTATGTTTTTCTTGATTTTCTAGAGCTGCTAACTCATTTAGAACCTTAGTTTTACCTAATGCTGAAGAAGATTCTTTTTTGAGCTGCTTCTCTTCTTTTGAGCTAGTATACGTACTGGAATCATTTCTCTTAGCTGTTTCTTGTTCTTGAATAACATCTTCTTTCGTTATCTTTTCTTGTTTTTTATCATCTACATTATATGTAATAACAGATGTTTGGGCGTCCACAGCAACTACTCCGTTACCTTCTTTAAAAATATATTTCTTATCGCCACTATTCTCTTCTCTAACAAAAGAGACATTCTTGAAACCTTGAACTCTAAGAAGTTCGTTAGCTTCTTCTTTAGTTAACTTTAAATCTGCTGGAGTATTTGATGACCATCTATCCATTAACCATTTTCCATCTTTATAAACTAAAATAAATTCCCACGTCTCCGCTTCATTCCCCATATCATTTGCAAGGGTGAGTGTCTCAATCTTTAAAACATCATTTTTCTGCGAATAAGTTAGCCTCACTTCTGGCTCAATATGAATAGGAAATGGCAACATATCCGTTTCTCTTGACCTATTAAATGTATCAAGTAATCCAGGAAGCTGATTCTCTACAAACTTATTTGAAACTAATCCCTTAACCCCTTTTTTCGCTGTATCCAAATCTCCAGGATTATTTCTACTCCATCCATTTTCTTTTTCCATTTCACTAAAAGAGTTTGCAATTTCATCTACACTCTTTCTTACGATCTTTTTAGCTTCTTTCTCTGTCACCTCTGGCGCTTCATCCAGCTGATCAACTTTTTCATTGAGTTGAACGTTGTTATTACTTTTTTCACAGCCTGTTACAACAAGCATACTAGCCGCTAAACAAAATGACATTAATTTACTTAATTTCTTCATGTACTCACATTCCTTATTCATTTATATTCGTTACGTATTCCTATCTTCGAGAGAAATCCAACAATTACCTATTATATCAATAATCATCATCTATTTATATATTAAATTTTATATTCAAATATAAAAGGAATCATACTACTTTTCCAAATATATAATCTAAAAATCACTTATACTTTTCTTTCCTAACTTCAATATTGTCAAAAAATTTGACATGTCATTTCGTATTTGTATAAATTTTTTTACAGTGTGTAAAGAAAGTGAATCTTGAATCGATGTATTTTTCATTCCCCCACTGATAATTGAAGCAATCTGTATTTCACGAGCAGCCCACCTTCCACAAATAGTGGGCTAAATTTCTTACCTTCTCTAAAATATATGCAATTCCCACTATCTTTTCTCTAAATATATATTTTGGCACGCTACTTGCTTTATTCAATACTGTGAAAAGGGGGCATTAACATGACTTTAAGAATTAATAAAATACAAAAACAACTACATAACTACGGAATTGATGGATTACTTATTACAAAAAAAGAAAATCGTCAATATGCAACAGGCTTTACAGGTAGCGCTGGCGTCGTCTTAATCTCTGCGGATAAAGCTATTTTTATAACCGACTTTCGCTATGTAGATCAAGCGAAATCACAAATAAAAGAAGCCGAAATTATTATGCATAAAGGAAATTTAGAAGAAGAAATTGCAAATCAAGTATCGAAATTAAACATTCAAAAACTTGGAATTGAAGAAAACAACATGACATTGCAACAATATAAGAACTTACAAAAATATATACATGCGGAAATAGTTCAGGTGTGTGAAATCATCGAAGATATTCGTATTATTAAAGACACTCCCGAAATAGAGATAATGAAATTTGCAGCTCATATTGCTGACGAAGCATTTCACCACATCCTTCAATTTCTAAAACCAGGAATAAGTGAGACTGATGTCCGAGATGAATTAGAATTTTTCATGCGAAAAAAAGGAGCTACATCCTCATCATTTCAAATCATTGTGGCTTCTGGTGTTCGTTCTTCTCTCCCCCACGGAGTCGCATCAAATAAAATAATCGAGCGCGGCGATATCGTTACATTAGATTTCGGTGCACTTTACAATGGCTATTGTTCCGATATAACACGGACTGTAGCGATTGGCGAGCCATCCGAAGAATTCAAAAAAATATACAATGTTGTACGAGAAGCATTAAAACGTGGAACCGAAGCAATTAAGCCCGGCGAAACTGCGAAAAGTATCGATGATATAACAAGAGATTACATTACAGAACACGGATATGGTCAATATTTTGGCCACTCTACTGGACATGGACTTGGTCTAGAAATACATGAGCCTCTTCGCCTATCACAAGAAAGTAAAGCTACTTTAGAAGAAGGTATGGTTGTTACAGTGGAACCAGGCATTTATATACCAAACTGGGGCGGTTGTAGAATTGAAGACGATATCGTCATTACAAAAGACGGTTATGAAGTTATTACAAAAGCAAATAGGGAGCTAATTGTTATTTCCTGTTAAAAATCACAATCTTTTTAACAGGAGTTTTTCTTTGCACATAGAATTCTTTCTCTGGAGCAATTGTTTAAAGAGGGGGAATTTTAATTGAACTTTGTAATCGATAAGATAGATGGTTTACAAATTGAATTTTCAAAACTTGTTTCCATGATGAATTACGCCCGTTATACAACAATGCAAGCGGTGGAAGGCTTAACAATTGAAGAACTTGATTATTTATTTGATGATGAAGCAAATTCAATTGGTATGCTATTGTATCACATGGCGGCTGTCGAATATTTTTATCAAATTCATACTTTTGAAGATCGAGAACCAACGGAGGCTGAATTAGAACGTTGGTTACCAGGAATTGAATTAGGTAATTTAGGCCGCCAAAAAATAAAAGGAAACTCCATAGATTATTACATCAACACACTACAAGAAGTACGCTCTAAAACGATCGAAACATTTCAGTCTTTACCTAACGAATGGTTATTTAAAAAGACAGACTTTTGGTATGACAAACCAGCAAATAACTACTTTAAATGGTTTCACGTATTTGAAGATGAAATCAATCATCGCGGACAGATTCGTATGATTAAAAAGATGCAAAAAGCTCATTCAGTAAAGTAAGAAAGTGCCACCTTATCCGGTGGCACTTTCTTCTATTCATTAGCAAATATTATTTTATTTACTCACTATCATTACTTTTTTTATTCTTAGAAAAGATACGACTTGCAAAAGGTGTTTTTTGTCACTTAGCGAAATTATTTTAGGAGAGCAATTATTCAAAACGTTTATGAGAAACAAATAACTTCTACTAAAAAAGGGGACATAACTATGAATGAATTGATTTTCGTCTTATTAATTTGTCCAGTACTTATCTTTATTGTTTCAATAATTGGAACTCGTAGAACAAGAACGTATTACGTAATGCCAATTGTAACGTTTGCTAGTTTTTTAATAATAGGTGTTATCGCCTTTACTCCAAAATTTTTCTTTTGGGTTGGTATGTACAGCATCTTCTCATTTATCGTTTCTTATATGACTCTATTATTTGTGCGAGGATATGAAGTTGCAGAAAGCAATAAGTAGTTAGTAGTAAGGAGATTTTAATATGATTTTCTTTGATATCGATGGAACTCTACTTGATTATGAAGCCGCTGAGAGAAATGGCATTTCACATTTCTTCCAGAAGTATAATGATATTTTTCTAGGAAACGAATTAGAGGCTACGAAACTGTGGCATGAATTATCCGAACAATACTTCAATAAATTTTTATCCAATCAATTATCCTTTCGTGAGCAACAAGCATTGCGAATGTATCATTTATTTAAAGCATATGAAGTACATTTATCACTTAAGGAATCTAAGCAAAGATTCAATCAATATATCGAACTGTATAAAAAAAACTGGATTGCATTTGAAGATGTACTATATACATTACAATCCTTAAAGCAAAAAGGATATTCATTAGGTATCATTAGTAACGGCGATTATGAACAACAAATTGAAAAGTTGACCGCTTTAAATATTCTACAATATTTCAGCTATATTTTTACTTCTAGTAAAATCGGGATTTCAAAACCCGATCCAGCAATTTTTCAAATGGCCGGATTACAATCTAATTTTGAACTAAAAGATTGCTATTATATTGGCGATCGATTAGAAACAGATGCAATTAGTAGTACAATAGCTGGAATGCAAGGGATATGGTTAAATCGGGATAACTCGCAGCTCAAGTGCGATGTTCCTACTATATGTTCTTTACATGAAATTTTAACAATGATATAAAAAAGACGACCGCGTTCCCCCCCCGCGATCGTCTTTTTTCGTGTTACGCTGTAACCCAAGCCTCGTCAGCTGGATTTTTACGCCACTCTTGTAATTTTTTCGTTTCAGCTTGTCCGATCATACCTTTTTCTGCTGCAACTTCAGTTAATGCACTGTAATCACTTAAAGAATATGATGCTACGTTTGCTGCTTCTAGTTTCTCTTTTCCTGACTCAAGCTCGTATGTGAAGATTGATACGATTCCTAATACTTCACAACCAGCTTCGCGAAGTGCTTCTACACATGTAATTGCACTACCACCAGTTGAAATTAAATCTTCTACTACAACTACTTTTTGACCTTTTTCAGCTTTTCCTTCGATTTGGTTCCCTTTACCGTGTCCTTTTGCTTTACTACGTACGTAGCACATTGGTAAATCCATACGATCGCTTACCCATGCAGCGTGTGCAATACCAGCAGTTGCTGTTCCTGCAATAACTTCTACAGTTGGGAAGTGCTCTTTAATTAACTCTTCTAATCCAGCTGCAATCGCTTGGCGTACTTTTGGATAAGATAAAGTTAAACGATTATCACAATAAATTGGTGATTTCATACCAGAAGACCAAGTGAATGGATCATTCGGTTGTAAAAATACTGCTCCAATTTCTAATAAATGCGATGCAATTTCTTTTTTCATACTGTTACACCTTCCCACTGTTGTTTTACTGTTTTATACGCTTCAAGCGGATTTTCTGCTTTTGTAATACTACGTCCAACTACGATGTAGCTTGAACCAAGTTCCCTCGCACGTTTCGGTGTTGCAACGCGCACTTGGTCATTCACATCATCACTTGCAAGACGAATCCCCGGTGTTACTGTTACAAATGTTTCCCCGCATACTTCACGTAATTTTGGTACTTCAAGTGTTGAACAAACAACTCCATCAAGTCCACTTTCTTTCGTTAATTTGGCATAATGAGCAACCGCTTCTTCTAACGTTTTCTCAATACCAATCTCTTTTTTCATCATAGCTTCCGAAGTGCTTGTTAGTTGTGTAACTGCAATACAAATCGGTCTCTCTTTTCCTTCTTGCTTACCTTCCTCTAATCCCTCGATCGCAGCTTTCATCATACTGCTTCCCCCAGCAGCATGAACATTTACCATATCAACATCTAGACTAGCTAGGCTGCGCATAGCGCTTTTTACTGTATTCGGAATATCATGAAGCTTTAAATCTAGAAAGATTTTATGTCCTTTTTCCTTTAAGTACGTAATAATTGCAGGTCCCTCTTTATAAAACAACTCCATACCAACTTTGACAAATAACTCTTCCCCTTCAAAGTGATGTAAAAATTGTTCTACCTCTTTCTTACCTGGAAAATCCAGTGCAACGATTAACGACTGTGACATGTTTGCTTCCAGCTCCTTCCTTGACATTCCGAAATGTGGTCAAATCCTAACTCATCTAGTAATGCAGGTAACTCTTCAATGATCGTTGGACAAACGAACGGATCAATAAAGTTCGCTGTCCCTACTGCAACTGCGCTTGCGCCAGCATAGAAGAATTCAATTACATCTTCCGCAGTTTCAATACCACCCATTCCGATAATCGGAATGTTAACCGCTTGACTTACTTCATGTACCATACGAATTGCTACTGGCTTAATCGCAGGCCCTGATAGTCCACCCGTACGGTTTGCTAAAATTGGTTTTGCAGTTTTTAAATCTAGACGCATACCAAGCAATGTATTAATCATCGTTAAACCGTCCGCACCTGCATTTTCAATTGCTTTTGCAATCTCCACAATGTTTGCCACGTTCGGTGACAATTTCACATATACCGGCACTTCAGAAACCTCTTTTACTCGCTTCGTTAAATCAGCAGCAATTTCAGGATTTGTACCAAAAGCGATACCACCCGTTTTTACGTTTGGACAAGAAATATTTAATTCTAGCGCATGAACATTTGGTGCTTTTGAGATTTCCTTCGCAACCGCTACGTAATCCTCAGCTTGTGAACCAGCAACATTTGCAATAATCGGAAGATCAAATTGCTCGAGAAAAGGTAATTCAGAATTCATTACCTTTTCTAATCCAGGATTTTGAAGCCCAATTGCATTTAGCATTCCACCTGGTGTTTCAGCAACACGAGGCGTTGGGTTTCCATAACGAGGCTGTTCCGTCGTCGCTTTAATCATAATTGATCCAAGTACACTTAAATCATAGAACTGTGCATACTCACGACCAAATCCGAAGCAACCAGATGCTGGGATGATTGGATTTTTTAATGATAACCCTGGTAATTCAACTTGCAATCTGTTCATAGTACAACCTCCCCGATTGGAAATACTGGTCCGTCGCTACACACCTTCTTGTAAGAATGTCCACTCGAATCTGCTTGCAAATGGCATACACATGCGAAACATGCTCCGATGCCACAGCCCATACGTTCTTCTAATGAAATGTAGGCTTTTCTCTCTTTATAGCGTCCTTCTAATGCACGAAGCATTGCTAAAGGTCCACATGAGTATAGAATGTCAAAGTCAATTCCATAGCTATCAATTACATCTGTTACAAACCCTTTCGTACCGTGCGTACCATCAACTGTTGCAACATACGTATCACCAAGCTCTGCGAATTTCTCTTCATAGAAGACAACATCTTTCGTTTGAAAACCTAAGATGTGAATAACGCGTACTCCCTTTGCTACAAGACGCTGCGACAATTCATATAGTGGTGGTACACCAATTCCCCCGCCTACTAATAAAGCCGTTTGTCCAGCTTCCGCTTCTTCTACAGGAAATCCATGACCAAGTGGTCCTAACACATCTACAAGTTCACCTTGTTTTCTTTTTGCTAATGTTTTTGTTCCTTGTCCTTCCGCACGATATAGCATTGTAAATTCGTTCTTGTCTTGATCGACATTACAAATACTAATTGGGCGGCGCAGAAGGGGCGTAATGCCCTCTGCTACCTTTATGTGTACAAACTGCCCTGGATCGTTCATTTGTTGCACCAGATCCCCTTGAAGCACTAATTCGTAAATGTTTTTTGCGATTTCTTTTTGGTTAACGACGATCATATTTTGCTTTTGCATCATGCATGCACCACCTCGTGACGCTTCGTTTGCGTAATTTCTTTCATTGAATGCGCTGAGAATGTCATAGATTCTAATACTCGTAATATTGCTCTCGTTGTATCAAGTGATGTTAAGCAAGCCACACCATTTTCTACTGATTCACGGCGAATGCGGAAACCATCACGCGCTGGTTGTTTTCCTTTTGTTAATGTATTGATTACAAACTGTGCTTTTCCTTGACGGATAATATCAAGTAAGTTGTAGTCTTCAGAATCAATTTTGTTTACAACTTGCACTGGAATATTTTGCTCTGCTAACGTTTGTGCTGTTCCAGCTGTTGCTAATAAGTTATAACCGATTTCGTGGAAACGTTTTGCAATTTCCATTGCCTCTTCTTTATCTTTATCCGCTACAGTAATGATTACTGATCCGTGCGTCGGAATGTTAATTCCAGAAGCAACTAACCCTTTGTATAATGCTTTTTCAAGCGTTAAATCTTTACCCATTACTTCCCCTGTCGATTTCATTTCAGGTCCTAATGTTGTATCAACTGAGCGTAGTTTCGCAAATGAGAATACTGGTGCTTTTACATACACTTCCTTCTCTTCTGGGTGATAGCCAGTTCCATACCCTTGTTCTACAAGGTTTTGACCTAAAATAACTTTCGTTGCAACATTCGCCATCGGTACGCCTGTAATTTTACTTAAGAATGGTACTGTACGGCTCGCACGTGGATTTACTTCAATTACATACACTTCATCTTTGAATACTACAAACTGGATATTTAGTAATCCAACAATGTTTAAACCTTTTCCAAGTGCAATTGTATGTTCAATAATTTGTTCTTTTAGTTTTTCAGATAAGCTTTGTGGTGGATATACTCCAATTGAATCTCCAGAGTGAACTCCAGCGCGTTCAATATGTTCCATAATACCTGGAATGAATACATTTTCACCGTCTGAAATTGCATCTACTTCAATTTCTTTACCAACCATGTAGCGGTCAATTAATACTGGATGATCCGCATGAACTTTAACCGCGTTCTTCATATAGTGCAGTAGTTCTTCTTGACGATATACAATTTCCATCGCACGTCCACCAAGTACGTAAGATGGTCTTACTAATACTGGGTAACCAATTTTGTCAGCGATTGCTACCGCTTGCTCTACAGTCGTTGCTGTTTTACCAACTGGTTGCGGGATACCAAGCAGCGTTAACGCTGCTTCAAACTTATCACGATCTTCTGCACGGTCTAAATCTTCAAGTGATGTTCCTAAGATTTTCACACCGTGAGCCTCTAATTTAGCAGCTAAGTTAATTGCCGTTTGTCCACCGAATTGGACGATAACACCTTCTGGCTTTTCTAAATCGATAATGTGCATTACATCTTCGATTGTTAGTGGTTCAAAGTATAATTTGTCAGAAATACTGAAGTCTGTTGAAACTGTTTCTGGGTTGTTATTAACAATGATTGCCTCATATCCAGCTTCTTTAATTGCCCATACAGAGTGAACTGTTGCATAGTCAAACTCAACACCTTGACCAATACGGATTGGACCAGATCCTAGTACAACTACACTCTTACGATCTGTTACAATCGATTCATTCTCGTCACCATATGTGCTGTAGTAGTATGGTGTTGCAGATTCAAACTCTGCCGCACAAGTATCTACCATTTTATAAACAGGAGTCATATTGCTTTCTTTACGCATATCGTAAATTTCACGCTCTGTTTTGTTCCAAGCAGCTGCGATGTAATGGTCACTGAAGCCCATTTCTTTCGCAGATTGTAGTACTTCCATATTTCCTACATTCGCTTTTACTTCACGTTCCATGTTTACGATGTTTTCAACTTTTTGTAAGAAGAAGAAGTCCATCTCACACCATTCGTTGATTTCTTCTTTCGTTACACCTTGACGAATTGCTTCTGCTACAATAAACAGTCGCTCATCATCGGCTTTAATAATGCGTTTTTTCATTGTTTCTTTGTCAAGCTCTTTTAAGTGATCTAATTCTAAGTGATAGATACCAAGTTCTAAAGAACGAACCGCTTTTAATAATGATTCTTCTAGATTACGTCCGATTGACATAACTTCACCAGTTGCCTTCATCTGTGTACCAAGTGTTCTGTTTGCTGATTCAAACTTATCAAATGGCCAACGTGGAATTTTTGAAACAACATAGTCTAATGCTGGCTCGAAGCAAGCGTATGTTTTTTGTGTTACTGGGTTTACAATTTCATCTAATGTTAAACCGACTGCAATTTTCGCTGCTAGCTTCGCAATTGGATATCCAGTTGCTTTAGATGCTAGTGCAGATGAACGACTTACACGCGGGTTTACTTCGATTACATAATATTGGAAGCTATATGGATCTAGTGCAAGCTGAACGTTACATCCACCTTCAATTCCTAGTGCACGAATAATTCTTAATGAAGTATTTCGTAACATTTGATACTCACGATCACTTAATGTTTGGCTCGGTGCTACAACGATAGAATCACCTGTATGAACACCAACTGGATCGATGTTTTCCATGTTACATACTACAATCGCGTTATCATTCGAATCACGCATTACTTCATATTCAATTTCCTTACAACCAGCAATGCTCTTTTCTAATAAACATTGTGTTACTGGACTATGTTTTAATCCACCTGATACGATTTCAATTAGTTCTTCTTCATTACTACAGATTCCGCCACCTGTTCCCCCCATTGTAAATGCTGGGCGAACAATAACTGGATAACCAATTTCTTTTACAAATTCATGTGCTTCTTCTAGCGTATGAATAATGGTGCTAGATGGAATTGGTTCATTTAATTCCTGCATTAATGTACGGAATAAATCACGATCTTCCGCTTGCTCGATTGCTGATAATTTTGTTCCTAAAATTTCAACTCCGCACTCTTCAAGTATGCCTGATTTCGCAAGTTCAACAGCCATATTCAACCCTGTTTGACCACCTAATGTTGGTAGGATTGCATCTGGACGTTCTTTACGAATGATACGGCTTACGAATTCTAATGTTAATGGTTCTATATATACTTTATCTGCTGTTGCAGTATCTGTCATAATTGTTGCTGGGTTAGAGTTAACAAGGATTACTTTGTAACCTTCTTCTCTAAGAGATTGACAAGCTTGTGTACCAGAGTAATCAAACTCTGCTGCTTGCCCAATTACAATTGGTCCTGATCCGATTACTAAAATTGTGTTAATGTCTAGGCGTTTTGGCATAACTCTTCCCCTTCTTTCTTGAAGTTTTCAATCATTGCTAAGAAATCTTCGAATAAATCATTTGCATCTTCTGGTCCTGCTGAAGCTTCTGGATGGTATTGTACTGTAAATGCTGGGAACTTCTTATGACGAAGACCTTCTACTGTTCCATCATTTAAAGCAACATGTGTAATTTCAAGCTCTGTATTTTCAACTGATTCTTCTTCTACTGCGTAACCATGGTTTTGAGATGTAATTGCTACTTTTCCAGTTGCAAGATTTTTTACTGGATGATTTAAACCACGGTGACCGAATTTTAACTTACTTGTATTCGCACCAGATGCTAGAGCGAACAATTGATGTCCTAGGCAAATTCCGAATAAAGGAACTTTACCGATAATGTCTTTTAACATTTCAATTGCTTCTGGTACATCTTTTGGATCCCCAGGTCCGTTACTTAACATAATTCCATCTGGGCTAAGGCGTAAAATCTCTTCTGCTGTTGTATTGTAAGGTACTACAATTACATCACAGTCACGCTTATTTAATTCTCGTAAAATACCATGTTTCATTCCGAAGTCTACAAGTACAACTCGGTGTCCACGGCCTGGACTTGGGTATGGATCTTTCGTTGATACGCGTTTCACGTGATCTGTAAATACTGTCGCTTTTAATTGGCTCACGATGTATTCTACATCTGCATCCATGTTACATAGACGTCCACGTAATGTACCGTATTGACGAATTTTTCTCGTTAATTTTCTCGTATCAATTCCTGCTAACCCTGGGATGTTTCTTTCTTTTAAGTAATCATTTAACGAAATTTCATTACGGAAGTTTGATGGGTGATCACAAATTTCGTTTACGATTAAACCATTTACAGATGGGTGAATCGATTCGAAATCGTCACGGTTGATGCCGTAGTTTCCGATTAATGGGTACGTGAATGTTACGATTTGACCGCAATATGATGGATCAGATAATGTTTCTTGATATCCAGTCATTCCTGTTGTAAATACAACCTCACCTGACTTTTCGATTTCTCCTCCGAAACCTTTTCCAATTAATACTGTTCCATCTTCTAAGATAAGTTGTCTTTTCATACTAATGCACTCTCCTTTTGCCATGCGATCTTACCACCAACGATTGTCATTACCGGCCATCCTTGGCATTTCCAACCTGCGAATGGTGTATTTTTTCCTTTTGATAAGAATGTTGTTGGATCAATCTCTTCTTCTTGTTCTAAATCAATGATTGTAATATCAGCTGTTCTACCTTCTTTCAGGCGACCTGCTTCTAAGCCGAATGTATCAGCTGGCTTTTCTGTTAAGAATTGAATTAACTGCTCTAATGTAATAATTCCTTTTTTCACAAGGTTTGTGTATAGCAGTGGGAATGCTGTTTCAAAACCAGTAATTCCGAATGGTGCTCTTTCAATTCCTTGTGCTTTCTCTTCCGCTGTATGCGGTGCATGATCAGTTGCGATCATATCAATCGTTCCATCTAATAAACCTTCAATTAGTGCTGCGTGATCTTCTTTTCCACGAAGCGGTGGGTTCATTTTAAAGTTAGGATCAGCTGATGGGATATCATCTTCACATAACACTAGGTGATGAGGTGTTACTTCTGCTGTTACTTTAATTCCAGCGCGCTTTGCATCACGGATTACGCGTACAGAGCCTTTCGTACTTACGTGACATACGTGATAGTGACAATCTGCCGCTTCAGCAAGCAGTATATCCCTTGCAATATGTACAGATTCACATACTGATGGGATACCGTTTAATCCGTGTTTCTCAGAAAACTTCCCTTCATGTACACAACCTTTATTAATAAGAGTATTCTCTTCACAGTGCGCAACTACTGCCATATTTAATTTCGCTGCACGCTTCATAGCAGCCAACATCATGCTAGCATCTTGTACGCCTACACCGTCATCAGTGAAAGCAAATGCTCCAAGTTCTTTTAATGTTTCGAAATCTGTCATTTCAGAACCTGCTTGACGTACTGTAATTGCTCCGTATGGTAGTACGTTGACATGCGCTTTTTCTTTAATACGATTTTGCAAGTCTTCCATATGTTCTCTGCAATCTGGTACTGGGCGTGTATTTGGCATTGCACAAATTGTAGTGAATCCACCTTTTGCCGCTGCTAGTGTACCTGTTTCAATTGTTTCTTTATGTTCACCACCTGGTTCACGAAGATGTACGTGTACATCTACTAATCCAGGTGCGATTAACTTTCCGTTCACATCGATTACTTCAGCATTATCTGCCGTAATATTTTCTGCCACCTTAGCGATTTTACCGTCTTGTACGAGAAGATCTGTTGCTACGATTTTTCCTTCTTCATTCATATAACGACCATTTTTAAACAAGTAATTCATGTTTCATTCCTCCTAATACATTTGGTAAGGCGCGTTTTAGTACAGCCATTCTTACGTAAACTCCATTTTCCATTTGTTTAAATATGCGTGAACGCTCACACTCAACAAGTTCACTTGCAATTTCAACATCACGGTTTACAGGAGCTGGATGCATAATAATGCTTCCTTCTTTCATACGCTTTTCTCTTTCTACTGTTAATCCGTGTTTTTCATGATACTCTTTCATAATGTCTGTTTCATAATGATCATGACGCTCATGTTGTACACGAAGTAACATCATTACATCCACTTCTGGAACTAGTTCATCTAATGGTTTGTATGTTCCAAATGTGTTGTCTTCATCTTTCCACTCTTCTGGACTTGCAAAGTAAATTGTTGCACCCAGCTTCGTTAATGCTTCTGCATTAGAACGTGCTACTCGGCTATGACGAACATCTCCTACTATTGCAATCTTCAAACCTTCAAATCTTCCAAACTCTTGTTTAATTGTAAGAAGGTCGAGTAGGCACTGCGTTGGGTGGTTTCCACATCCATCTCCAGCGTTTAAGATCGGGATATTCACCTGATCTTTTAGCTCATCGAAGTAGCGATCTTGCTCATGGCGGATGACCACCGCTTTTGTTCCGATTGATTCTAGTGTTCTTATCGTATCGTATAAAGTTTCTCCTTTTTGTACGCTAGATGCATCAGCTGAAAAGTTTAAAACATCAAGTCCTAATCTCTTCTCAGCAACTTCAAAGCTAAATCTCGTTCTCGTACTATTCTCAAAGAACAAGTTCGCAACAAAAGTTTGCTCTGTCGTTTTGCTCTCTTTCCCATTCGCAAAATCTTCTGCGTCTTTTAGGATTTCTGAAATTTCTACTTCCGATAATTCACTCATCGTTAACAAATGGCTCATCGTCATCCCTCATCTTTCTGATTTTTATGTTACCACTTTTGTATTTTTATAACAACCTTTGCATAAAAATACCCTAGTCATGTGAGACTAGGGTGCAAGAAAGAAGCCACCCTTTCCGGTCTCACAGGACTGAATTAAAAGGTTATTATTATGAAGCAATCTGCTTAGATTGTTTTATTTGTTTCGTTTCCGGTAGTAGTAGATTTAACAGTACGCCTACAATTGCTGCTAGTGCCATTCCTTCTACTTGGAACGATTCTCCTACGTGAAGTACCGCTCCACCAATACCGATTACTAGTATTACTGATGCAATCATTAAGTTTCGTTTGTCACTTAAGTCTGTTTTATCATCTACCATCATGCGTAATCCACTTGATGCGATTACACCGAATAGTAAGATTGATACACCACCCATAACTGGTGTTGGGATCGAATGAATCAGTGCAGAAATCTTACCGATAAATCCGAACATGATTGCGAACACTGCTGAGCCGATGAATAAGTATACACTGTATGCTCTCGTAATTGCTAGCACACCGATGTTTTCACCGTATGTTGTATTCGGTGGTCCACCTATTAGTGATGCGATCAATGTTGCTATACCATCACCGAAGATTGAACGGTGTAAGCCTGGTTTTTCAATTAAATCTCTTTTAATAACATTTCCAAGTACAATTTGATGTCCGATATGTTCTGAAATTGTTACTAGTGCAACTGGTACCATTAAAAGTACAATCTTCCATGAAAACTCTGGAGTGTATGTTACAAACGGTACTGTAAAATCTGGTACAACAAACCATTTTGCCTCAGCTACCGGCTTTAAGTCTACTAGCCCTTGGAAGTAAGCGAAGATATATCCGCCGATAATGCCAAGTAACACTGGTATGATACTGAAAAATCCTCTTCCGAATATAGAGCAGATAATTGTAATCGCTAATGTTACTAGCGCTACTGAAAAGTGTGTAAAGCTATACTTACCATCCGCACCGTTCATCGCCATATTAACTGCTGTATGTGCTAAAGCTAGACCGATTACCATTACTACCGGACCAACTACGATTGGTGGGAGTAATTTCATAATCCACTCTGATCCAGACTTCTTAATTCCGATTGAGATTAAGATGTACACAAGTCCGGCTAGCAAGCCACCAAGCATTGCCGCTCCAGGTCCACCTGCTGTTTTTGCTGTAATAATTGGTGCAATAAAGGCGAATGATGATCCTAGATAGGCTGGTACTTGACCTTTCGTTATAAGAAGAAACGCTAGCGTTCCTAATCCACTTGATATTAACGCCACTGACGGATTCAATCCTGTTAAAAACGGAACAAGCACTGTTGATCCAAACATCGCGAACAAATGTTGTATACTTAAAAATAACCATTTTCCCGGTTTCGGTACTTCATTAACGTCTAACACTGGCTTTTGTTCCATTGTTACATCCTCCTTCAGTCTAATTCTTTGCAATAAAAAAACTCTTTGTGCCTGTGCACAAAGAGTCCTATACTTTCGTATGCCAAATTTGACATATGAAAGCCAAGACCCTTTGGCAGCCTCACAGGACTACATTTAAAAGGGCTTTACTTATCGTATATGCTTACTCGATCTTGTTGATCTGTCTCTTGCAAATCAACTTCGATACGCTCTTCACTTGATGTTGGAATGTTCTTTCCTACATAATCAGCGCGAATTGGTAATTCACGATGTCCTCTATCAACAAGGACAGCCAGTTGGATTTGCGATGGTCTACCTAAATCCATAAGAGCATCCATTGCTGCTCGAACTGTTCTTCCTGTATATAATACATCATCCACAAGGATAACTTTTTTATTCGTAATATCTACAGGGATATCAGAACCTTTTACAAGTGGTTCTTTATTTTTGGATTGTAGTGTTAAATCATCACGATATAACGTAATATCTAACTCTCCTACTTCCATCTCTTTTCCTTCAATTTGACCAATTCGTTCTGCCAAACGTTGTGCAATAAAAATTCCACGTGTTTTAATTCCGACAAGAACACAATTATCGACACCTTTATTTCGTTCCACGATTTCATGACTAATTCGTGTTAAAGCGCGGCGAATCATTTGGTCATCTAAAACTACAGCTTTCTCTTGCATGCTCTACACCTCCAAGCTCTTTTTCTTGCGTGAGAGTAATGGTATAAAAAAAGTCCTCTCAGCGTGTGCGAGAGGACTTTTGAAAAAAGGGTACAGCATACCCTAAGTATTTCAAACCGTTACCTTCTCAACCTCACGGGGCTGTGTTAAAGGATCATTATTTAACTGTTGTCAGTATCTCAGTTTTCTTATGATTTGTCAATACTATTTTCGTAAAATATTTAGTGTTTCTTCAAATACTTCTGGAATCGGTGCCTCAAACTGAATATATTCACCAGTACGAGGATGGTCAAACCCTAAAATACCTGCATGAAGTGCTTGTCCATTCATATCTAACGTTTTCTTCGGACCATACTTTGGATCTCCTGCAAGTGGATAGCCAATATATTTCATATGAACACGAATTTGATGTGTACGTCCTGTTTCTAAGCGACATTCTACAAGTGTGAAATCTTTAAATCGCTCTAATACTTGGAAATGTGTAACAGCGTTCTTACCATTTTCATCAACTGTCATACTTTGACGTTCTTTTTTATCACGACCAATCGGAGCATCGATAGTTCCTTTATCATGCGGAATAACACCGTGCACAATCGCTTTATAACGTCTTGTTACTGTTTTTGCTACAAGTTGATTTACAAGTGATTCGTGCGCCATATCATTTTTAGCAACCATTAATAGGCCAGATGTATCTTTATCAATACGATGCACGATACCAGGACGCATTACACCGTTAATGCCTGATAGATCTGTACAGTGGTGCATAAGACCGTTCACAAGTGTACCACTTGTATGACCTGGTGCTGGATGTACAACCATACCACGTGGCTTATTTACAACAAGTACATCTGCATCTTCATAATAAATTTCTAAGTTCATATCTTCTGCTTGAATATCTAACTCTTCCGGATCAGGAATCGTTACTGTAATTTCATCATTTTCTTTAACTTTATAATTTACTTTTACCGATTTCCCATTAACTGTTACAACATCATCTTTAATCCATTGCTGTACTTGTGAACGTGACCATTCACTGTTTATTTCTGCAACGAATTTATCAATTCGCTCGCTTTTTTGTTCTTCTGCAACTGTTACTTGTACTACTTCACTCATTCAATTACTCCTTCGTTTTCTTGCCTTCTAATAATGTTTGAATAATAATTAATACAACACCAATACATAATGCTGAATCAGCTATATTGAATACTGGATAGTTGTACGAGAAAATATACACGTGAATGAAATCCACTACTTCTTGTCTAAATACACGATCAATGAAATTACCAATTGCTCCGCCTAATATTAGACCTAATGAAATCCCTAGAAGTTTGTCTGTTTTCGCATATTTTTTCATATAAATTACGATAAATGCTACAAAAACGACTGTAATAATGTAGAAGAACCACATTTTATCTTCCAAAATCCCCCAGGCAGCTCCTCTATTTCGATGTGATGTTATGTATAATACATTATCGATAATCGGAATGCTCGTACCCAATTCCATGTTCTTTACAATTAGCCATTTCGATATTTGATCGATGGCAATGACAAATAACGCTATTACATAATATATCATTTTCATTTCCCCCACAAAGACAGTGTACCTCAAAATTTTAGCATAGCTGCAACCTTTTCACAATGAACCTTTATAGAAGAATAAAATAAATTAAAAAAAGGTAATATAATATCGTTGTGCACATTCATACATTTACTTTTTCATAGAAAAATTCATGAATGGTACGGGCAGTCGGCATCGTTTTCATTTGTTTTGCAGGAATCACTCTCCCAGTTTCTTCACAAATAGCGTACATATCTATTTCCATTTTAAACAATGCACGTTCTACATCTTTTAAATCCTCTTTTATATCATGTAATAGCAATTTTTTCTTTGTCTCTTCCTTTATTTCATATCCAAGTTCTTGCCCAAATTCCATATAATATGTGTGCATTACTTCTTTAGCCAATCTCTCTTGCAACTCTTTTCTCATCAATTGTAATTCTTCTTTTATTTCCATATAAATTTCATTCACGTGTACATTCCTCCCAGCTGCAATGTACGATTAGTGTGTCCGAAATTTCTATGCTTACCTCACACACATTTTTCCTTCATAGGAAAGAGAGTGAAAGTTATTCTAATATATCATCAATAAAAAAACTGACTGCACTTACGCACAGTCAGTTTTTTTATTATTTTACATAGTTTTCTTTAACAACTGTTGCACAACGCTCACATAATGTTTCATGTTCAGCATCTTTACCAATTGTTTCTGAAACTACCCAACAACGTTCACATGTTTCACCAGTTGCTTGAGCAACAACAACCGCTGTATGCTCATACTTCGGTGCATCTGCTGGCGCTTCTTCCATCATGCCACCAAGTTTATACTCAGAAACGATGAATAATTGCTTTAAGTCTTCGCTAATAGACTCTAACATAGTTTTCATTTCTGCAGTTGGATATAGCGTAATACTTGCATTTAATGACTTACCGATTACTTTTTCATTACGAGCCACTTCTAACGCTTTTAATACGTCATCACGCAATGTCATAAATGCATCCCATTTTGTTTTTAATTCTTCCGCACCATCTAATTGTACAGCTTCTGGCATATCAGTTAATTGTACACTTTCTTCTGTTACACCTGGAATGTATGGCCATACTTCATCAGCCGTATGCGGTAAGATTGGTGTTACAAGTTTCGTCAATGCAACAAGAACATCATATAATACAGTTTGAATTGCACGACGATCTTCATGGTTTGCACCTTCAATGTATAAAATGTCTTTTGCAAAGTCTAAGTAGAATGAACTTAAATCAATTGTACAGAAGTTATGAATTGCATGATATACAGCAGCGAAGTCGTATGTCTCATATGCTTCTTTTACTTTTGTTATTAAGTCATTTAATTTCACTAACATGTAACGATCTACTTCACGAAGTTCAGCTACCGCTACTGTATTTTCACTTGGCTTAAAGTCATCTAAGTTTCCTAATAAGAAACGGAATGTATTACGGATTTTACGATACACTTCTGCTACTTGTTTTAAAATATCATCTGAAATACGTACGTCAGATTGATAGTCAACAGAAGATACCCATAAGCGTAAAATATCTCCACCTAATTGATCCATAATTTTCTTCGGTACGACGATGTTTCCGATCGACTTACTCATTTTACGTCCTTCACCATCTAATACGAAACCATGGCTTAGTACGCCTTTATATGGAGCTTTACCTGTTACAGCAACCGCTGTTGATAATGAAGAGTTAAACCAACCACGATACTGGTCAGATCCTTCTAAATATAAATCTGCTGGGCGTTGTAGGTCATCACGCTCTTCTAATACCGCTTGGTGAGAAGAACCTGAATCGAACCATACATCCATAATGTCTGTTTCTTTACGGAATTCACCATTTGGGCTACCTGGATGTGTAAATCCTTCTGGTAATAGATCTTTCGCTTCACGCTCGAACCATACGTTAGAACCGTGTTCACGGAATAAATCTGCTACGTGGTTAATTGTTTCATCCGTAATAATTGGATCACCATTCTCTGCATAGAATACAGGAATTGGCACACCCCATGCACGCTGACGAGAAATACACCAGTCACCACGGTCACGAACCATATTATGAAGACGAGTTTCTCCCCATGCTGGTACCCATTTTGTTTCCGCAACAGCTTCTAATAACTCTTTACGGAATGCTTCAATAGATGCAAACCACTGTGCTGTCGCACGGAAAATAATTGGTTTTTTCGTTCTCCAATCATGTGGATATGAATGCGTAATGAATGTTAGTTTCAGTAACGCGCCTACTTCTTCTAATTTTTCTGTAATTGGCTTGTTAGCTTTATCATAGAATAAGCCTTCAAATCCAGGTGCTTCATTTGTTAATACACCTTTATCATCAACTGGGCAAAGTACTTCTAATCCATACTTTTTACCAACAACGAAGTCATCTTCCCCGTGTCCTGGTGCTGTATGAACACAACCTGTACCTGCATCTGTTGTTACGTGATCTCCTAGCATAACTAATGAATCACGATCGTAGAATGGATGTTTTGCAACTGTATACTCAAGTTCGCTACCTTTTACCGTTTTCACAACTTCAGCACTTTCCCACTCTAACGTTTTTACAACTGTCTCAAATAGTTCAGAAGCAATGATATATTTTTCATCATTTACTTTTACAATGCTGTATTCAAGTTCTGGGTGAACAGAAATACCTAAGTTTGCAGGTAACGTCCAAGGTGTTGTTGTCCAGATAATGAATTTTTCGTCGCCTTCTAATACGTTCTTTCCGTCTTTTACAGGGAATGCTACGTAAATAGATGCTGATTTTTTATCTTGATATTCAATTTCAGCTTCTGCTAAAGCTGATTCACTCGTTGGAGACCAATAAACTGGCTTTTGTCCTTTATAGATATAACCTTTTTTCGCCATGTCACCAAACACTTTAATTTGTTGTGCTTCATAAGCTGGCTCTAAAGTAATATATGGATTGTCCCAATCTGCACGTACACCTATACGCTTAAATTGTTCACGTTGACGTTCTACTTGTTCATATGCATACTCTGCACATAACTTACGGAACTCAGCAACTGTCATTTCTTTACGCTTTACACCTTTATTCGTTAAAGCTTGTTCAATTGGTAAACCGTGTGTATCCCAACCTGGTACATACGGTGCACAGTATCCTGTCATTGATTTAAAGCGAACGATAAAGTCTTTTAACACTTTATTCAACGCGTGTCCCATATGAATGTCACCATTCGCATATGGAGGTCCATCATGCAGTACAAATAAAGGACGACCCTTTGTATGCTCTTGCACTTTTTCATAAATGTTCATTTCAGCCCATTTTTCTTGCATTGCAGGCTCACGTTTTGGTAAATTCCCACGCATAGGGAATTCTGTTTTTGGCATTAGTAATGTATTTTTGTACTCCATGCTCAATTCCTCCTTGAATGTATAAAAGAAAGACCTTAAAAAACGGAATAAAAAAGAGACTTTCTCATCCCAAAAAGGGACGAGAAAGTCTCCCGCGGTACCACCCTAGTAGACCATATACAAATGTATAGGATCCTCTTTATATTCTTAACGCGAATATACGCCTACGCTTACTACAAATGTTCAGCGTGGAACTCCAGGGTGATATTCCCATTATCTCCTTATCCTGAGCTTACACCATCCTCAGTTCGCTATATAAGGTATGAAAAAGGTACTTATCCCTATCTTCGTTTTTCTTAATAAATATGTTGTTTAAAATTATATGTAATAATGAGAAAAACGTCAAGCTTACACTGTTTCTTCTTTTTTCAACAGCTCGTCTACTTCGTCTTCTAACTCAATTAGTTTATCCCAATCGTCGTTGTTTAACATTTCAAGTTGTGTTTCTAATAACATACGGAAACGAGTTCGGAATACTTTCGCTTGTTTCTTCAACTCTTCAATATCAAAAGCAACTTTTCTTGATTTCACTAACGCTTCGTTAATGATACGATCTGCATTTTTTTCTGCTTCACGTACAATTAATTTTGCTTCTTTTTGTGCATTACGCTTCACTTCTTCAGCAGCCTCTTGTGCGACAACGATAGATTTGTTCAGCGTATCTTCAATATTAGAAAAATGATCTAACTTTCCTTCTAATTGTGCAACCTTTTCTTCTAAAGCTTTTTTCTCACGAATGACTAATTCATAATCTTTGATGATTTGATCAAGAAACTCATTTACTTGATCTTCATCATAGCCACGGAATCCGCGACCAAATTCTTTGTTATGAATATCTAATGGTGTTAACGGCACAACGCCACCTCCAAGTAGTTATCTAAATTTCCTCTTTCAATTATATCTTTTCTTCGACAAAATAAGAGAATTTCCTTCTAAAAAACCAATCATTTTAGTATACCATACAAAACTCTCCATTTGTCGCGCTTCGTTCTACCTTCTACGGAAAATAATTTACTTCGTCCATACCCTCTAATCGAGAAAACATCCCCTGGAAAACATTCATACGAAGTTTGCTCTACTGTTTTCCAATTGACTTTTACTAGACCATTTTTTATGAGGGGTTGTGCTTTTTGCCTAGATATATGTAACATTTCAGCTAATAAAACATCTAGACGAAGTGACGAAACAGTACCAGATTTTTCTCCCCATTTTTCACTTACCTGCAAAATTTGCTCTACTTGTATAGGAGAAAGTGTGACTTTCATTTTCCCTATTGATTGTAAGTTCATTTCAATATACGATACAACTTCTTTCGCAACTGCAATTTGGGCACGATCTTCTTGCAGCAAAATATCACCACATTTTTCCCTTGTTAAACCAAGCGACATGAATGCACCTAATATTTGCCTATGTTCTAGCGTATAAAACTTGGAAGGATAGTCAATTTCTAATACTTCTACTTGAAATTCCTCTTCATTTAATTCTAGATAGTCTGGATAAATTAGTGCTCTTTTCCGTTCGGCTTCAGGCATCGCACCATCAAACCGTACAGCTACATCTCCTTGTCCTATTACCATAGAAACAATTTGTTGCTGTCTTGGATCAAGAAAGTCCGTTAACTTGACTTGATGGTACTCAGCTGCCTGTTTCCACTCTAATACTTTATCCACAAAGACCTCTTCATCAGGTCTAAAATGCTCGTAGATGCTCATGCATGTAACCTCTCGCTAAACAAAATAAAGAAATAAACTCGCCAATCCTCTACCAGCAAGATTCAATGTGAAAATCGCGACAATTGGAGAAATATCAATCATACCAAGCGGTGGAATAAATCTCCTAAAAGGCTCTAAATAAGGTTCGCAAATGCGTGCAAGAAAATCACCAAATGCTGATTCTCTTGCACCTGGGAACCAAGACAAAAGAATGTAAATGATAAGCGCATAGGAATAAATTTGAATAGCATAATGCAATACTGTTAGAACTGTTATCATGGCGTATTACCACCTCTTTATATTCGTCTCTTCTTCTTCACCGAACAACTCTGAAATTGCACCAACAATATCTACATTTTCAGGTGTACACATAAATGTTTTCGGGCCTATTTTTTGAATATCCCCGCCTATAGCGTATACAGTACCACTTAAAAAGTCAACGATACGTACAGCTTGATCTGTAGACATTCTCTGCAAATTAATTACAACAGCTCGTCTACCTTTTAAGTGATCCGAAATGCCTTGTGCTTCCGAATATGTGCGTGGTTCTAGTAAAACAACTTTTGAAGGTTGCTTTGCTGTTTCAATACTCACAACATTTTGCTTCGGTTGCACTTTCGCAAACGGAACATCTTGTTGTTCTGGGGGATCTTGTTGTTTTTTCATGTCTGTTTGCTCCTTTTCATAACCATATTGAGCTGCTTCTTTTTCTTCCGGTGTGTCAAAAAAGAAGTATTTTACTTTTGACCAACTCATAATAACTCTCTCCTTCCTTTTACACTTTTCCTACTAGAACCGTTCCCAAACGAATATATGTAGCACCTTCCTCAATTGCAATCGTGTAATCATTGGACATTCCCATTGATAATTCTTTACATGGTGCATGTAATAATTCTAGCTCCTGAACTTGCTTTTGTAGCATGCGCAATTCCTTAAAGCAGCGACGAATCTCTTCCTCTTCTTCTGTAAACGGAGCCATTGTCATCAATCCTACCACTTCAATTTTATCCAATTCTTGCAAACTTTGAATAAAAGAAATTGTTTCTTCTATCGCCAATCCTTGCTTTGATTCTTCAGATGATGTTTTCACTTGAATAAAGCATTGAATTTTCTTTTCAGCACGTTTTTGAATTTCTTTTGCAAGCGAAAGACGATCTAATGAATGTAAATAATCAATCTCATTAATGATTTCTTTTACTTTTCTCGTTTGCAATGAGCCAATAAAATGCCAATTCACTTTTGAGCCGAAATGCTCATATTTTTGTAAAAAACCTTCATTTCTATTTTCACCTAAATCGATAATTCCAGCTTCAATTACTTCGTTTGTTTTTTCAATTCCTACAGTTTTTGTAACTGCAACGAGCTTAATATCTTTCACCGAACGTCCAGCTCGTGCACAAGATTTTGTAATCGCCTCGTTTACAACTGCTAGATTTCCTTGTACTGTCACTTGCTTCACTCCTCCTTAAAACCTATGAAACTCAACATTCTCCCTGTCTTACCTTGATCACGACGATGAGAGAAAAAGAATTGTTCTTCACAGCTTGTACAAAGAGATGACATTACAATATGTTCTTCTTTTATACCTGCTTGTACACATAATATACGATTAACTTCTTTTAAATTAATTGCATACTGTCCATCAGAAATTACTTTATAAGGAACAGGACCGTTTACTACTTGCTGAGCTGCTGTTAATACTCGATCATCAACAACATAACAACATGATCCGATTGCTGGCCCAATTGCAACATGAATTTCATCACTTGAAACACCTTCTGCATTCCACTTTTGAATCATTTCTTTCGCAATCTCTTTTACAGTTCCTTTCCATCCAGCATGTGCAAGTCCTATCATACCACGTGATGGTGCATAAAAGTAGAGTGGAACACAATCCGCGTAACAAGATGTTAAGAGTACATCTGTATTAGTTGTATAAATGCCATCCGTTTTTGGAATACCGTCTTCATATAAATAGACGCCTTTTCCTTTTTCTTGTTGCCCTACTTTTTCAACATGATGATCATGAACTTGTTCAGAACAAATCCATTTTTCTAATGGTTTTTGTAACTTATTCGCTAAAATGCGTCTGTTTTCATGAACATTCTCCACGATATCATTCACATGTAATCCTAAATTCATCGCATGAAAGGAGCCTGTACTTACCCCACCATCTTTTGTCGTAAATCCAGCAGTAATGTTTCCAAGTTCTTTCCACGCTTGTAAATACAGTATACCGTCCACATATTTAAATGGTTCTCTCATAAAGCGGCTCCTTTTAATTAAAATAACAGAAAAAAAGCATGGTACTTCCTGTCTATTTTACCATACTTTTATTTTTTCATAATGACAACAGAAAAAAAAGAGGAATTTGTAATATTCTTTAAGAAATTGTCGGTATTTGTATTGATTCTGTTACAGAATTAACATGATCTACTTTTACAAGTATGACATCTTCCCCAACTTTCATAATTTGTTCCCAGGGAATTACAAATTCTACTTCCTTCCCAAAGAGTCCAAGCATTCGTGCCTGTTTAAAAATAATAACCGCCCTAATCTTTCCTGTGTCTATATCAATATCAATATCTCCAATATTCCCAAGTCTCTTTCCATCTGAAACATTTACAACATCCTTCATTTGAAACTCCGAAATCCGTATCATATTCATCTTCTCCCTTATATCGCAAATTGTAAGTACGTAGACCATTATTTCTCACATAAAGTAAAACTTTAATCAGTGGGGGTTTTGTTCATCCCCCACTGATTATTAGCCCTCACCAATCGGGCTTTTACAGGAAGTAACCGCTACTAAGAGAAACTCCATATCGTTTTCATTATATGAATCCGTCCCCCCTACTATGAGCGTCAACTCCATTACATATAAAAAGGCCTCACCATAACTGGTGAGGGCCTTATCCTTGAATCGTCTTATTCATTTGCTTAATAGCAGACTTCTCCAAACGTGATACTTGCGCTTGAGAAATCCCAATTTCTTCAGCAACTTCCATCTGTGTCTTTCCTTGGAAGAAACGTTTTCGAATAATCATTTTCTCACGATCATTTAAACGCTTCATCCCTTCTTTCAACGCTAGTTCTTCAACCCACTGCTCGTCCTTTTGTTTTTCATCACTTAACTGATCCATAACAAAGATAGGATCTCCTCCATCGTTATAAATTGGTTCAAATAATGAAACTGGGTCTTGAATCGCATCTAGCGCAAAAACAATCTCTTCATGTGTCACTTCGAGAACTTTTGCAATATCCATTGCTGTTGGTTCTTTTGAATTTTCAGCAATCAACTTTTCTCTTACTTGCAATGCTTTATACGCAATATCGCGCAATGAGCGAGATACGCGAATTGGATTATTATCACGCAAATATCTGCGTATTTCCCCAATAATCATCGGCACAGCATATGTTGAAAATTTAACATTTTGGCCTAAATCAAAGTTATCAATGGATTTCATAAGTCCAATGCAGCCAACTTGAAATAAATCATCAACATATTCTCCTCTGTTATTAAATCTTTGGATGACGCTCAGTACAAGACGTAAGTTTCCATTCACTAATTTCTCTCTTGCGCTTATCTCTCCACTTTGCATTTCACGAAATAATTTACGCATCTCTTCATTTTTTAGTACTGGAAGTTTAGCTGTATCAACACCGCAAATTTCTACTTTGTTTCTCGTCAAAGTGTTCCCTCCTATCGGGAGTTGCTGTACAGTGTAAAGTATTTCCTTTGAAGGGGATTTTATGCATATGGTTTTCTCATCATTTTTCATAAACGTTTCATTTCCTAATGCAACAAAAAAGAATAAGACCAGCTTGGATCCCAAGCTGGTCTTATTCTTTACACCATTTTATTAAATTCTTTTCGTAATCTTTTTATAATTCTTTTTTCCAAACGAGAAATATAAGACTGCGAAATTCCGAGCATATCCGCCACGTCTTTTTGTGTCTTTTCTTCTTCACCAGCGAGCCCAAATCGAAGCTCCATAATTTGTTTTTCACGATCATTTAATTGATGCAATGCTTTCATCAAAAGATGACGATCTACAGTAGCTTCTAAATCTTTTGTAATAATGTCATCATCTGTACCTAAAACATCTGATAACAACAATTCATTGCCATCCCAATCTATGTTAAGTGGTTCATCAAAAGAAACTTCCGAACGATTTTTATTATTTCGACGCAAATGCATTAAAATCTCATTTTCTATACAACGAGATGCATATGTTGCTAATTTTATTTTCTTTTCTGGATTAAATGTATTCACTGCTTTAATAAGGCCGATTGTTCCTATACTTATCAAATCCTCGATATTTATCCCTGTATTTTCAAACTTTCTCGCTATATATACAACAAGACGTAAATTACGTTCAATAAGCAGTGACCTCGCCGCTTGATCTCCTTTTGGCAATTTATTCAAAAGAACTTCCTCTTCTTCTTTCGTTAAAGGAGGTGGCAGTGCTTCACTTCCACCTATGTAATAAATTTCATCGGTCTTAATTCCTAGTTTCAATAATACTTTATACCAAAGGTATACTAAATAAAATTTCAATTTCATCATATTATCCCGCCTCTCATAATTAAGCGATTACCACTTTTTGTGAAATCAACATTTTCGGATGTACAATACATTGATACTCTCCATTCGTGGACAATTGCTGTGTGTTTAGCCCAATCAGAACCTTATTTACAACCACAGCATTTCCTTCGTGATAAACTTGAACACTATCTGGCTTAATCGCCCATAAAAATTGATGCTCTATCCCTACTGCCCGAAAAGGAACTAAACGCAACCTTGTCGCCCATCCAGAATCATTTTCTGGTATTTGAGGGATTTCTGTTTTGGAATAAATCTGCGCTGTCAACCAAGTTGGTAAACAATGCTCTAATGATGAAATATGCATAATCATAACAGGTGTTTTGGTTAAAGGATCGTGAAGTTGGTTCCCACTATCAATTAGACCGTCTAATTCCAATTCATACTCTGCTAATTGGATCTTTACCTTTACAATTTGATCATAATGTATTTTTGTAACTTCTACACTTTCAATACGTTTCTTGGAGAAATAATAAATAATCGGAAAACCAAGAAAAACGAATAACCAACTGACAGGATCTCCATAAGAAATCGATTTCGCTTGAACTAATCCATTTACCATTTCATTTGTTTGCAAAAAGAAATGAGTTCCAATTAATCCTCCGCCAACCATAAAAGTTACAAAGTAAAAAGTAAAAACAGTTTGTGCATAATTTCTAAACGTTGAAAATCCAAATGCTGTATACACAATAAGTAACGAGTACAGTAGTTTCATAATTGGATGTGTCATCATAGAAGCAAAGGGAGTAAAGGCGAAAATAACAATGGTCGAACCTATAAATGCCCCTAACACTAGCCTCCATCTTTTGATCCTCTTTTTCAACACGGTAGCTGTTAATAAAAGTAAAAGAAAATCAATGCAGGCGTTTAACAACCAAACAACGTCGGCGTAAACAACCAAACAATTCACCTCTTTTTTTAAGTTGAGACTAGTATAATGCATATCCACTAGGAAAGTGTGTCAATTTGCGGAGGGGTTTTTTTGTTATTTTGTGATTTCTAGACATAATCTGTCGGTAATAAATAAAAATATTTTTTTCATAGAATAATATAGATTTCTTACTTGTATACATATGAAGTGAACTATATGTACACAAAAATATAAAGGTCTCCATTGACAAGCAATAAAAAAAGACCTGCTTAGCAGATCTTTTGCATTTAGACAACAAAAAAAGGAGCATGAAAGCTCCTTTTTTTTATCGTCTACGACGGTTACGTAAAAATGCTGGAATATCGATATCATCTGAATCTGTATGACGCTCATGTACAATCGGCTCTTCACGTTTCATTTCACGTTTTACTTCACGCTGTTTTGAAGGTTGAGCTACTGGTTGTTGCTGTTGTGCATGATTCACATTCGGACGGATAATTGGTTTTGGTGGCTGCGTCGCAGCGCTATCATCAAAACCAGTTGCAATTACAGTTACAACGATATCATCTTTTAACCCTTCATTAATAACAGAACCGAAGATCATATTTACTTCTGGATCCGAAGCTGAAGCTACAATATCTGCCGCTTCTTGCACTTCATATAAACTTAAGTTTGCTCCACCCGTAATGTTCATAATAACACCTTGAGCTCCATCAATAGATGTCTCTAGTAATGGACTAGAGATCGCTTTTTTCGCAGCTTCAGCAGCACGATTTTCACCATTACCAGAACCGATACCCATTAAAGCAGAACCTCTATTAGACATAATTGTCTTTACGTCTGCAAAGTCTAAGTTAATAAGACCTGGTGTAGCAATTAAATCAGAAATACCTTGAACACCTTGACGTAATACGTTATCAGCTTCACGGAATGCTTCTAACATTGGCGTATTTTTATCAACAATCTCTAATAAGCGATCGTTTGGAATTACAATAAGTGTATCTACATTTTCTTTAAATGCCGCAATACCAGATGCTGCTTGCGTTGCACGCTTACGTCCTTCAAATGTAAATGGACGTGTTACAACACCAACTGTTAACGCACCTAATTCTTTTGCAACTTGAGCAACAACTGGAGCTGCACCAGTTCCAGTTCCGCCGCCCATACCAGCAGTTACGAAGACCATATCCGCACCA
Organism: Bacillus sp. LK2; assembly: GCF_001043575.1. NCBI lineage: Bacteria > Bacillati > Bacillota > Bacilli > Caryophanales > Bacillaceae > Bacillus > Bacillus sp. LK2. The sequence goes on from NZ_LDUK01000021.1 coordinate 94,002, forward strand.
CGAAGTGCTTCTTGGATCTGTTCTTTACTTTCTTCTGCAGCTTTTTTCCCTACTTCAGGGTTTGCGCCTGCACCAAGTCCACGCGTTAATTTTCCACCAATTTGCATTTTTGTTTCAGCTTTTGATAGATTTAATGCTTGTGCATCAGTATTCACAGCGATAAAGTCTACACCTTGTACACCGTGTTCAATCATACGGTTTACAGCATTGTTTCCGCCACCGCCGACACCGATAACTTTTATATTCGCTAATTGATCTTGAGTAGTATCAAACTCTAACATGTCGAAATCCCCCTAGAACCTCATTTTTCGTGTCCAATTTTAATCCCATAAATAACGGAATACACGTTTTACTTTTGACATCATACGGTCATCATTTTGATTATTATTGTTTTGATTACGAGTTTTTTGCTTTGCAGGTTGCTGTTGTACCGGCGTTGGCGCTGGTACTGGTTCAAAATGCTCTTGCTTTTCCTGCACATTTTTCCCACGTAATTTAGCTTTTTGATAAGAGTGTTTAATTAATCCAACTCCAATTGTATATTGAGGCTCACGAACACCAATATAATCAGGAGTTGCTATACGAACATTTTCATGTAAAATATCATACGCAAGATCAAGAACACCTGGCATAGAAGCAATTCCACCAGTTAGTACATATCCAGAAGCTACTTGTTTTACTCCTAGCTTACGCACTTCATCTTGAACAAACATTAAAATTTCCTCTACACGAGCCTCGATGATATCCGATAATTCCAATTGAGAATATTGTTCTGTTTGATCGCTTCCCATAATAGGAACCGTAAACATCTCTTCTTCAGATGCTGTATCATAAAAAGCATGTCCATATTTCAGCTTAATTTGATCTGCATTTTCTGTCGAAGTTTTCAGCCCAATCGCTATATCCTTCGTTATATGATCTCCACCTAATGGCAATACGCTCGTTGCTTGCAGCTCTCCATCTTTAAAAATAGATAACGTAGTAGATCCTCCACCAATATCAACAAGGGCTACTCCTCTATTTCTTTCATCCGAAGATAAGGCAACTGTCGCAGCAGCTAAAGGTTGCAGACAAATATCAACAATTTCAAGACCTGCTTTTTCTACACAACGAAGTAGGTTATGTAGTAAAGTTCTCGAGCCTGTAATAAGTGTACCTTCCATTTCTAATCTTACACCGATCATCCCGCGTGGATCGTTAATCTCGTCAAGACCGTCTACAATGAACTGTCGAGGTACCACATCAATAAATTCACGTTCAGGAGCAATCGACACAACTTGTGCTGCATCTAGAACGCGTAAGACATCTTCATTCCCGATTTCACGATCTTCATTTGATACAGCGACTACTCCGTGACAAGGGAGCAACTGTACCTGGTTTGCATTGACACCTACTACAACTTGCTCAATGTGGATCCCCACCATGCGCTCAGCTTGTTCAATTGCTTTTTTAATTGATCGAACAGTCTCGTCTATATCAACTATCGATCCCTTCTTCAAACCATTTGATTTTACGTTTCCAACACCAATAATGTTTAAGCTGTCATTAACCATTTCACCAATGATGACTTTAACATTGGATGTACCGATGTCAAGACTAACATATATTTCATTGCTGTTCATTCTTTGGCACCTCCTTCTTTATTTATACCATACAACTCGATATATGGAACAACAATCGCAACTTTGCTATTTATAAGAAAAATATTCAACGTCTTTATACGTTTCCCTTTTTTAACCCTATATTTTTCTTATTTTTATTTAACATTCATTTAAGAATATCTCAGTAAACTGTGAATAACTGCTTTATCTTGAAATAATTCTATTTCAAGCGTAAAGTTTACCGCCAAGTATAAGTCTACACTAAGATGTACTTGTAGAAAAGTGAAACTTGTACCAATCCTAGTATGAATCTAAGAAAATTTACATATTTTTCATCAAATGAAGCATTCTCGTAAATTAGTATGCATATAAAAGAACATTCGTTTCATTTTATCCGTAATAACGTCGTGAAAACTACCATTCTATTCTTTTTTTTCTTCAGCACCTAAATCCTTCGTATATGCGCCTACTTCTAAGTCAATTAAAACCTTCTTACCAGGTTCAATTGTTTTTATAATAAGTGGATAAGCTTCCATTCGCTTTGCGAAATTTTGAATAGTGGTGCTTACTTCATATCCTTCATTCATATATAAAGTAAGATGGTCTTCATTTGCGCTCGTTGGTGTATAACGAATTTCAGAAATAGACCTTAAAATAGCCGGTGTTAATTTTTCTAGTTCTGCAATTAACTCCTTCATTTTCTCCTCTTTAAAAGGTTCAAAAATTGGTGCTGCAACAGGAAGTTTACCATTCGGAAGTACATCGAGTGTTTTCCCGTTTTCTAACAACGGTTGTAATTTTCCATCTTTGTTTATATAACCAATCGTTAAATATTCTTCAATATGAACGTCAATTTTGTTAGGAAAACGTTTTTTTACATTTACCGCTTTAATTTCTTTTCGTTTCGTTAAGTTTTCTTCTGCTTTATGTGCTGTTACTCGGAAATAACTTGTATCATAGGTCACACCAGATTCCTTCATAACTTGTTCATCTGTCATATAATGATTTCCAAACACACTTATCTTTTTTATATTACTAAGCGGAGACCGAAAATAAATTAAAAAGAGTACTAATAAAAATAAAATTGATATGTATAAAATTAAACGATGATTAACAGGTTTTTTATTCTTTTTCTTTTGATTCTTTAATTTTGGTACACGATCTTGTAGTTTAATCACTTTACTATTTTTCATGTACGATCCCCCTACGTAACATAAAGAACGGCATGTTCTTCATGCCGTTCTTATCTTCTTATTATAACATAAATGATAATGAGCGGAACGAATAACCGTTATCTTCCAATGATTTCTACTTCTGTATGCATATCTACACCAAATTTATCTTTAATTGTATGCTTTATCAATGCAATCAAATCTAATACATCTTGCGCTGATGCAGCCCCAGTATTAATAATAAAATTCCCATGCATTTCAGAAATTTGAGCCCCACCTATTTTATAACCACGAAGCCCTGCTTTTTCTATTAAATTTCCTGCAAAATACGGGATTGGGTTTCGAAATATGCTTCCTGCACAAGGATGATTCCACGGCTGCGTTTCACGGCGGTAATCTTTATTCTTTTGCATGCTACTTATAATTTCCTCACGCTCTCCTGCCTGTAATTGAAACTCAGCTTCCAAAACAATACCAGGACGTTTCCTTTGTAATACAGATGTACGATAGGAAAATTCCATTTCATTATTCGTCAGCCAGTCAATTGTACCATTTTCAAACAAAATACGAGTCTTCGTTAATATATTCGATATCTCTGAGTTATGAGCCCCTGCATTCATATATACTGCACCACCAACACTTCCTGGAATACCACTTGCAAATTCCAATCCAGCTAATCCTTGGCGACTAAGTAAAGTTGACAATTTAATAAGGGGATATCCACCACCAACTCTTACTCTATTTTTTTCGACTTCTAAGTGGTCTAATCCTTCTCCTAAACGAATAACGACACCTTCTATACCTTGATCAGATATGAGAAGGTTTGAACCGCGACCAATTGCAGTCCACTCTTTCTTATATTTCTTTACTAACTCTAGCGTTTTCTCAATACCGGCAACATGCTTTGGCACAATTAAAATATCAGCTGGTCCACCTATTTTCATAGTCGTGTAACGCGCTAACGGTTCGTTAACTAACACGCGACCAACATTTGCTTCTAAAAGCTCTTTTACTAATTGTTCCATAACAATCTCCCCCATATTAAGTCTCCTTATTACAGTAATATGCAGGGCGTTCACCTAATGTTATTTTTTAATAAGCTTGTTCATTACTTCATACAGCTTATTTGCTGCATCTGGAATACCTAGTTGCTTAGCAGCCAGTTTCATGTTTTGTAATGTTTGTGCATCTAATAAAATTTCATCAATATCACGAATAAGCGTTTCAGATGTTAAATCTTTTTCAAGTAGCATTTTAGCTGCTCCTTTATCAACAACTGAACGTGCATTTTTTTCTTGATGGTTATTTGTTACGTACGGACTTGGAATTAATACACTCGGCTTTCCTAATGCTGTTAATTCCGCAAGCGTTGTAGCTCCTGCTCTTGAAACAACAAGATCTACACCAGTCAGTACCTCCGGCATATTATGAATGAAAGGTTTAATAATAACATTATTCGGATTCCCTTTTTGTTTCACGGCTTCCATAACTTTATCATAATGTACTTCACCGGTTACATATAATACTTCGTAACTTTTATTCCCAAATTGTTCAATCGCTTCTACAAAAGCATCATTAATCGGTCTAGCTCCGCGACTCCCACCAAAAATAAGTACGGATTTTTTAGGAAGAGATAGTCCTACTGAACGTTTCCCTTTCATTCCATTTTGATCCATTACTTCTGATGCACGTGGATTACCTGTCATAACCACTTTTGACTCAGGAAAATGCTCTGCAGCTGCTTCAAAGCAAACAGCAACTTTATCAACATAACGACTTAAAAATTTATTCGTTACACCAGGTACACTATTTTGTTCGTGTACAATAGTTGGAATACCTAATTTGGCCGCAGCATAAACAACTGGACCACATACATATCCACCAGTGCCAATAACAATATCAGGATTAAAACGACGAATATATCGTTTACTATCTTGAACACCTTTTAAGAAACGCATCACTGTTTTTACATTATCGAGAGATATTTTTCGTTTAAATCCACTGATAACAATAGATTGAAACGGTATACCTGCTTTCGGTACGATAGTACTCTCTAACCCATTTTCCGTACCAATGTATAAAAACCTTGCTTCCGGATTTAATTTTTTTATTTCTCTAATTAAAGCAAGAGCTGGATAAATATGTCCTCCAGTCCCCCCACCACTAACTAATACTCGCACTACAAATTCCTCCACTTCCCTGTTCTTATTCAATCGTATTTATTTCTATATACATATTGTATTTTCACACACATACGAAAAACCCTGTCTTATAAACAGGGTTTAATAGCGAGAATGGCGACTTATATTCAATAATACACCTACTGCCATTAACATTAAGGTCAAACTTGATCCACCATAACTTAAAAACGGCAAAGTAATACCCGTAACAGGCATTAGTCCTGTTACAACACCAACATTAATCATTACTTGAATCGCAATCATCGCCACAATACCTACTGCTAAAAACGTACCATATAAATCTGGCGCTCCTAATGCTATACGAATCCCGCGCCATAGTAATAGACTAAATAATAATAACACAAATGAACCGCCAATAAAACCTAATTCCTCGGATAAGATTGCAAATATAAAATCTGTTTGTGGTTCAGGCAAATAAAGAAATTTTTGTCTACTTTGTCCAAGTCCAAGCCCAAATAAACCACCAGGTCCAATTGCGAGTAACGATTGGATAATTTGAAATCCGCTTCCAAGCGGATCTGACCATGGATCTAAATAAGATGTAATCCGCTTCATTCGATAGGGTGCCGATGCAATTAACCCTACAAACCCTGCTACACCAAGCAAACCAAACATTGCAAAGTGAAAGACCCTCGCTCCCGAAACAAAAATCATAATAATACATGTCCCAACCATTACTGTTCCCGTACCAAGGTCTGGTTGTAACATAATTATCCCGAAAGCAAGAAATACAAAACTAAGAGCTGGTAGTAAACCACGTTTAAAAGATGTAATTAATTTTTGTCGTTCCGCTAAAAATTTTGCTAAGAAAATAATCATCGCAAACTTCATAAATTCTGACGGCTGAATGGAAAATGCCCCGATTCCAATCCAACTTCGTGCCCCACCACGAACAAGACCTACTCCAGGGATAAGAACGAGAATAAGTAGAATGAAGCAAACTAGCAAAATTACTTTTGAATAAGTACGCCACACCCAATAATCAATTTTCATTATAAAAAACATAGCCACTACACCAAGACCTGCAAACAGCAATTGTCTTTTTGCAAAAAAGAATGAATCCCCCATTTTATAAGAGGCCCAAACCGCACTCGCACTATAAACCATAATCATTCCGATTGTTAACAACGCAAGTGTAACGATGATGAGAATAAAATCAGGCGTTTTCTTCATTACCCATGAACACCACCTCTTTGGGCAGAACCTTTTGCCCTATGTAACAAAACATCAGTAGGTGTTAGCCTACTGATGTTTTGATTTACTTTATATAAGTTTATGCACAGCTTGTATAAAAATGTCTCCTCTTTCTTCAAATGTTTTAAATTGATCCCAGCTTGCACATGCTGGAGAAAGAAGAATTACATCGCCATCTGTAGAATGAGCATAAGCTTTCACTACTGCTTCATCTAAAGTATCGACACTTTCAATTACATCTAATCCCGCTTTTTCTGCCGCTCTTACTAATTTAGGTGCAGTTTGTCCAAATGTTACAATCGCCTTTACATTTTTGAAATACGGAATTAAATCATCAAATTCATTTCCACGATCAAGCCCGCCTGCTAATAACACAATCGGTTGTGTAAACGCAGATAAAGCTTTCTCAGTCGCTAACATATTCGTTGCTTTTGAGTCATTATAAAACTTACGTTTATTAATAGTTGTTACATATTCTAAACGATGTTTTACGCCTGTAAAACGTTTTAATACAGCAATAATTGCTTCATTAGAAACACCTAGTAATTTAGCAATACTCATTGCCGCTAAAATATTTTCTAAATTATGCTTACCAGGTAAAACGATATCACTTACTTCAACAACTTTTTCACCTTTAAAATAAAGAGCGTTATCTTTTATACACGCACCATCTTCAATTTCTTTCGTTGTCGAGAATAGTATTTTTTGACCTTTACTATAAGCAGATAAAGCCATCACATCTGCATCATCTGCATTAATTACACTATAATCTGTTTCAGTTTGGTTTTTGAAAATATTTGCTTTCGCTAAACCATACTCTTTCTTCGTCCCATGATAATCTAAGTGAGCCTCAAATAAATTTAAAAAGGCTGCAATTTTTGGTTGGAACGATTCTACTCCCATCAATTGGAACGATGAAAGTTCTGTAACGACAACTTCATTTTCTATCGCGGATTGCGCAACTTCACAAGCTACAGTACCGATATTCCCCGCAATAACTGGGTGCTTTTGTCCTTCTTTCAACATTTCAAACGTTAACATAGTCGTTGTTGTTTTACCGTTAGATCCTGTAATCCCAACAAACGGTGCTGCTGAAATACGATATGCTAATTCAACCTCAGTTACAATTGGAATTTGCTTTTCTTTCGCCGCTACTAATAGTGGATTAGAATATGGAATTCCTGGATTTTTTACGACAAGTGAAATGTTTCTCTCCAGCAATTCTAACGGATGTCCACCACATACAACATCCATTCCTTCCGCTTGTAACTCAGCTGCAAGTACATTACCCGCTAATGGTTTCCCATCATTTACAATGACGTTTGCCCCTAATTTTTTTAATAAAGTAGCTGCTGCATAACCACTTTTAGCAATACCTAATACAAGAACATTTTTATTTTGATATTCAGTTACAGTTTTCAATTACATCCACACCCCGATATAAATTCCTAGCACAGCTAATAAAAATCCTACAGACCAAAACGTCACAACAACGCGCCACTCTGACCAACCACATAATTCATAATGGTGATGTAATGGACTCATTTTAAAGACACGCTTTCCTGTTGTTTTGAACGAAATAACTTGGATAATAACAGATAAAGTCTCCATTACGAATACGCCGCCAATAATAACAAGTAGCAATTCTTGTTTTAACAAAATCGCTACAGCTGCAATTGCACCACCTAAAGCTAGAGAACCCGTATCCCCCATAAATACTTTCGCTGGATTCGCATTGAATACTAAAAAGCCAAGTACAGCTCCTACAACTGCCATACAGAAAATCGCTACCCCAAATTGTTCTTGAGCTACAGCAATAATACTAAATGCTCCGAATGCAATAGCAGCTGTCCCTGATAATAAACCATCTAAACCATCTGTTAAGTTAACCGCATTCGATCCACCAATAAGCATAAATAATACAAGAACAAAATATGCCCAGCCCAGTTCGAATTTAACATCAGTTCCAGGAATCATGATATACGTGTGAAATGCTTGCCCTTTTCCAATTAAAAAGAACGCAATAGCAATTACAAGTTGACCAATCAATTTTTGTTTTGATGTTAAACCAAGATTTCTTTTCTTAACTACTTTTATGTAGTCATCTAAAAATCCGATTAACCCGTACCCGAATGTAACTAATAATAACAATGATACTTCTGCACCTAAATGATTAAATTTAATCGCCATAATAAGCGTAGTCACCATCATAGATACATATATGACAATACCACCCATCGTTGGTGTTCCTGATTTCTTTTGGTGTGACTTCGGTCCTTCGTCACGAATACTCTGTCCGAACTTTAACTTTCTTAAAAATGGAATAAATAATGGCGAAAGGGCAACCGAAATTAAGAATGCTACCCCAGCCGTTACTAATAAACCTTGTTCAAGCACATGTAGTCCTCCTCTCATGCTGTTACTCTTCGTTGTTTAAACGCTCCGTGATTGCTTCTTTAGCGACTTCACGATCGTCAAAATGATGAACTTCTTTACCAATAATTTGATACGTTTCATGCCCTTTACCAGCAATAATAATAATATCTTCTGCTTTCACTTTCGAAATCGCATAGCGTATCGCTTCTTTCCGATCAACAATTACTTCATAATTATTCCCTTTTGCACCGTCTATCATATCATCTAAAATAGCCACTGGATCTTCACTTCTTGGATTGTCTGATGTGTAGATTGCGTGAGTTGCATATTTTGTTGCGACACTTGCCATCACCGGTCTTTTCGTCCGATCTCTATCACCACCGCAACCAACAATACAATATACATCACCTTTTGCGAACTGTTTCGCAGTTTTCAGTACGTTCTCCAGGCTATCCGGTGTATGTGCATAATCGACAATAACTGTATAATTCTGTCCGCCATCAACAACTTCAAAACGGCCAGGAACTCCAGCTAGCTTTTTAATTACATCAATAATTGTTTGTAAGTTCACGCCTGAAACAAGCCCCGCTGCTGTAGCAGCTAATACATTGTATACGTTGAACTTACCAATTAATTTCATCGTAACATTTACACTTTCATAAGGTGTTACAAGTGTAAATGTCGTGCCACCGCTCGTCATAACGATATCTTTTGCCATAATATCACTCGAAACCTCTATACCGTATGTAACGACCGTAGCTGCTGTACTTCTCATATACTCTTCCGTGACTGGATCATCGCTGTTTAATATAGCGTACTTTTCACGATTATGATTATAACTATTGCCAAGCTGTGCAAAAAGCAATCCCTTCGCATGTTTATATTCTTCCATCGTATTATGATAGTCTAAATGATCTTGTGTTAAATTCGTAAATACTGCAACATCATAATCACATCCGTGTACACGACCAAGATCTAAAGCATGAGACGAAACTTCCATTACTGTGCTATCCACACCTTGTTCAACCATTTTTGAAAACGTCTGTTGAAGTGTTAGTGCATCTGGTGTTGTATTTTTCACCTCAAATGTTTCATCACCGATTTTCATATTAATCGTTCCAATTAGCCCTGTTTTATGACCATGTGCGCGCATAATTTCATCCATAATATGCGATGTTGTTGTCTTTCCATTTGTACCTGTAATACCGATTAAATGTAACTTGTGTGTTGGTTGGCCATAAAAGTAATCAGCTAAAACCGCTAACGAACGAAAAGTATTTTTCACAAGTACAACTGGAACGTCAACATCAATTGGTCTTTCCGCAACAATAGCAGCCGCTCCTTGTGCGGCTGCTTGCTTAGCAAAGTCATGGCTATCAACCGTATATCCTTTCATACATACAAATAAGCTTCCCTCTCTCACTTTACGTGAATCAGCTTCAATAGATGTTATTTCTGGATTTTCTTTTGGAACAACTGGAAAATCATGCAAACATGATACAAGTGTATGCAACTTCATTTCACTAAACCCTCTCTACATTGTTTATTTATCTCTTATTTTAAGTAAGTAACACGTTACCTCCTAGTTATATAAAAACTGGAGGTAAGTGCTACTACAGTCTAATAAATAGACTTGTTTATTATCGAGACACTTTTCGTCTCAAATAAAGCAACTCTTCTAAAAAGAACTCACTTCCACCAATTGTACCATAAAACACAATCGGTTACCTTTAATTCCCGAAGTAAATTCTAATTTTCGAACCTTCTTTAACTTTCGCTCCAGCTTCTGGTGATTGTTTAATTACTTTCTCTCCATCACCACTTATATCAAGCTTCAAATCGACAAGTTGTGTTTGTAAATCTTTCTTCTTCATACCAATTAAATTTGGAACTTCCACAGTTGGTGTATCGCCCCATTTATATTCTTTCTCAACTTGCTCTTTTCTCGGCTCCACTCCCATAACAGGAAGTGCATCTCGAAGAATATTCCCAACAATTGGAGCCGCAACAACTCCACCAAATTGAGTGACTCCTTTCGGATTATCAACAGCAACGTAAACAACAATTTGTGGATCATCTGCTGGAGCAAAACCGATAAAAGATACAATATAGTTATTATCTAAATATTTTCCATCTTTCACCTTTTGAGCAGTTCCGGTTTTTCCACCTACACGATATCCATCAATATAAGCACCTTTACCGGACCCTTTCGCTACAACATTCTCTAATGCATAACGAACTTTCTCTGAAGTTTCCTTGGAAATAACTTTTCTTTTCGCAACAGGCGTTTTTTTGCTGACAACTTGATTATTCTTCGGGTCAATAAATTCCTTCGCTATATATGGTTGATACAAAGTTCCACCATTTACAGCAGCCGCTACTGCCGCTACTTGTTGAATTGGTGTAACCGAAACACCTTGCCCGAATGAAGTCGTTGCTTGCTCGACTGGACCAACTTTATCTAAGTTAAATAAAATCCCGCTACCTTCACCTTGCAAGTCAATTCCGGTCTTCTGTCCAAATCCGAAATTGCGAATGTATTTAAACAATCGGTCTTTACCAAGACGATCACCGAGTTCAATAAATCCCGGGTTACAAGAGTTTTGAACTACCTCTAAAAACGTTTGGCTACCATGACCTCCAGCTTTCCAACATCGCAACCTAGCTCCACCAACTTCAGCTGCTCCATCATCATAAAACGTATCTTTCTCTAAGTCTACTAAATTTTCATTCAAGGCTGCGGCTAATGTAATAATCTTAAATGTTGACCCAGGCTCATACGTACTCCATACAGGTAAGTTTCTGTTATATACTTCCGGAGAAACACTTTGAAAGTCTGCTGGATCAAAACTTGGTCGACTTGACATACCTAAAATTTCACCATTTTTCGGATTCATCGCAATTGCTATCATACCGTCTGGATTATACGTCGATTCCGCAATATTCATTTCTCTTTCCATAATCCTTGTAATGCGTGAATCAATTGTTAATCCTAAATTCAAGCCGGCTTCTGGTTTTTTAAAATCATCACCAACGTTAGGCATTCTCTGCCCTTTCGCATCTGCAAAAAATCGCACATGACCTTTATCACCATTTAGCTCTTTGTCATAATATTTCTCTAGTCCCATAAGCCCTTGATTATCACTGCCCGCAAATCCTAATACGTGTGATAAAAAGTTACCAAATGGATAGTACCGGATAGAATCCTCTGCGATATAAACACCCTTTAAGCTTAACCCTCGTACTTCTTTCGCTTTATCATGCGATATTTTCCTTCCGCCTTTATCAAGCCTTACAATCGACTCTTTTTTTGTAATCCGCTTATAAATATCATCTTTTTCCACACCTAATACTGCAGCTAACTTCTCTGCAGTCTCTGCTGGTTTTTCAATTTGCCTCGGCACAACAAAGACGGTCGGTGCACTTTTATTCGTAGCAAGCTCCACACCATTTCGATCTAAAATTTTCCCTCGCTCTGGTTCAAAAGTAATATTACGACTCCATGAATCTTTCGCACGATCCGTTAACATATTCCCAAGAAAAAATTGCACATATCCAAGACGAATATCGATGATGGTGAAAACGAGTATTCCCGATATAAGTATAAAAATAAGTCGTTTTCTAACTGTTACATTTGATACACGCATATTGGAACAAGCCTCCCTTACGCCTAGCTTGTTCCAATATATGCTTGTACTTATTTAATTAGAACTTCTTCCCTATTACCATTATGGCTTTTCTGCTTCTTGCTGCGGCTCAAGTGGTGGTACGAGTGTTACACCTAATTCTGTACCAGGTTGTAACAATGTTCCTTCCGCCACACTTTGTTCCGTTACATACCCTGTACCAGAAGGTTTTAAGTTAAGCTTTAATGTTTTTGCTAAATTCATAACATCACGCAGTGCCCATCCCTGTATATTTGGCATTGTAGGCTTATCTCCTACTAAGAAGACTCGATCACCCTTCAATGTTTGTTCAGTCGCTTTTGGCACTTGTTGCTGCACTTTCCCTTCACCTAATACGATTGGACGAAGTTTTGCTTTATCAATTGCTTTTTTCGCTTCTTCCATCGTTTTTCCGGTTACATCTGGAACGACAGTTTGTTGCTCTTTCACATATTTTTTCGGATCTTTTACTTCATTTGGCTTAATCTTTAAATACTCTAAACTATTTTTCGTTACATATTTAAAGATATCAGCTAAAGGTTGAGCCCCGTTTTCATCATCTTTTAATTTCGGCTGTTTAACGGCCAAATACACAACAAGTTGCGGATCGTCCATCGGTGCCATACCTAGGAATGAGAATATATAATTCTCTCTTCCTGTCATATAGCCACCTTTTCCGTCAGGAATTTGTGCTGTACCTGTTTTACCACCGACTGAATACCCATCAACTTTATATGCAGTTCCTGTTCCTTTCGGTGATGTAACAACACGTTCTAGTAATTGCCTTACTTGCGCTGCTGTCTCTTTTGAAACAGGTTTTCCTACTTCTTCTGGTTTATGCTCTAACTGTACTTTACCTGTTATTGGATCCACAATTTTATCAATTGTATAAGGTTTCATCATTTTCCCATCATTCGCAATCGCTGTTGCAGCTTGCACGAGTTGGATTGGTGTCACTGTAGAACCTTGTCCAAACGCTGTTGTTACTTGCTGTATTTGTTGATCAAATAAAATTGTATTTGACCCTTCACCAGGTAAATCAATATTCGTTTTTTCGTCTAATCCAAAACTATGAATATATTTTCGGAAACGTTCTGGACCAAGTTTTTGATCGCCTAAAATCGCAAACGCTACGTTTGAAGAACGCTCTACCCCTTCATCAAATGTGATAGAGCCCCATCCAGCGCCGCCATTATGATCTTTTATTTTGCGATTACCCACTTGATATGTACCAGACTGATAAAAGTCTTGTCCCTTATACACACCTTCATTAATAGCTGCCGCTAATGTGAAAATTTTCATTGTTGATCCAGGTTCAAATGCATTTGCAATTGCATCATTAAAATAATAATCAATATTACGTTGATTTGGATCGTAACTAGGTTTACTAGACATCGCTAATATTTTTCCCGTTTTCGGATCCGCAACAATTCCTATTAAACTTTTTGGATCATAATGTTTACTCGCTTCTTTCATTGCGTCTTCTAAATAACTTTGAATACGTTGATCAAGCGTTAAATATACGTTATCTCCATTTTTAGGTGCCTTTACATTCACTTTTCCACCGTCAAGAGATACTCCTTTACGATCGCCTGTATAGGCTACCTCACCATTAGAGGCACCTAAATACTTGTCCAAACTCTTCTCTAAGCCAAATTGACCTACTGAGATTCCGTGTTCATCCGGTTTCGCATGACCTATGACGTAAGATGCGAAATCTCCATTTGGATACACTCTCGCATTTTCCGTAATAAAAGAAATCCCCGGCAATTTCAATGCTTCTATTTGTTCTTTCTGTTCTTTCGTCAAGTCCTTGCCTAACGCTCCAAATTCCACTTGACTTTTATCTTTATTTAAAGCGGCTAAAATCTGATCTTCGCCTTTTCCGAGTACTCCAGCGATTTTCTTTGCAGTGTCTTCTTTATTCTCAACAGGTTTAGCACCTTTTAATTCCGCTACAATTTTATAGGAATTTGCATCTTGCGCTAACACATGGCCATTTTGATCATAAATTGTTCCTCGATTCGCTTCGAGAACTCCTTTTTTACTATGTTTTTGCTCAGCAAGTTTCTTTAAATCATGATCATCCACTGTTCCTGTTACTTGTATGTAAAAAAATCGGGCTAATAACAGCAAAAAGAGCAGGAGGAAAAATATCATAAAATAACCTGCTCCTTTATTGGTATGAAATTTGGTCATATTTCTCTTCATCTTTTCTTCACACCTACTTGCCTTACTTCAGGCCCTTCACATTATTCGCATTAATTTCTAGCCCGTGTTTTTTTGCAACTTCAGCAATACGTTCATAACGACTTAACTTCTCCACTTCAGCCTGCAATTCTTGATTTTCTTTTTGTTGCTTCACAATCTGTTCTTCTATCGTCGCTGCTTCTACATTAACTTGATAAAGACCCGCTTTATTGCCAATAAAAGCTACACAGGCATATATTAAAAAGCCAATAAACGCTACATACAACAGCTTTTCGATTCTTGTAATTTTCGCTTTTACCTTTGGCTTAACCATCTGCTGTGGTGGCGTTTGAATTTGTACCTCTTCTTGCGCTTGTTGTTTGTACTTAACAGCTAAATTAGTCATACCTCTCTCTCCTTTTTATCTTTTTTCAGCGATTCTCAACTTCGCAGAACGCGCTCGATTATTTTCTTCTAATTCAATATCAGAAGGTAAAATCGGTTTTCTTGTAATAAGTTTTAATTTCGGCTTAAATTCATCTGGGATTATCGGTAGTCCTGGTGGTAATTGCGGTGTTGTACTATTTCGCTTAAACGTCGTTTTACAAATACGATCTTCTAAAGAATGGAATGTTATAACACTAACTCTTCCACCAGGCTTGACCATCTCAATTGCAGATTCCAACGCTTCTTCAAATACTTTTAATTCATCATTTACAGCGATACGAATCGCCTGGAATACTCGCTTCGCAGGATGTCCACCTGTTCTACGGGCCGGAGCTGGAATACCTTCTTTAATTAATTCCACTAACTCTCCTGTCGTTTCAATCGCTTTATTCTCGCGATACGCTTCAATCTTCCTTGCGATTTGCTTTGAAAATTTCTCTTCACCGTACTGGAAGAAAATTCTTACGAGTTGTTCATATGACCAGCTGTTCACAACATCATATGCTGTTAATGGGGCATCTTGATCCATCCGCATATCTAACGGCGCATCATGATGGTAACTAAAACCACGCTCTGGTGTATCTAATTGTGGGGATGAAACACCTAAATCGAATAAAATCCCGTCTACTTCTGTGATACCTAATTCATGTAGTTTTTCAGATAAATAACGGAAATTGCTCTTCACTGTTACAAATTGTTCACCATAAGAAGAAAACTTTTCCTTCGCATTTTGAATCGCTATTTCATCTTGATCAAACGCTATTAATTTTCCGCCATCAGTTAGCTGAGATAATAAATAAGAACTATGTCCTCCTCCACCCAGTGTACAATCTACATATGTACCACCCGGCTTTATATCTAAGCCATCTACTGTTTCTTTTAAAAGTACTGTTACGTGTTTAAACATTGTTGCACCTACTCTTTTTCCAATTAGTTATGTTGAATGCATCTCTTCCTCTAAACGCATATTTTACTATTAGAGAACGAAATGCTACTAAAAAACGACTCATTTAACTTGCCAACAAAGGCAGCATACTATACAAATCGCTATTTTATTTTATTATATACTAAATTTTATCATCTTTTGCGGGAATTTAAACAAAAACCTGTCGAAAAAGATAATAATCCGTTTACATTTTGTGCTATTTTGTCATATATATAAATCTGCTCCATAGCGATTCCGTACATTAATATAAGAGTGACAATTCAGAAAAAATTCACTTCACAGTTAATTCAACAGAATAAAAATAAAATCCTGCTCCAAAGAGCAAGATTCTATAGTTTTATTACATGATGTTTTCCATCCCACGAAAAGGATTGTTTCATTACTCGGTCAACAAAATCAAGACCAAACTGATTTAAATAATAACATACATTCCACACGCGTTCTTGCGGTGCCCCTAACGGACGAAGCGCAAATTGTATACGGCGGAATTTATTTAACTGAACCTCATGTTTCTTCTCAACATTTCTTTTCAACATTCTTTCTAATAGTTCAATTTGTTCATTAATTTTCAGTTCATTTTTTCCTGCAAACGCACTTAATCCTGGGTCTATTTTCTTCACAAATTGCTGTAATGATGTATGAATATCAATGATTTCTTTTTTCGCCTCTATAAAACAATCATCAATCGGTTCCTCTATTTGATTAGACAACCAGTTTTCACGCAGTTTATCTACATTATTAAAAAACGGATCACTTTCTTGCAAATCTAAATCGTATAAATCTGTCGCAATATCTCGCTCCATATAAGTAACTGTAAGACGCGGAACAACAGGCGGCATTTGGAAACCGACTGTATGGAACACTTGTTGCAATTCACTCCAATAAGCTAACTCCCCTGGCCCGCCAATAAACGCTAACGTAGGAAACATATACTCTTGCATAAGAGGGCGTGTGACAACGTTATTACTAAAACGCTCTGGACTTCTTTCCATCTCTTCCATCAATTCTTCATAAGAAAATGAATGTACTCCATCTTTTCCAACAAACTTCCCTTGATCCTCTTCAAGCAATACTCGCTCATTATCAATTTCCATGAATATATGCACCGCGTTAGACTTCGTTTCAATAATCGGTTTAAATCCTAGTTCCTTAATTACTTCCTGTTGATTATGAAGTCCTACTTGAATTTCTTTATATTTACTTATAATTTGTTGTAAGAACGGCACTTCTAATTTTCTTAATGCAGGATGATGTGAATCTACAAGAATTAAACCAGAATTCGCGAACAATTTCATAATAAGGTAAGCAAAGAAATCTACATACGTATTCGATTTATTCAAAGCATCATCAATAAATTGTAATACATCCTTTGTAAAATTAGTTTCTGGATATGTTTTAAAAATCTCCTCAATCCATTTTCTACAGTCTTCAATAGAAAGCTCAGACTCAGAAGCACTCGCCTTTTTCGGATGACGATCATGAAAAATAGTCTTTTTTATTTTTTTATTTTTCGTTACGAAAGTGTGATTAATCTCATCCATGTCATGGTCTTCACCAGCAATCCAAAAGACAGGAACAACTCGAACCCCTAAGCTCTCTTCTTTTTCTTTCGCAAGCTGTAAAATTGAAATAATTTTATGCACTGTATAAAGCGGTCCCGTTAATAACCCCGCTTGTTGTCCAGCTATAACTACATATGTATTTTCATCTTCAAGCGCTTTTATATTTTGAATTGTAAATTCTCCGGCTTGTAATTGTGTATTATATTCTAATAAATGCGTTACTAAATCTTGACGGAAAAACTTTCTCTCGCGCAAATCATGTATACGCTGTTTAAAAGCATCTTCTGTTAACATATAGTCAAAACATGACTGTATCTCTTTTTTACCGTTCATATAGTCCGCTACAACTCCTTGTAGTGGAACAGAGATTTCTTTTATCTCCATATAATTCTTCCTTTCGTATCCTGTTCTCTCACCAACCCACATTGTAGTCAATGTTTCACGTAAAAGCAAAGAATAACACTTATGCTTCCATTCCTTTTATTGCCTTGAACAGAAATTGTAGTGTCGGAACTGATTGTTGTTGTTCCTTAGCTTCTTCTAATACATATCCAATAATTGCATTAACTTCCGTTGGTCTATTCGCTCTTACATCCGCTAACATAGATGATGTATTATGAGATGTTCTTTCACATACCCGGCGTACCAGTTGCCATACCGTTTCTTTCTCTTCTTCTTTAAGAAGGAATGCAACTTCCTGAAATACTTGCTCCATCATTTGATAAAAATAAGGATTTGAAATTAACTCTCCATTTTGAACCTGCAATAATGCCGTCAATGGATTAATGCACACATTGACTACTAATTTATTGCGCATAATCCCCTTCCAATCATCTTCTATCTGAATCGGAAAATAATCAAAAGGAAAACAATTAAATACCTTTTTAAAACAACTAGATTGACCGCGCACTACACCAAATTTTGTAACACCTATTCCAGTATGATGAACTGTATGTCCATCCTCTTTTTTTGCACCATGCTCCACAATCCCGACCGCTATACGTTCATTCCTTAATTTTTCCATAACATGAAGGTGGGACATTCCATTTTGTAAAAAGATTAATGACGATTCTCCCTGCATAAAAGGTAATATGTCAGTTATGTGATATTGCTTTACAGCAATAAATGTATAATCTAACTTTTTATTCAGCATACTTTCTATCGGTAAAATAGACGGAAACACTGTTTCACGTTCTCCATTCCTAATACAAGTTACACCCGTTAAGCTTAATTCCTCCGCTTGCTTAGCGGTCCTTGTAAACAACGTAACATCTTGATTGCTTTTTTGTAAATAAAATGCATATAGGAGACCAATAGCCCCCGGTCCAACAATTCCAATTTTCATCTTTACACAAGGAACTCATAATAGTAATTTACATAAGTTTCCTTGTCCCCCCCCCTTTACATCTTACTAAATTACAATAACATAGTTGAGGATTCAATTATCTTGTAACTAATGCAACCTCTTCTTTCACTATGTATATACTACTTATATACATAGTTCTACTCTTAGTTTAGCAAATCCTCAAAAAAATAATGAAAGAAATATTCTATCTTCTTCATAAAAATTAAAAAATGAGTTATACTATTATTATAAATATTTATACTTTTCTGCATTCAACAAGATAAGAAAGGGATGTGATGTCATGATATTCCCAAAAGTTGAGCGTTTGCTCATCAATTATAAAACGTTAGATGAATTTAAAAAGTTTAAAGGCTGCGGAGCTTTAGAGTTATCCATGCTTGAAGAATTACAGGCAAATATTATTGAAAATGATAGCGAATCTCCATTTTATGGTATTTACTATGGAGGATCACTAATCGCGCGTATGAGTCTATATATGAAAAGGAACGGTGGAGAAAATTTCGAAATCACTGGTCCTTATATAGAACTCTATAAACTCGAGGTGTTACCAACTTTTCAAAAACAAGGATTTGGACAAATGCTCGTTAATTACGCGAAGCAACTACAATTCCCGATTAAAACGATAGCACGTGTCCAATCAGCAGGTTTTTGGGATAAATTAAATTTCCAAAAAGTATCAGTAACCGATGGTGAATTTTACATTTGGCAACCAGAAACAAATTTGAATGCGGTTACAAACGAAGAATCTGCTTAAGAAATAAAAAAACAGCTGTCATGCAGCTGTTTTTTTATTTCTTTAACTTCTCCAATTTTTCATTCGTACGAACAACATCTCTTTCTTTTCCCTCTAATACCATTACACTTCTTTTTTGATCAATATAATCAAGTAATGTTCTATACTCTTCCTCATATACTGATAATCGCTCCAGAAGACGCGCTCTTTCGGTTTGTAATGATTCAATTTGTTGCTGCAACACAGTTGAATCTTTTTCGTTTTTATAACTTTGTAAGAAATCAATGACATCATTTAATGTAAGAGACGTAGGCGCCTCCACTATCTTTGTCTCTTTCACTTCATAATTTTCCACTTTACGCAGTTGTTTCGCTTCTTCAATACGTTCTCTGTGCTGCTTTCTAACGTAAGAATTCCACCTAAATCCACACGCTGCAGGTGTACGAGATAAATGTCTTCCCACCTCCTTAAAAGCGGAAAGTTGCGTTCCACCTTCACGAATATGCCGGAGTACTACTTCTGCCAGAAGCAAATCTTCATCATCAGTCCAAGCATCTTGTCTTGTTGTCGCCATCTCTCTAGTCCTCCCTATGCATTTTTTATTAAGCATATGCAGTTACTAGAAAAGATAGAATACAACAAATAAAGAATAAGACAAAAAAAATAAACGTAGAAGATATCTTCTACGTTTATTTTTTGCAATTACTTGCTGATTACTTCTTTACCTTTGTAAGTACCGCATGCTTTACATACACGGTGAGCTAATTTCGCTTCACCACAGCTTGGGCACTCTACCATACCAGGTACTGATAATTTGAAATGCGTACGACGCTTTCTTTTTACTGTTTTAGAAGTTCTTCTAAAAGGTACAGCCATTCTTCCCACCTCCTTAAAAGAAATAGTTATTTTCATATGAAGGCCTGAACCAGTCTTCCGATTATTTGTCAAAAAACTTTGCAAGTCCTGCCAATCTTGGATCAACAGGCTTTTCTTTGTTTTCTTCCGAAATCACTTGCCAGTCTTGACCTTGCGTCGGTGCTCCACCAGAAACATCATCACTGAAAATTTGCATTGGAATCTCCAAAAGTATATTTTCCTTGATTACGGGCAGTAAGTCAAGTACTTCTCCTTCTAAACAATGAATTTCAGTTTCTGTTTCAAACTCCTCTTCAGAAGTTTGGAACACCTCAGTTGTTTTAATGTCAAATGGTAATGTCACATCTACTAAAGAGCGAGAACATGGTAAAACCATGCTTCCAGTTATATGTAGATGAAACGTAAACTTACCGGAGCCAAAATCAACTCTTCCTGTTACATGAACAGGATTAATTTCACGAATATCTTTCTCGACCTCTTTTAGCTCACTTACATCTACCATCTCATCCAATGTCAATCCTTTATTTCTCAATTTATTCAATTGATGGATGGACCATTTCATATCATATCACCTCAAGGCAACAAACAAAATTATAGCTAGCCATTTTATATTTGTCAATGTTTTTTCTTTACACTATAATGAAGTCATCATAGGAAATAATATATAGATTATCACGTTTTCCAAAAAGATGCTACATCGAAAGGAGAGATTACCATAAAAGCCAGTGGTATTGTTGTTGAATATAACCCTTTTCATAACGGTCATGCTTATCATGTGCAACAAACAAAAAAGTTAACACAGTCTGATATTATTATTGCCGTTATGAGCGGTCCTTTTTTACAGCGTGGTGAGCCTGCACTCACCTCCAAATGGTATCGTACCAAAATGGCCTTAGCAAGCGGCGTAGACCTTGTTGTAGAGCTTCCTTATGCATTTGCAACACAAAAGGCTGAAACATTCGCAAATGGCGCAATTTCCATTTTAAACGCCCTTCGTGTTTCTGAAATTTGTTTCGGTAGTGAAGATGGGCAAACTGAAAATTTTTATAATACCATTTCTGTACAAAAAAATGAAGAAGAGACTTTTAATCGTCTTGTAAAACAATTTATGAACGAGGGGAATAGTTACGCAAAAGCAACATCTGAAGCCTTTCTACGCATCTTACCACCCGAAAAAAACGTAGATATGTCACAACCAAATAACATTTTAGGCTTACAATACATCAAGGCAATTCTCTCACAAAATAGTGCCATGCAAGTACAAACTATAAAAAGATTCGCCTCTCATTATCATGATGAAACATTTCATAATAAACATATTGCAAGCGCAACAAGTATTCGTAAGCAACTATTTAGCGAAAACAGTTCATTTTCAACTATTGAGCCTTTTATCCCGAAAACGTCTGCTTCTCTTTTAGAAAATTACAAGCAAAACTACGGTGTGTTACATAACTGGGAAAATTACTTTTCGTTTTTCAAATACAAACTCATGACCATGTCTTCTCAAGACTTACAACATATATATGAAATGGAAGAAGGTTTAGAGCATCGTATTTTATCAAAAATACAGGACAGTTCATCGTTCCATTCATTCATGGAAGCATTAAAAACAAAACGTTATACATGGACTAGATTACAAAGAGCTTGTACACATATTTTAACAAATACAACGAAGGAAGAAATATACAATGCAAATATAGAGCAATACGCACCGTATATCCGTCTACTCGGTATGTCACAAAAAGGACAAACTTACCTTTCTAAAAATAAGAAAAAAATAGATCTCCCAATCCTTACCCATACAAAAACATTCAAACACCCTACTTTAGACATAGAACGAAAAGCAAATGCTGTATATTTCTCCATAATGAAAGAACCGATACGGACACAATCGCTAAAGCAAGACGCAACGCATCATCCAATTCGTTACGACGAAACAACAACAAGATTCTTATAAAAAAACCTCTCTTTTTCAGAGAGGTTTACTTTTTTTCGCCCATTTTTTCCAAATACTTCAACGCATCATCCAATGTATCCACTGGTACAATTTTCATCTTTGTTTTAATATCTTTTGCAGCCTCAAGCGCATCTTTATAATTTGATTTCTCCGCACCTTTTTCATTCGGCGCAAAGAATACCTCAGCACCCGCATCACTAGCAGCTACCACTTTTTGCTGAATGCCACCAATTGGACCAACTTCTCCTTGTTCATTGATTGTACCTGTTCCAGCTATTTCATGTCCTTTCGTTAAATCCTCTTCCACAAGCTGATTATAAATTTCTAATGTGAACATTAAACCTGCTGATGGCCCCCCTATTTCATGGGAATCAATTTTCACTTTCGGGTCCACTACTAATTCTCTTTCCGTAACAATAGAGACCCCTATACCAACGCGTCCATTTCCGTTAGGAATTGTCTTTACATTTAAATTTTCTTTAAACTGTTTTCCCCCTCGCTTATATTCAATATTTACTGTATCCCCTTCTTTTTTCCCTGTCATATACTCAATAAATTGTTCCGTCTTGTCAAATATTTTTCCATCGACAGCTATAATAACATCCCCAAGCTTCAGCTTTCCTTCTGACGGCATACCCTTTGCTACACCTGCAACTAGTACACCTTTATTTTCAAAAGAAACAGAACGATTTGCACGTTTATAAGCATTATAGATTGCTGCATTTTGCGAATCTTTCATTGCATAATTTTGGCGAAATTGATATTCTTCATCACTCTCGCCTCTTTGTAATATTTCTTCCGCTTTCGAAATATGTGTATATTTATTAAACTGCGCGGCTATTAAATTCACCACATTGGCCGGTCCCATCGAGACAGTGACAAGCATGAAATCACCAGACTCTTTCGTTCCACCATCTACTTGAACGTATGGCGCTAATTTCGCCGCCATACCTGGTTTTGTCACATAATATGGCAAACGTACATAAACAAGTAACATCGCCAATATAACACCTATTAAAATTGCATATATAAACCGAAAACGCTTAAACATTATGTTTCTCCTTCCACTGCTCAATTAGTAAATAAATGTTTGAAATGTGTTTTTCTGCTTCCACTTCTCCGACCCTTATAATGTCTTCAATATGTGTAAAAGCACGCGAACTAAATTGTTCAACAGCTGGTCGCATCATTAAATCTGATGCTATTTGCCGGTTCATTACAAGTTCATGTTGCATAATTTCAATACTTTGCATAATCACATCATAAATAGATGTAACCTCTCCATTCACCTTAATCGGAGATACATCAACAGCAATAACAATATCAGCACCTAAATCTTTTACAACTGATACTGGAATACGATCGATTACTCCTCCATCCACTAATAAGCGGCCATCTATTTTTTCTGGAACAAACACCCCCGGTACAGATATACTAGCTCGAACCGCCTCTGCTATCGGGCCACTTGTAAAGACAACTTTTTCCCCCTTCAAAATGTCAGTAGCCACAACAGCCGTTGGGATATCTAACTCTTCTAATTTTTTATTATATGTAAACATTTTAATCATATCTTTAATACGTTTTCCAGCAATAAATCCCATTTTAGGAACTGTAAAATCTAAATAATATTTCCTTTTAAAAACAGCTGCCAATTTATACAGCCTTTCAACGTTACAACTCGCTGCATAAAATGTGCCTATTAACGCTCCTATACTACTACCTGCTATCATATGAATAGGGATGCCAGCTTCCCTTAACACTTTTATTACCCCAATGTGAGCAAAACCTTTCGCACCTCCAGATCCAAGCGCTAAACCAATTTTTGGTTCCTTCATTTTTCTCACCCTTTAATTTTTTTCATTCCTTTTTCATACTTATGGTCTAAATTCACCACATATCCACGTATACTGAAATGAACGTTTTTGGGACAAAGGGGGATTTTCTTACATGTACGAAAAATGGAAAACTGCTTTTCTTACCATATCAATGTTATTTTTAACCTTTTCTCTTGTACTCCACCCCCAAGCTGCCTTGCAAGCTTCAATTCGCGGGTTAAATATATGGTGGGAAGTTGTATTCCCTTCACTACTACCGTTTTTCATCATTGCGGAACTTCTAATCAGTATTGGTGTTGTAAAATTTATCGGTGTTATATTAGAGCCGCTAATGCGGCCACTTTTTCGTGTTCCAGGGGTAGGCGGGTTTGTTTGGGCAATGGGAATGGCTTCAGGATTCCCTGCTGGCGCCAAATTAAGCGCTAGACTACGCAAAAGCAATCAACTAACACAAATTGAAGCAGAACGACTCGTATCTTTCACAAATTCTTCTAATCCACTTTTTATTTTCGGAGCTGTTTCTATCGGTTTTTTCAATAATCCGAAATTAGGGTTTGTATTAGCAGCTGCACATTATATAAGTAACTTTGCCGTCGGATTAATTATGCGTTTTTACGGCAATAACGATACCTACATAAAAGACAAACATACTATCCAAAAACGTCCCTTTCAAAACCCTTTCTCAGTCCTCCACCAAACGCGTATGCAAGAAAAAAGACCAATCGGAAAACTACTCGGAGACGCTATCGTTTCTTCTATTCAAACATTACTCATGATTGGTGGGTTTATTATTTTATTCTCTGTTTTAAATAAAATGATTACTGTTTTCCAAATTACAGAAGCGCTTTCTTTTATTATGCAACATATTTTATCATTCTTCCAACTAACATCCGAATTTAGCATTCCGATACTATCTGGTATTTTTGAAATGACACTTGGAAGCCAAATGATTAGTCAAATAAATGAAACCACACTTCTTCAACAAGCGATGGTAACAAGCTTCATATTAGCATTTAGCGGTCTTTCTATTCAGGCTCAAGTAGCAAGCATATTAGCGGAGACAGACATCCGTTTTAAACCATATTTTTTAGCGCGAATTATCCAAAGTATTTTCGCTCCTATTCTCACTTTTATATTTTGGGGACCATTTTATGAAAAAGTTCATTCTTTCTCACCTACACAAGAAGATATTCCCGTATTTTTATTGAATCATTCTTCTGCACTTAATGATGTTTGGACATCGTTTATACACTACGGACCTATCTTCACTTTATTTTGTTTATATTTATATGTTATCTTACTGTTTTTACGCATTAATAAAGTGAAACTTTAATCCGTGGAGGTTTTGTTCATCCCCTACAGATTTTATTAACCTTCACCAATCGGGCTTTTACGGGCAGCCCGACTCCCACCTAAATTCATTGCTTCAGCCGAATTTTGAGGTGTGAGTCTTACTGTCCGCAAATAGAGGGATAAAGAAAAACCCCGTTCACTTTAACGGGGTTTGAAACTTTTCTTTTAAAGCACGCTCTACAACTGGAGGAACAAGGTCTACTACACTTCCACCATATCTTGCAACTTCTTTCACAATACTCGAGCTTAAAAATGAGTATTGATTGTTTGTCATAATAAAAAAGGTTTCGATATTTTCATCTAATTTTCGATTCATAGAAGTAATTTGCATCTCATATTCAAAATCAGAAACCGCTCGTAACCCGCGTAAAATCGCATTTGCATTACGCATTTTTGCATATTCCACTAATAATCCACTATGTGAATCAACTTTTACATTCGGGATGTCCTTTGTTGCCTCTTTAATTAACTCTAAGCGCTCTTCTACTGAAAAAAATGGTTTTTTTGATGAATTGTTTAATACAACTACATACACTTCATCAAATACTTTTGCTCCCCTTTTAATAATATCCAAATGTCCAAGGGTAATTGGATCAAAACTTCCTGAAGAAATAGCTATACTTGTCATTCTGTCCCCTCACCTTCATACTTATAAATCGAAATTGCTGTAATCCCATAATTTTCTGCTCTCACTTTTACAAGTTCTCCTATAGAATCAGGTAAAACTACGTCATCGCCATGTTCTGCCATAATTAATCCATCTTCATTTAACAATCCATGTTGATCCATCACACTAATTAGAGATACAATTCTTTGATCTTTATATGGAGGGTCTATTAGTATAAGATCGAATGATATTTCACGCTTTATAAGCGCCTTTACCGCACGCTCTGCATCATTTCGATACACTTCAGCTTGTTCATGTATTCTACAGCTTTCTAAATTTTGATGAATTACTTTTATCGCTTTACTATCTCGGTCAACAAAAATCGCTTTATCAATCCCTCTACTTATGGCCTCAATTCCAAGGCCACCGCTACCACCAAATAAATCAAGAGCGATACCACCATCATAATAAGGACCTATCATATTAAAAATAGATTCTTTCACTTTATCTGTCGTTGGCCGTGTTGTATTACCAGGTACCGCTTTAAGTGGGTGCCCTTTACATTTTCCTGAAACTACTCTCATCTGTTGTCACTACCTTTATTTCAATCTATCGAGCGATTACAGCAAATCCATCTGAATTCAGTAACCGCTACCAAACCATACAATTCTTCACTAATTCGTTACTTAACCAATAGAGAACTTTAGTTAAAATAACCGTTCGCTATTTCTTACATATTCATCTCACTATTTGCGAACAAGAACCCTTTATGTACATCAGCTCTACTTTACCTTTTTTATCCTATCATAAAATAAAAAAAAGAAAAATAAAAAGCCAAACATAAATTTTAATTTCATTATGTATATCTTCATTTAGATTGGACATAAATAAATATAACAACATCACCTTCGATGTTGTTGCCAACCGCGGAGAAGACTTACGTTTCCCCATAAGTTCTTCCTCCGGTTTCTCCTCTCCCTTTGCCTTCTTACTAGTACATACTAGTATTAGAAGGGCCCTGCTTTGCAGGGTTTTTTTCTTTGTCTACTTTTCATTTAAAAAGTGAGATGGTACAGTAAAAGAAAGAGGAGGAAAAAATATGATTCAACGCTTTATAGAACTCGGAGAAGGCTACTCTGACTTATATGAATTACTTGAAATTGCCAAAACAAACCAAGAACGTGTAACACATATGTTACAATTTGAAACTGTAAAAAACGAAAAAAAAGTGTGTTCACTTGTTGTAATACTAAAACCGACAACTACTGGCGATTTCCAGCCATTATACATATGTCGTGAAGGCATTCCTATACTTGAAAATAAAAAAAGCAAACGTGTCGTTTTATTTGAAGAAATGGCAGAACAAATAGGAAAAAAAGTTACACCCTTTACTGTAAAACCATCAACAACTTTCCCTGAAAAAGAACTATTTTTTAATCATCTGATTGGTATTTTACGAATGAACAATTTCATTCCTCCAATGAGATAACACGTTATTTCAAATAAAAAAATCCCCAACTGAATTTAGCGGGGGATTTTTTTACTTAGCTATAATCGTATTCTTTTGCCCGGTCAGGACGCGAATTTTCGAATTCCGTTTTTAAAAACGGGCGATACGACTGTTCTACTTTTTTTACAAAAGGAAGTTTATTCAATTTTTGCATCATATGCTCAATTTGTTCCATATCACAATATACAACGGCATATTTCAATCGTTTTGATATGTAATGAATGTTACCATATTTCCTTAAAATCTTGGCATGTTTCAATGAATGTAAATAAACAATCATACTTTGTCGTTGCCCGAACATAATCTTCTCCATCTTCTCCTTTTTAAAAACTTATATTCTTATATTTTATGAAAACCAATCAGAAATTTATGACATTATAGGACAAACTCTGTATACGTTTTCTTCTATATTCTAAAAAACAGGGTAAATTACCCCGTTTTTTTACAACCACAACCGCCTCCGGTACCACAGCCACCGCCACAGCCACCCACATCAAAAAATGGATTTCCTGTTGGAACTTTAATGGAAGATGACACCTCAGAACCAATTGCTACACTAACTTCATCTAATAACTTTTGTAAATCAGTTTCTGCTCTTTTAAAGGCTGCAACCTTATCATGCAAATCTACAGAACGCTTTAATTCCCTCATTTTCGTCGAAACGAAAGTATAGTCAGGATGATATTTACCAAAACGTTGCACTTCTTCATATCGCTCTTTCATCGCTGTAAATTGCTGAATTAACGTCTGGACTTCCATATCTTCTTGCAAATCCTTATAATACTTACGATAATCTTCTGCTATATCTGAACAGATAATCGCTTTTGCAAGCTGCTCTGCCTTATCTAAAATCAATACGCTTTCCAGCGTCGCTACAATCATGAGAGACACCTCCAAGTATTCATCATAACACATTTGGCACAGAACTACTAATTGAAGTGTCTCACCTAAAAGAAAGATATGATTCTAACTCATTTCCATACAATTCCCTTGTACTTTTATACAATAATATGCTCCGCAATATTATATTTAAGAACATCCCATTTCCCACCATTTTCTTTCACGTAGCTAATACATGCATTTTTTAATGGCGTTTTAAATGTAATTTCATCTGGCGCAATTGCGTGTAAAATCGCTTTTATTGCATGTGAATGCGCAACAATGATAATACGTTTATCTCCATGTGTTGCTGCAACCTCTTGTAATGCGGTATAACAGCGCTCTACAATCTCTTCATCCTGCTCCATTCCTTCTACATTACCTTCTGCAATTAACTCCCTAACAGCTGCAACTGGTTTCCCAGAAGCTTCCCCAAAATTACGTTCCATAAATCGTTCATCTAATAAAATAGATTGCAATCCAATAGCCCCAGCAATTTCCTTAGCCGTTTCTTGCGCTCTAATTAACGGGCTACTTATAATTATATCCCACGATTCCGCTTGCAAGGCAGCTGCACTTTGACTCGCTTGCTTTTTCCCAACTTCGTTGAGCGGAATATCTTCGCGCCCTTGAATAATCTCTTGAAAATTCCAATCAGTTTGTCCATGTCGTACTAAACAAATTTCCGTCATGCTGCAACTCCTTTTTTAATAATCCGATTCTATTGTAACAAAAGTTTTGCATAACGGACATAGTTTTCCCTTCCAATTTTACGTCGCATTTTGCTGCTTCATATACTGGAACATATCAATCATAATTGAGGCAACCGCCAATTGATTTTGAAATTTTTCTACTTTATCTGGTATCGTTTTTTTGAAATGTTGCATGGCAGCTAACTCAAAAGCCTCTTTTTCTTCTGGATTACGTGTTAATTTCCGGTACCAGTATGGCTGTTCCCGAATATAACGAGCTAAATCCTCATCAGCCTTTATAAACTCCATAAGCTCTGCTCTCATCCTCTTTCCCCCTAATCCTTTTGAAAGAAAAATGGATTATTTTCAGAAGTATTTTGTTCTTGCTGCGTGCGGTTCCCTTGAAATTGTTGGATAACTTGCTGCACACTACCAATCGCACTCGTTACATTTGCTAAATGGTGTTGCATTTGTTCTACGTCTAGCTTTTTAAAGAAAGAAAGCATTTGCCCCATCACATCAGCAGTTTTTTCCTCCTCAGTTCGATTTTCTTTTTCTTCTTTATTTTCTTTTACTGAAGAAAAAGCAGGTGCTCCATCAGGTCTATACGCTGCCCATATTTGATCTTCTTCACCAAGTAGGTACCATTCTTCATAAAATTGCTGCCAAGTTTTTTGACCACTTCTAACCTCATGAACCATTTTAGGGTGATGGTTTACAAACTCTTTAAACTGTTGAACCGATGGATGTAACGGTCCTTTTGTTGTTGGCATACTACTCACCTCTTCATGTATATCTACTATATTGTAAGAAAAAAAAGGCACATGGTTCGCCTATTTTTAGACGATTCATGCACCTTTTTATTTTCGGATAAAGTTTTGAGTATAAAATTTATCATATACCCCAACACCTAATCCAGTAAATTGTTCATTTAATAAATTCTTTCTGTGACCCTCACTATTTAACCAGCCTTGTACAGCTGCAATTCCATCACTATGTTGCGCGGCTATATTCTCACCAGCAAGTTGAAAAGCCACTTGCCCACGTTGCAAACGATCTCCTAATGTACCAAAGGTAGGAGAATCGTGTGAAAAATAATTATTATCCTTCATATCTTTACTATGGCCAAATGCAACATCTGCAGTTTGTTGATCCCATGTTAACAACGGTAATTGATGACGACTTCGAATAATATTTGTTAAGTCGAGAATTTGTTGCATATTTCCATTTTCTACTTGCTTCATTTTTTCTGGCGTCAACGGCTGTTCTGCTATTAATTCACCTGAATAAACAAGCTGATACGGCCTTTGGCGTAATAACGTTTCATCATCCATATAACGAACACCAACAAGTTCATGTGTAAAGTGATCAAAATATAATTGTGCCCACCCATCTTCTACAGGGATTAGTGGTTGTTCCATTATTTCCGTATCAGATAACTCAAATTGATAACTATTCTTTCCTCTTTTTAATGAAATCTCATGTGAAAGCGGATTCTTTTTATATACCTCTTCATACTTTTCATTTATATAATAGGGAGCTACCTTGACTTGATCACCAGCAACATACGCCGTTACAACTTTACGTTCAGCAACTCCAAATTGAACATACTGAGTTAAATCTTGATTATACACCCACCATTCATATCCATAAGCAGACGGCTCTATTCGAGACGGTTCGCCCCACTTTGCTAATAAATTCTCAGGATCCCCACCAATCATATTTAAAACAGTGTCTGTGGATTCTTCATTTACTTGCTTTTTCTTTTTCACAATTTTATTTTCTTGCTTAGAGTGCGATGGAGTTAATATATATTGTGAAACGAGTAACTTCCCGTATAAATCAACAGCTAAAATTAAAAATGTAATCATTACGATACGCAATAATTTCTTCAAACGATATACCTCCTGAACAAAACATAAAATTGAGATATACACAAAGCCTTTTCTTTCCTTTTTTTGTGTGTACCGTACTCTTTTCACTATATCATATTTTCACGAAAAAAGTCTGGATTATCCCTTTTCTCTCAATATGAATTGCACTTTCTTACTATTCATACTATTATAAAAATAATAAAACACCATAAAAAGAAGGAGGTATTCTATGCAATTTACAAATACGAAATTTAATGGTGCAGTCATTGATTTAACTCTTTTAACTGAGATTATGGAAAACAATCATTTTGTACTTGCTGGACAATGGGATTACGAACGCGTTACATATGATTATAAATTTGAAATATTAAAGGATATTTATTATTTACGCGTACAAGGTTTTGCTGTTGAAGGTGACATCGGCAGCAGACACGCTCAAGTAAAACTATTGCCACCCTTATTAGGAAAACATTATTACCCTCACGGCGTTGAATATGGTGATGACGAGATTTTCCCAACGAATGTACTTCAAAAAAGCGAACAGCTCCTACTAAATATTGAAAAAGAGTTGAAAGAATTTCAAATTATTGAGTAAATAGAACAAGCGCATCAATATGATGCGCTTGTTCTATTTATCTTTCCTAAGAATGAATCGTCTTTTTGACTGGATACCCATAAATGGATCCATCTTTTACTTTAATCTCATCTTCCCAAGGGACTTTATATTTACCTTCAGCTAAATCTTTTACAAACGTATACGGGTTTTCTTTCACCCCACCAGGAGTCGCGACATACCCCCTTGAACCTAAATTATATATATTATTTTCTAGACCCCATCCTAATCTAGCCTGATCTGCTAGCTCTGGATATACTTCAGCAGTAACAATCTCCCAAGGGTTTCGGTGTCCCTGCACTAAAGTAGTCCCATCAAAATTACATACTTGTCCTTCACCAAAGTAATAAAATACACCATCATAACCCGCTAAGTTCACTGACAATGTATACATTAAATTTTGCCATGCATTTGAACGATTGGTTAACATCCATTGTTCACTAACTTGTGTACTATATCCAGAAATACGAATCAAGACATTTGCACCTTTATAGGCCGCTTCACGGGCTACTTCAGGAAACATGCCATCATGACAAATACAAACAGCTAATTTACTTCCTCCAGGTCCATCACAAACAGGTAAGCCTAAATCTCCAGCTTTCCAAGGTTCGACTGGCACCCAAGGATTTAACTTACGATACTTCAAAATCATTTCACCTTGTGGATCAATAATAATTGCTGTATTATACGGTTCTCCACCATCAGGATTTCTTTCCATTATAGAAAAAACACCATATACTTCAGATTCTTTACATGCCTCAGCAAATAAGTCCGTTTCTGGCCCAGGCACTGTACATAAAAACTCTTCTGTAGTCCATTTTTTTGTATTGAGCCCTTGTGTACTATATTCAGGAAATACTATCAATTCTAATCCAGGATAGCCTGATTTAGTTGAATGAATTGTTTTTATGATCTGTTTAATTTGTTTATCAATGTCTGCACGCGACTCCACTACCGGTACTGGATATTGAATTAACGCTGTTAAAAAACCACTAATCGGCTTTACCATACTTCCACTACTACCCATTTAAAATCCCCCTTAAAATAGTTTGTGTTTATTAAAGAAAACAATATAAATTTGTAACTCTCTAAAAAACTAGCACTACATCTGGAAATATTACGTATTAAAGCTAGTAGTAAGTTTTATATCCACTTTTAGTACATGCCTACACTAGGTTAACAAAAAAGATTGAAAATTCAATCTTTTTAAATGTCCACTACAACTAAAAAAGAAAAAAGCGTATGGGCTCCCGTACGCTTTTTCTACTTAGTCTGTAAATACGGTGGTAGCTCCTGTAATTGCTCCTTATCCTTTTCACGCTCTCTACGTGCCCATCTAAAGAACACATAGCCGATAATCGTGCCGTACACTATTTCCTGGACAATTTTCATAATGATACCGCCTGTTTGTTGGTCTTGCACTACTGGTATCCAATGTAAAAATTCTGGTCCAGTAATATTTAAATCTGATAAAGTACCAGCCGGTACACAAAGCTCCATCGCCTTCATCCAAGCAGCCGGATCTGTATATGTTGCAAATAATGGTTCAGTCGCAAAAATTATTAACGCACAAGCTGGGGTTAATAAAATACCATTAGCAAACATATAACCAAGTTTCTTTATATCACTTAATGTTTGATATTCCGGCAGTGGATTTAACATCGGCCACCACATCATCATTGCTGTAAAAAACAATATAGCGAGGCAAATGGGGTGTGCTATTTGACTTTGTTTTACTGTATCAAAAACAATTGGCAAATGATAAAAGGAAAACAGACCATTAAATACAAACAACGCAATAAGCGGTTTAGCAAAAGCCTTTAGTACAATTTGAACAAACTTAAAAGAAGTAATATAACGATATAACCAAACAGGTATACCAAGCAATAATAATGGAGGAACTGCAATGTACATTACTGCCATCTCAAACATATGTGCACTAAATATAATATGACCAATTAAATCAATAGGTCCTCCCTTTACAAAATACAAAAGAACAATCCCGGTCGTAAAATAAAAAATCTGCTTTTTACTTACCTTCGTCGCATTTTCAAATCGTGTTCTATACGGTCCAATAATTAAGAAATAACTAATAAGAATCGAGGCCATAAATAACAGAAAAATCGGACTCCATAAAGCCTGAAAACCAAATATCCATAAATTCTCCATTTTCACACCTACCTTTTCAAAATTCTTATCTTTCATATGAAAAGAGGGCTATGATAAATCAGAGCCCTCCAACTACTACTGTTTAAATCCACACAATTGTCATAAAGGCTAAAATCGTTAATAAACCTATTAACAATCCAGTGTATAAGAAGAAACTCGCCGCTTCATGTCCTTTATGACTCATATGCATGAAATAATATAATTGAAATACAACTTGAACAACTGCCAACAATAAAATAAATGGTACCGAAAAAATTGGACTAAATGTTTTCGGATATGCTACCGCTGCAAATGCAACAAATGTTAAAAAGATCATTAGTGCAAACGTAATAACTTGGTGCTTCATTTCCTCTGCACTTTTTCTTTTCCGATAAACAAGATCAACCTTAGGATTATTCGTTTGCTTAATTGCCATTGTTTATCCCACCATTCCCATCAAATATACTACAGTGAAAATAAACACCCAAACTACATCTATAAAGTGCCAATAAATTGATGCAACGTAAAACTTTGGTGCATTGTATAAATTTAAGCCTCGCTTCGCATTTCTAAAGATTAATGTCGAAATCCAACACAATCCAAACAATACGTGGAGCCCATGCGTACCAACAAGAGCATAAAATGCAGAACCAAATGCACTACTTCTCATAGTATGCTTAAATTCATGTGTATAATGATAAAACTCATAGATTTCAAACCCCAAAAATCCTAAGCCAAGCAACACT
Source organism: Bacillus sp. LK2 (assembly GCF_001043575.1). Classification (NCBI taxonomy): domain Bacteria; kingdom Bacillati; phylum Bacillota; class Bacilli; order Caryophanales; family Bacillaceae; genus Bacillus; species Bacillus sp. LK2. The sequence continues at coordinate 128,545 of NZ_LDUK01000021.1, forward strand.
GTTATAAGTAGCCACAGTTGCATTTTCTTAAAATTGAAATTTTTCATATGATACATTGCATATACACTCGTTAAACTACTTGTCAACAACAACATCGTCATGATGAAAACGAGCGGCATTTGAAACATTTCTTGAGATGTTGGTCCACCATTTGTAGAATTCTTTAACGCTAAATATGTGCCAAATAAGGAAGCGAACAACACTGTCTCGCCTCCAAGAAATAACCAAAAACCGACAAACTTATTTTTCCCCTCAAGGGTTGCTTTTTCAGGCTCTGCTGGAAATGTTTCATTCGTTAATTTTTCATCTACATGCATTATGCCTTGCCCCCCTTATCTTCTAAATCTTCCTTATGAATATGATATCCATGATCATCGATTACTGAGCGAAGGAACATTGTACCGAATGTAATGATCAAACCTATAATTGCTACTAATAACCAAAACTTATCTTTGCCGCCTTGCATATACATCGCACCAAAAGCGGCTATAAATAGACCTAGAGAAATGATAAACGGTGAAAATGAAGCATTCGGCATATGAATATCACCGACTGGTTCCGCCGCTGTCATCTCTTTTTTACCTTCGCGTTTTTCAATCCAAAACGGATCTAACCCACGAACAAATGGTAATTGTTTGAAATTGTATTCTGGTGTAGGCGCTGGCATTGTCCACTCTAATGTACGCGCATTCCATGGATCACGACCAGCTTTTTCTTTTGATACTGTTGTTTTTATAACATTGAACAAAAGAACAATCGTTCCAAGGGCCATGAAAACTGCTCCAATTGAACTAATCATATTTCCAACCTCTAATCCTTGCCCCTCTAAATATGTGTAGTAACGACGCGGCATACCGATTAAACCAAGGAAATGTTGGATAAAGAACGTTAAATGGAAACCAATAAAGAATAACCAAAATGTTATCTTTCCTAACGTTTCATTTAATATTTTATTAAACATAAGCGGCCAATAATAGTGTGCACCTGCAAGTAAACCAAATACAACACCGCCGACAATTACATAATGGAAGTGTGCTACTACGAAATAATTATCATGGAATTGATAATCAGCTGGTGCCGACGCAAGCATAACTCCTGTAACTCCACCCATAACGAATGATGGAATAAAAGCTACCGCCCACATCATTGGTGTCGTAAACCGAATACTTCCACCCCACATTGTAAAGAGCCAGTTAAAGATTTTGATACCTGTCGGAACTGCAATCGCCATTGTTGCAACTGAGAAGATAGCATTTGCAACAGGACCAAGACCAACGGTAAACATATGATGCGCCCATACCATAAAGCCTAAAAATCCAATTAATACAGTCGCGAACACCATCGATGAATAACCGAATAATCGTTTTTTCGAAAATGTAGCGAAGATTTCTGAGAATATTCCGAAAGCTGGGAGTATAAGAATGTATACTTCTGGATGACCGAAGATCCAGAATAAATGCTCCCATATAATTGTGTTCCCACCTAATGCTGGATTAAAGAAACTTGTGCCAAATAAACGATCTAACATTAGAAGCCCTAATCCTACAGTTAACGGTGGAAATGCAAATAATATAAGTGAAGATGTTACAAATGTTGTCCATGTAAACATCGGCATGCGCATATATGTCATTCCTGGCGCACGCATATTAATAATTGTAACAAGGAAGTTAATACCTCCAATCAATGTACCAATACCTGATATTTGCAAGCCGAGTACATAAAAATCAACACCATGTCCTTTGGAGGATAAAGCTAAAGATGCATACGATGTCCAACCTGCATCAGGTGCTCCCCCTAAAAACCAACTTAAATTTAAAAATACTCCACCAAAGAAAAATAACCAAAATCCAAGTGAATTCAAAAACGGGAACGCCACATCACGTGCTCCAATTTGAAGTGGTACTGCGGCGTTCATAAATGCAAACACGAGTGGCATAGCTGCGAGGAAAATCATTGTTGTACCGTGCATCGTTAATACTTGGTTATAAGCATCCCCAACTAGAAAAGCATTGTTAGGAATCGCTAACTGAAGGCGAATAAATAGCGCTTCTATTCCGCCTATTACAAAAAACAATCCACCTGCAATTAAATAGAGAATGGCAATCTTTTTATGGTCTACTGTCGTTAAATAATCCCATATGACAGCACCCATCCCCTGTTTTTTTGCTACAGAACTCACGTTTTCAACCTCCCCTTCGCAAATGATCCCTCTTTACTTTTCAATCTTTAACGTTTGTAAATATGCATTTAATGCATCAATTTGATCATCCGTTAAGTTACCATATTTACCAGTCATTTTATTACCTGGCTTCATATTTTCAGGATCTTTGAGCCATTTTTTTAAGTTCGCTTCATTATTTTCGGCAATACCGGCAACCATATCGCGATCAGCAAAGTTTGCTAAGTTTGGTGCGATACGAGCAGAAGGTGGTCTACTATCATTTGATCCCACTGCATGACAACCAATACAGCTTTTATTAAATACGTCTTGACCTTCTTGCGCCTTTGTAGACGCTACTTCTTTCTTCCCATCAATCTTCTTCATGTCAGCAAGCCATTTTTTGTACTCGCTTTCATCCAGAGCTTTCACTTTGAATTGCATTAAAGAATGTGATGGGCCACAAAATTCTGCACAAAAACCATTATAAGTGCCCGACTTATCTGCCTTTAACCACATTTTGTTCACATTATCTGTATTTGTATCCATTTTACCAGCTAAAGATGGAACCCAAAACGAATGTTTAATATCGGCACCCTTCAAATTCAAATACACTTTCTTGCCTGTGGGGATAACTAAATCTTGAGAAGTTACTATTTTTTCTGATTTATAAGAAAATTCCCACCAATAAAGATTCGCTGTTACATCAACAACGATAGTATCTTTATCAATATTCTTTTTCTCCATCGCACTTACATCAGCAAGTTTGAATGTATATGTAACAGTCGGAACAGCCAAGATTAATAAAAGAATAATCGGAATAACTGTCCATATAATTTCTAGTTTGTGATTCCCTTCAACTTGCTCTGGAATATAATCTTCCTCACCCTTTTTTTGTCGGAAACGCACAATTACATATAAGAAAATAATAGTAACTACAAGTACTACTCCTACCATGATTGCACTCGCTAGCAAGAGCAAATCGTATTGCATTTTTGCTACTTCCCCTTGCGGAATTAAAGTAGATTGAAAGGCTTTACCGCATCCCCCTAACAGTAAAGCCAGCAGTGAAACGAACGAAAGCAGTCGCCACTGTTTCTTCATACAAACAACCCCCACTTTCTTTGTGAATTAGATTGTACTTTATAGTTAAGTAAAGTAAATCTCAACGTAAAGAAATCCAATCATGTCGTTGTCTTAGAAGAATGTAACTACAATCATTGACACAAATAAGATTGTTAAGTAATTCAGGGAGTAAACAAACATTTTTACGGACCATTTGATGTCATCTTGCTTACGGAAGCCATAAAACCCTAGTACGATCCATCCGATGTTAAGCAATGTTGCAATTACCATGAAGGTTACTCCAAGCCCACTCATATAAAATGGTAGTGGTAATAAACATACTGTCCAGATCATAATCTGACGTTTCGTAATATTAAATCCCTGTACAACAGGAAGCATTGGGATTCCTGCATTGCGATATTCATCAACACGTTTCATCGCTAACGCGAGGAAATGTGGGATTTGCCAAATAAACATAATTAAAAATAACATCCAAGCTATTGGATGATCTAAAGATGGATCAATTGCCGCCCATCCAATTAAAGGTGGAACAGCTCCTGATATACTACCTACAACAGTATTTAACGTATATTTTCTCTTCGTCCATAATGTATATAAAACTACATATGTGAAGGCACCAATAAATGCGATTAATACTGCCATTGGTGTCGTAAGTAATAAAAATACGAAGCCAAGAAGTAAAATTACAAGTCCAAATGCAAGTGCAAATCCAGGTTTATATTTACCTGTTACCGTTGGACGGTTTTTTGTTCTCTCCATTAATGGATCGATATCTCGGTCAATGTAGTTATTTAAACAACATACCCCTGCCATAATTAATGCAGAACCAACGATTGTAAAAAATAGCTTATCCAGATGGTCCATAACACTCAATCCATTAAAATGTAAAGCCAACCAAAATCCTGTAAATACAGTAAGTGTATTTGAGTTTACAATCCCCATTTTAACGAGCGCTGATAAATCTTGTAACCGAGTTGTTTCCGGTACACTTGAAACAGCTGACTCATCATGCAGCTCACTTGTTGCATGGTTCATCACTTTAACCCCCTCTTAAACCTATCATCTTTCTAAGCGAAATATTTCGCTTCTATATAGCAATATTATTACAGTAGAAATATTGTTAACCCATTCTACTACTAATCTACGCCCATACTCCAATATATTAAATCATATTTCCCGAACAATTTGTGAAGAAAACATGAACTTTTTGTGTCGAATAATAAAAAACTTTATTCTAACCTATCCTTATCATAACATGATGTTATCTTCTATAATAAACTATTTTGTCATATTTAGCATGTATTCTCCCCATTTCTTTTCAAAATAGCCTCATTTTCGCCTAAAATATGTATTTAAAATCCCATTTTTTTCTTTATTCTGTATACGTTGTCCTCACCCTTCATTTCTTTGCTATTTTATTATTTTTTATATATCATAGGACTGTAGCACGTTTTATTCTATACATAATGGAATGAAAATATTTCGCAATAACTTCATAGCAGAAAGATGGTGAAAGAGATTGCAACGCTTTATTAAATGGTTAGCAGTCATTACAAGTCTCGATTTATTAGTAGTTTTACTAGGAGGCGCTTTAGTTACAAAAACAGGTTCAGGCCAAGGGTGCGGTAAATCATGGCCACTTTGTAACGGTGAATTTGTTCCATCTAATTTATCAATGGAAACTATTATTGAGCTGAGTCACCGCTTAACATCGGGATCAGCAGGTATCCTTGTTACTCTTCTTTGTATCTTGTCCTGGAAATATTATAAACATGTGCGTGAAACAAAGACGTTAGCAATTTTATCCTTCGTATTTTTAGTTGCACAAGCATTAATGGGGGCAGCTGCAGTTGTTTGGGGACAAATACCTGCTGTACTAGCTATTCATTTTGGTATTTCCTTAATTTCATTTGCTTCTGTCATCTTGTTAACGTGTCTTATTTTTGAAATTGATCAGAAATTCGATGCACGTTCACTTATTATGGACAAAAAAATGAAATTTCATATTTATGGTGTAACAATTTACAGTTATATCGTTGTCTACACAGGAGCTTTAGTACGTCACGAACGAGCTAGCTTAGCCTGTCCAGACTTCCCTTTATGCAGTAAAAACAGACCTATTCCAACTCAACTACATGAGTGGGTTCAAATGGGACATAGAGTTGCAGCGATGTTAATATTCTTTTGGATACTATATGTGATGATTATTGCTATTCGTCATTACAAACAGCAGCGTGTAGTATATTGGGGATGGATTATTTCATTTATCCTTGTAACACTTCAAGCTATTGTAGGAATTTTAGTTGTATATACAAATGCTAGTTTATCAATGGCATTATTACACTCACTCTTCATTTCTTGCTTGTTTGCAGTACTATGCTATTTAGCTATGTTAGGTACAAGAAGTACAGTCAATGCAAAAGAAGCCGTATCGACTTCTAAGCAAAATAAAATAAAGTAACACTTTAATACCTTGCCAATTCGGCAAGGTATTATTTGCAACAAAAAAAGAGCTGCTTTCGCACAGCTCTTTTTCTTTATTTTAATGATCTAATTCAATGAGTAAATCTCCCGTTTGAATTGCATCACCATCATTTACATATACTTTCTTCACTTTACCATTGAATGGTGCTTGAACCGTCGTTTCCATTTTCATTGCTTCTGTAATTGCCATAGAATCGCCTTTTTTCACTTCATCGCCTTCTTTTACAACTACTTTAACAACAGTTCCTGGCATCGTTGCGCTAATGTGATTTGGATTTTCACGGTTTCCTTTCACACGTTGGGCAACTGTTGCTTTCACACTTTCATCTTTCACAACAATCTCACGTGGTTGACCGTTAAATTCCAAGTAAAGAACACGATTTCCATCTGGCTGCGGTTCTCCAATTGATACTAGTTTAACCATCAATGTTTTACCTTGTTCGATTTCCACATCAATTTCTTCACCAAGTCTCATACCATAGAAGAATGTCGGTGTATCAAGCACAGATACGTTTCCATAAAGTGCGGCAACTTTTTCGTAGTCCATAAATACTTTCGGATACAATGCATATGCGACTACATCAAAAATCGTTACTTCTCGCCCAAGTTTATGGTATAACTCTTCTTTTAAAGCATCGAAATCTACTGGCTCTAATAATTCACCTGGTCTTACTGTTAATGGCTCTTTCCCTTTTAAAATAATTTTTTGTAATTCTTTCGGGAAACCACCATATGGTTGACCTAAATCTCCAGAGAACATTTCAACAACAGATCCCGGGAAGTCCATAGAATGTCCACGCTCTAAAATATCTTGTTCTGTCAGATGATTTTGAACCATAAATAATGCCATATCACCAACAACTTTAGATGACGGTGTTACTTTTACAATATCTCCAAACATGTCATTAACACGACGGTACATTACTTTAACTTCATCAAAACGATCTCCTAAACCAACCGCCTTCGCTTGTTGTTGAAGATTACTATACTGTCCACCTGGCATTTCGTGCATATACACCTCTGTGTGAGGAGCGTTCATACCACTTTCAAATGGCGCATAGTATTTACGTACATCTTCCCAATAATGAGATAGTTTTTCTAATGAGTCTATATTAACATCTGGTTGTCTTTCATTTCCACCTAACGCATAGTATAGAGTATTCGCACTCGGTTGTGACGTTTGACCAGCCATAGAACTCACCGCTACATCAACAATGTCAACGCCTGCTTCAATCGCTTTCGTATACGTTAAAATACCATTTCCGCTAGTATCGTGTGTATGCAAATGAATTGGAATCGACACCGTCTCTTTTAATGCTGAAACTAAATCATATGCTGCATTCGGCTTTAATAAGCCCGCCATATCTTTAATTCCTAAAATGTGAGCTCCTGATGCTTCCAGCTCTTTCGCTAAGTTTTTATAATAATTTAAATCATATTTGGTGCGTAATGGATCGTGAATGTCTCCTGTGTAACACATTGTCGCTTCTGCAATTTTACCAGTATCTCGTACAGCATCAATTGCAACTCTCATACCTTCTACCCAGTTTAAGCTATCAAAAATACGGAACACATCAATTCCAGCTTGAGCGGAACATTCTACAAATTTTTGAATTAAATTATCTGGATAGTTTTTGTATCCAACTGCGTTTGAAGAACGAAGTAACATTTGGAATAAAACGTTCGGCATTTTTTCACGAAGATCTAGTAATCGTTCCCATGGATCTTCTTTTAAGAAACGATACGCAACATCAAACGTTGCACCGCCCCACATTTCTGCGGAGAATAAGTTTGGCAACATTCTCGCTGTTGGCTCTGCGATTTGATGTAAATCTTTTGTACGAATACGCGTTGCAAGTAAAGATTGATGTGCATCACGGAATGTTGTATCCGTTAAAAGCACACGTTTTTGATCTTGAACCCACTTTACTAATCCATCCGCCCCGCGCTCATCTAAAATTTGTTTCGTTCCGTTTTGAATTGGTTCTGAGTGTTTTACACTTGGTATACGAGCATCTGGGAAAATTGGCTTCTCTTTTTTCCCTACTCCTGGGAAGCCATTTACTGTTACTGTACCAATGTAATTTAACATTTTTGTTCCGCGGTCTTTACGTTTTGGGAACAAGAACAGTTCAGGTGACGCGTCAATAAATGAAGTGTCATATTCTCCCGATAAGAAGTTTTTATGTTTTACTACATTCTCTAAGAATGGAATATTTGTTTTAATACCACGAATACGGAATTCTTTTAAGTTACGTTCCATTTTTGCAGCAGCTTGTTCAAAAGTAAGCGCCCAAGTTGTAACTTTTACAAGTAAAGAATCATAGTACGGTGTAATAACTGCACCTTGGAAACTATTACCTGTATCAAGACGAACACCAAAACCACCGCCTGATCGATATGCCATAATCTTCCCTGTATCAGGCATAAAGTTATTAAGCGGGTCTTCTGTCGTTACACGAGATTGAATGGCATAACCATGTACAATAATCTCATCTTGTTTCGGCACACTTACAATCTTACTATGTAAAGCATGTCCATCTGCAATTAAAATTTGTGATTGAACAATATCAATTCCTGTAATCATTTCTGTAATTGTATGTTCTACTTGAACACGTGGATTTACTTCAATAAAGTAAAACTCATCACCTTTTACTAGGAATTCAACTGTTCCAGCATTTAAATAATTCACATTTTTCGTTAACTTTACTGCAGCATCACAAATTCGCTGACGCAAATCATCTGAAAGCGACACGCTCGGTGCAATTTCAACTACTTTTTGATGACGTCGTTGTACAGAGCAATCACGCTCATATAAATGCACAACATTACCTTCTTCATCTGCCAAAATTTGTACTTCTATATGTTTAGGTTTTTCAACGAATTTTTCAACGTAAACTTCATCATTACCAAAAGCTGCTTTTGCTTCTGATTTCGCACGATTATACGATTCTCTTAATTCTTCACTAGTGCGCACGATACGCATACCACGACCACCGCCACCAAGCGATGCTTTAATAATAATCGGGTAATCATACTTTTCAGCAAATTCTGCGACTTCTTCTAATGAATTTACTGGACCATCACTACCAGGAATAACTGGAATTTGTGCTAGCTGCGCTTGTGTTCTTGCTTTAACTTTATCTCCAAACATATCTAAATGCTTACTTTTTGGACCGATAAAGATAATCCCTTCTTCTTCACAACGTTTTGCGAATTGAATATTTTCTGACAAGAAACCATATCCAGGGTGGATTGCATCTACATGATTACTTTTCGCAATCTCAATAATGCCTTCAATATCTAGATAAGCATCAATTGGCTTTTTCCCTTCCCCAACTAAATAGGACTCATCGGCTTTATAGCGATGATAAGAACCACTATCCTCTTTCGAATAGATTGCAACTGTGTTTAATCCAAGTTCTGAACATGCTCGAAATACACGAATTGCAATCTCTCCACGGTTAGCTACCAATACTTTTTGAATACGTTGCAGCTTTGTCATGATTTTCCCCCTCTACTTTCCTACCACTCTAGAGATAAAATACATACACACTCTAAAGAGCGTGAAGTTCTTCACTTTCTACATTATATTATACTTAGAAAGCTTCACTTTATTTTTATTCATCATACCTTATTTTTCAACAAATGATAAGTTTTCTGATCAATTTGTTTCACAAAAATAGTATAGCATACCTCTTCGTTTTCTAACAACCTTATTGTATATCACATTAATTTATATATGATATATTTTTAACCATAATAACAAATTAGTATATCACATTAAAGGTGATCGAAATAAAAAGCACACTGAGCTTTTTAGCCCAGTGTGCTTTTATTTTACAACAACAAGATGCGGTCCACCTTGTTCTCTTTCTTTAGTCATTTCGTTTTGTTGCTTCTCTTGTTGTTTTACATGACTAGCAATATTCAATAGTATACCCATTGCAAGTAGATTTGCTAATAAGGAACTACCGCCATAACTTATAAATGGCAAAGGCACACCTGTAAGTGGTATTAATCCAGACATGCCACCTACGTTAACAAACGTTTGAATCCCAAATAAACTAGCAATACCAATTGCTATTAAGCTTCCAAATGGATCTTTACACTTTTGAGCAATCCTGAATGAACGAATGATAATAAGTAGCAAACAAATTAAAATAACAGCCACACCAATAAAACCAAGCTCTTCAGATATAATTGCCATAATAAAATCCGTTTGCGGTTCTGGTAAGTATCCATATTTTTGTACACTGTTTCCTAGTCCTCGACCGTTTAGTCCTCCTGAAGCAATTCCAATAAAAGAATTTATTAGCTGGAATCCATCATTTTGAGGATCATTAAATGGATCAAGAAAGACTGAAAAGCGAGCTTTTTGGTACGCACTTAACTTAAAGTTAGCTAGCAAATAAAGAGATGGAACCCATATTATAGAAGTTAAAACAATTCGTTTTATCCACAAATTGATCCGCACTCCCGAGCAAAGAAACATAATTCCAACTGTTCCCCCAATTAACAAATCGGTACCTAAATCATTTTGCTTTAAAATTAAAAGCATTGCCAATCCAACAAAAGCAAGCGTAACTCCCGATCCTTTAAAAACAGGCGTATCTGTCTCTTGTCTTCTTGCAAAAAAACGAGCTAAAATAATAATAATCGATATTTTAACAAATTCAGCGGGCTGTATACCTAATATCCACCCTTTTGCACCATTTATTTCCTGACCGAAAGCCAATGCTGCTGCTAATAAACCAAGACTACCTATTCCCATTGCCAATAGAACTATTCGCTTTCTCCAAAGTTTATAAGGAATAGAAATGATGATCGCTAACATTATTGTTCCAACAGCCAGAGCTACTAATTGCCTTTTAAAAAAGTAATTTGCCGGCCAATTATGCCTCGAAATCGCAACAATGGAACTAGAACTATATACCATTATTACTCCCAGCACACATAAGATAACAAGAGGAAGTAATAATGAATAATCCATTGACTTCCATACTTTTTTCATTTCATTTCCTCTTTCTGTGTCAATTTAATTATTGTTGTATTCCATATGTATATAGGTTCTTCCTGCTTTATTATACAAATAAAAAGCCCAAACTATTTCAGTTTGAGCCCCCTTATTTGAACCCGTTATTGTTGTTTGTTTGTAGATGCTTCATGAAGTGCAGATACCTCACGTTCGAGCTCTCCTAACATTGCTTTCCCTTGTTCTTCTGCAATAAGACCAAGGCGAACCGCAAAATCGACCTCTCGGGATAGTCCAAACATTTGTGTGTCTAACACTTCTTCATATAATGGACATTGCGGCATTGTAAGATGGTCCATTTGCACCTTAATAAGTCTTAAGATCTTCTCCGCATCCGCTTGTAGAAGGGCAAGTGCCTTTTCCTGATGATTTGATACTGTCTCAGACGCCAAATTGATTCCCTCCGTTTCCGTCCTACTCTCTCTTATCTATTAATATTAGCGATAGTTTTAATAAAATGCAATAGAAACATTTTTTGTGACAACAGTGTCTAATACTATTATACTGAAAAGTGGGAGTATAACACAAATGGGGGAACAACAATGAGCGAAATTTTATTTATTAATGGAAAAGTTCGTTTTCCGATCACTATCGATCCAACTGTTTGGATTTTTGATGACCGGAAAGTAGATTTAACAACTTACTTTGATGAAACTAGAGAAGAAATATCCGAATTAGAAACATACTTAAAGCATACTTCAGAACATTGGGATCGTGAAATCCGTGATGGTGCTGCCTTCCCACCAATCCAAAAAAGTGTAAAGAAATATAAAAAAGAACAGCTTATTACCGGTACATTCGGTATACCATTTCATCCATTTCTTACGAACGCTGAACTTTCAGACGATGCTACTCAAGTCGTAATTGAAACAGTAGACAATACAGTTACACTTCCATTAGAAACAGTCGAAAAAGCTATTCTTGGTTTTTCAAAAGAAGGAAAACCGTTAAGAGAAGACGGACCTGTTCATCTATATTTCCATGATGGATCTAATAGACAAAATCCAATCCGTAACATCCGTAAATTTACAATTATTTAATTGTATAGTTAAACGGTAAAAAGGAGTGAGCTTATGCCCACTCCTTTTTATAATAAATCCGCTGCTAGTTGAGCTAAATTAGAACGCTCTCCTTTAACAAACTTTACATGACCACTAATACGTTGTTCTTTAAACTTCTCTACAACATACGTTAAACCATTATTATATTCATCTAAATATGGGTGATCAATTTGCTGAGGATCTCCCATTAATACAATCTTACTTTTTTCTCCTACCCTTGTTAATATCGTCTTTACTTCATGTTTCGTTAAGTTTTGCGCCTCGTCAATTATAATGAACTGATCTGGAATACTTCTCCCGCGTATATAGGTAAGTGCTTCTACTTCAATCGAACCCATCCCAGCTAAAATAGCATCTAGCTCTCCAGGCTTTTTCGTATTAAATAAATACTCTAGATTATCAAAAATCGGCTGCATCCACGGTCTTAACTTTTCTTCTTTTTCTCCTGGTAAATAACCTATATCTTTTCCTACCGGAACAATTGGTCTCGCAACAAGTAGTTTTTTATATAACCCTAAATCTTCCGTTTGCATTAGTCCCGAAGCTAATGCAAGTAACGTTTTTCCTGTACCTGCTTTCCCTGTTAACGTTACAAGTGGAATATCTTCCCGAAGTAACAATTCTAATCCCATAATTTGCTGTACGTTTCGCGGACGTATCCCCCACACTTGCTCATTGTGAAAAATAAGTTTCTTTACCTTCTTACCTAAGTGATCGACAATCCCTAGTGCGGAGCTAGAGCCACCTAGCGCATCCTTCATTACAACAAATTGATTTGGATAAAAAGGATGGTTTGCAATTTCAGATAAAGGTAGTTCACCTTTTTCATAAAAATAATCTAATTGTTCTTTTGATATATACCCTTCTAAAAATCCTGAATATATATTTTCCACTTCAATTACTCGATCACTTAAATAATCTTCAGCCTGCAATCCGATTGCATCGGCTTTTACCCTTACGAGCACATCTTTACTTACTAAAATAACTGATTTCCCATCCTCTTTTTCTTGTTCTTCTAAAGAGAGGTTTTTCGCTACAGCTAAAATTCGATTATCATTTGTTTTTTCTACAAAGATATCTTGCAGTTGAACAAATGAGCGATGATTTAATTCAATACGAAATGTACCGCCGTTTTCTAGCGGAATACTTTCATGCAGCTTTCCTATTTCACGAAATTTGTCTATTAACTTAGATACATAGCGAGCATTTCGTCCTACTTCATCCATATAACGTTTTTTCGAATCAACCTCTTCTAATACAACTGCTGGAATCACTACTTCATTTGTTTCAAATGAAAAAATAGATAAAGGATCCTGCAAAAGTACATTCGTATCTAACACATAAATTTTATCCAACCTGTTACCCCCTGACTCCACTTTTAAATTTGTAGAACAAGGGTTTCATCCATAAAGTATGGACGAACCATTGTTATAATTATATGTACCGTATAAACGAGGTAGAATCGAAATTCATAGAAATTAAACCTTTTCTTTATTTTTTATTCATTTCTATTCAATATATTACTTTTAATTATAATTTTTCACATTAAATCACAATACTCAATTACAAAAGTTAATGAACTAATTTCCTATTAACCCCATTTATAATCCTTTCATGCCTACTAACACTTGACTATCAAGCTTTTTCGCAGCTCGAAGATCATATGTTTTTTCATATGCTGGTTCTGTAGCAAGTTTCGCTCCATAAAACATAACATCACGAACTTCTTGCACATTTACTTCTATTACAGTTAATTTCAGAGGAATCCCTTCCATTCTATCTGTTAAAATTTCACCTTCACCACTTATGGAAAATACGGATTCATTCGCCATTATAGTCAAAACCACCCCTGCATTATGCCGCATATTTTCCACAATACGTGAGCGTTGATCTACCGCAAATCGAATACTAGTTTCACTCACTGCATATACCCAAGAAATAGCACTTACGTTAGGCATTTGTTTTTCAAAATCTGTCGTTGCTATCATAACGATACATTCTTTACGTAACGATTGTACTAAATCATCTGTCAATGTAGGCTCTACTACATTCGCCATATTTCCACCTCCAAATATTCTTTCTATATCCTTATCATAACTTATTTTTCGAATTGCGAAAATATTATTTTTTCCGGCTATTATTCAAAAACATTATGCTTCCATGATATACTTATACTGATAGAATTCGTATTGAGGTGACGAAATGAGAGTCAAATGTATGATTTGTGATAAAAAAGATATGTTAGATGACGAAAATCCTATGGCAAAAAAACTGCGTAATCGCCCTATTCATACATATATGTGCATGGAATGTACGGAACGAATTGCAGATCGTACTATGGAGCGCCATGCAAGTGGTAATTTCCGATTATATCGTGATAAAAAAGTAGAAGACGATTGGTAGATCGTAAATAAGTCCTTAATCATATAGATAAGGACTTATTTGTATTTTTCTGGTTCACGATTCATCTGATCCAAAAAACAATCAATTGCTTCTACTGGAAATCTTGCACACCTCATTTCCCCATCAATTTCATATGTAATCAAATACATTTCCTCGTTCTTTTCAACTTCTACATTTCTTAATTTATGCTCTTCATATATCATATTTTGAAATAATAAATACGTTTCTTGTGCGGCATTATCATCTGGACGTGCTTCCGCAACCGTTTTAATTGTTAACCAATTATATAGTGCATCTTGTACTGAGCGCATGGAAGTCCCCCTTTTCACCCTGCTTTTTGTTGTCTAGCTTGACGTAAACGCAGTCTATAAATTCCAAGTACAATTGCCGCCACAACGAGCCCTTCTCCAACAGGTAAAAAAACTGCAAAGAAAGTTAATACCGTGCATCCAATTGCTAAAGATGTATATATCACTATATTTTTCAGTACCGATAGTTTCCTTGCGAATCCTAAATTATATACAAGTGCACTTAATATAATAATTGTTCCATAAAGCAACCACATCCCTAGTTCTGGATTTTCATCGACTTTGCACAATTTCGCGAAAAATGACATTCTTTCTAACACTACCTTTCACCCCTTCTCATGAAAACAAATTCTCTTTATGTACTTAATACTAGATTAACCCGCAAAAAAAATACTGTCCACAAAAAGAGTAAATATTCTAAAAAAATAAACAAAATAAAAACAGCTACCTTTATAAAAGGTAGCTGTTCTATTATTTTACGCTTCAACAGATTTCTTTTTCTTAGCAGCTCTTTCGCGCTCGCTCTTATCAAGAATCTTTTTACGTAGACGAATTGATTCTGGAGTTACTTCACAGAACTCGTCATCGTTTAAGTACTCTAATGACTCTTCTAAAGTCATTAAGCGTGGTTTTTTCATTGTTGAAGTTTGATCTTTCGTCGCAGAACGAATGTTAGTTTGTTGTTTCATTTTTACAACGTTAACTGTTAAATCATTCTCACGTGTATGTTCTCCAACGATCATACCAGCATATACTTCTGTACCTGGTTCAACGAAGATTACACCGCGATCTTCAACTTGCATAATACCGTATTGTGATGCTTTTCCTGTTTCAAGTGAAACTAGAACACCTTGACGACGTCCACCAACTTGTCCAGCATGTACTGGTTGGTAGCAATCAAATGTGTGGTTTAAAATACCGTAACCACGAGTTAATGTTAAGAATTCTGTTGTGTAACCAATTAAACCACGTGCTGGAACCATGAAAGTAAGGCGAACTTGACCGTTTCCGTTATTCACCATATCTAACATTTCACCTTTACGTGCACCCATTGATTCCATAATAGAACCAGTGTATTCTTCAGGCACATCGATTTGTACGCGCTCTACAGGCTCACATCTTACGCCATCAACATCTTTAATAATTACTTCAGGCTTAGATACTTGTAGTTCATAACCTTCACGACGCATATTTTCAATTAAGATAGATAAATGTAACTCTCCGCGTCCAGATACGATCCATGCATCAGGAGAATCTGTATTATCTACACGTAAACTTACATCTGTTTCTAATTGTGAACGAAGACGCTCTTCAATTTTACGAGATGTAATGTATTTACCTTCACGACCTGCAAATGGGCTGTTATTTACAAGGAATGTCATTTGTAGTGTTGGCTCATCAATACGTAATAATGGTAAAGCCTCTTCATGCTCAACCGGACATACCGTTTCACCTACGTTAATGTCTTCCATACCTGAAACAGCTACTAAATCTCCAGCTTTTGCTTCTTCAATTTCTTGACGTTTTAATCCAATGTAACCAAATAATTTAGTTACACGGAATTGTTTTACACTTCCGTCAACCTTCATTAATGCAACTTGTTGTCCTACTTTCATTGTACCACGGAATACGCGTCCAACCCCGATACGACCAACATAGTCATTGTAATCAAGAAGTGCTACTTGGAATTGAAGTGGCTCTTCGCTGTTATCAACTGGTGCTGGAATATGTTCAACGATTGTGTCAAACAATGATTTCATATTCTCTTCTTGATTTGCTGGATTTGAATCTAAGCTTGCTGTTCCGTTCATTGCTGATGCAAATACAACCGGGAACTCTAATTGATCTTCGTTTGCACCAAGTTCGATGAATAAGTCGACTACTTCATCAACTACTTCATCAGGGCGAGCGAAGTCACGGTCAATTTTGTTTACAACAACGATTGGCGTTAAATTTTGCTCAAGAGCTTTCTTTAAAACAAATCGTGTTTGTGGCATACAACCTTCATATGCATCAACAACAAGTAGAACACCATCAACCATTTTCATGATACGTTCTACTTCTCCACCGAAGTCAGCGTGACCAGGTGTATCTAAAATGTTAATTCTTTTATCTTCATAGTGAATCGCAGTATTCTTCGCTAAAATTGTAATACCACGTTCTCTTTCTAGATCATTTGAGTCCATTGCGCGTTCTTCAATGTGTTCATTCGCACGGAACGTCCCCGCTTGACGTAATAACTGGTCAACAAGTGTTGTTTTACCATGGTCAACGTGGGCAATAATTGCTATATTTCGTAAATCTTGTCGTTTTTTCAACATGTCCAACTCCTAATGTCTTTTTAATCCTTCTCTATTATAAGAGCGAAGGGGATACAATGGCAATCAAAATAAAATCAAGAATGAAAATATAGTTGTATTCTTACTTTTGTGAAAGTAAAATGAGATTGGAGGGTGAAGAAATGGAACACATTCAATATCGCTTTTTATTAACAGCAATTATCGGTGTTATCTTCTTAATTGGTATCGGTATTATGATTGCTGAAAATAGTCCCATCGGTATTATTATTTGCATTATCGGCACATTTGTTACAGTTGGATACGGTTTTGCAACAAAAAGAAAAATGCGTAAATCGCAATAACACTAAAAAGTAAGAAGCTTCTTTTATAGCCTCTTACTTTTTTTGTTACTGCGATACAAATGGGAATAACTCCTCGTATACTCCTGGCTTCGCAACTAACACACTGCTCTTCTCTACGATAGAAAGAGGAGCTCCTGAGAAGGTTGTTACCCTCCCGCCAACTTCTTCTACAATAATCTGTCCCCCGCCAAAGTCCCATGGTGATAATCGCGGTGTTACATATGCATCTAATCTCCCTGTTGCAACGTATACCATTTCTAACGCTGCACAACCATAAGACCTCGTACCTCTCGCTTTCTTAACGAGCCTCATCATTTTTTCCATATTAAGTAATGGGTTTTCGGTAAGCCATACCGCATTTAGAGCTATAATTCCCTGTTCTACTGTTCCTTCTTCCAGCGGAGGAATAGATAAATCATTACAAAAAGCGCCATTTCCCTTTACCGCATGATACAATTCGTCATGAACTGGATCATAAATAAGACCAATCTTTCCGATACCGTTCTCATAAATCCCAATTGAGATTGCGAAATTCCTTTTTTGATGAACAAAGTTCATCGTGCCGTCAATTGGATCAATTAACCAAACAACCCCATTAGAAGAAGTAATCTCATCTCCGTAGCCCTCTTCTCCTAAAATATTATGAGCCGGGAATGTTTCTTTAATTTTCCCAATTAAAAACTGCTCCGTTTCTCGATCCATGTTCGTTACTAAATCAGCTGCATTGGATTTTGTTTCTATAATAAGTGCTTTTTTCAGTGAAGCCATTAAACGTTCTCCCGCTTCTCGAATCCACTGTTTCGCGTGTGTATCGATGTCTTTCCATACCTCTTGCATGTTTAAACACTCCGATCTATACTGTTCACAGAAAAAACGAACCCTTTATAAGGTTCGCACCAACTAATTTTTTATACATATACTATTATTACGCTTCTAAACGAATCATTTCAAGTCTTAACACTTCTAATTTTTGTACGCACTCTTCTTTTTTCTGTTTGTCGTTCTCCATCATCGCATCGTATAAAGTTGCTAATTCATAATCTAGCTCCAAACGTAGCACCGGAATTCTTTTTTCAGCATCTGTTCTCTTTAACGCATTAATCACCTGTCTCATTTTTTTGCCTCCTCCCAATATTCGTCTGCCCTCGGACTAGAATTGATTCAATTTTCTGATTTTTTGTTTTATACTATACTATGTTGGATAAATCATCTATGCAACAAAATTATATTTTTTTATTTAAATTTTTTTGTGCTGTTTTTTTTATGAATAGTACAAGCTATGCTAAAATTAAAACAAAATAGGAGTTGGAGGAACAATCATGACACTACAAACATTCACATCAACTGATTTTGAAGTCTTTACTGTTGATGGTCTTGAAGAACGAATGAGCGCAATTAAAACGAATATTCATCCTAAGCTAGAAGCTTTAGGGGAACAGTTTGCAGAATATTTATCACAACAAACTGATGATAACTTTTTCTATCATGTAGCAAAACATGCACGCCGCAAAGTCAATCCACCAAACGATACTTGGGTTGCTTTTTCAACAAATAAACGTGGATATAAAATGTTACCACACTTTCAAATTGGTTTATGGGGTACTCATGCCTTCATATACTTTGGTTTAATCTATGAGTGTCCACAAAAAGTGGAGACGGCTCACGCCTTCTTAGAACATTTAAATGATTTAAAAACAAATATTCCAAATGACTTCGTTTGGTCCATTGACCATACTAAACCAGGTGTAAAATTACATGAAACGCTTGAAACAGAAGACTTACAAAAGATGATTGAACGTTTAGCTACTGTGAAAAAAGCAGAATTATTAGTCGGTATTCATATACCACCAGAGGAGTTTTCAGCAATGACCAACGAACAATTCCTTGCTAAGATTGAATCTACGATGCAATCACTCCTTCCTTTATATGCACTTTGTAATCGATAGCAGAAAACGGACAATTTATATTGTCCGTTTTTAGTTGTTATCACATTATAGCACTTTGTATTTTATTTTTCAAAATTTTTTTACATTTTTACAATCTTTTGTTCCGCTACTTCTTTTGCTTTTTGAATCGCACGATATATAGAATATCCACTTACTTCTTGAAATTCTTTATCTATTTTTTTCTCCGCTGCCTTCGATGGCACAATCTCTTTAAAACGACGATATAATTCCATCAAATCTTCTCTCAAAACTCCTTTTTCATATACTTTTTCAATCGCTTCATAAAACTTTACAACTGCTACCATTTCTTCATTTGACCAATCGTAGTCAAGTGGATATTGATATTCCATTTTTGCACCTCATTCAGTATTCTTTCTTTTTCCATTATGCTACCTTTAAGAGAAACTTTTATTCTTCACTATAGCCACTCTGCATTATACACCATTTATTCATTTCAATGGAATTGTCTTCCTCTTTGCGGTATTTAAAATATAACTATTAAACATACTCACCTTGAAAATGAATTTTTTCTATACATCTATAATTATTGGTGATATAATGCTTTTGTTTTATAGAAAATAAAGTGAGACTACCATCCCCAAAAAGGCTTTTGTGAATGGCAGAAAAACAAGTCACGTTCTAAAAGTATGTCATCTTAATTTCCTTTTAGAATGAGATGAAATCATATAAAACAAACTCTAATAAATATTACAAAGAAGAAGGGGTGTATAGATTGTCCCAATACGAAACACCATTGTTTACCGCTTTAGTTGAGCACAGTAAGCGAAATCCAATTCAATTCCATATTCCTGGTCATAAAAAAGGACAGGGCATGGATCCTACATTTCGCGAATTTATTGGGCATAATGCATTAGCAATTGATTTAATTAATATTGCGCCGCTCGATGATTTACATCATCCAAAGGGTATGATTAAAGAAGCACAGGATTTAGCAGCCGCTGCTTTCGGTGCAGATCATACATTCTTTTCTATTCAAGGTACAAGTGGTGCAATTATGACAATGGTGATGAGCGTTTGCGGTCCTGGGGATAAAATCCTCGTGCCACGAAATGTGCATAAATCAGTAATGTCAGCTATTATTTTCTCAGGTGCAAAACCAATTTTCATGCATCCTGAGATTGATCCGAAGCTCGGTATTTCACATGGGATTACAATTCAATCTGTCAAAAAGGCTCTTGAAGAGCACTCAGATGCGAAAGGTTTACTTGTTATAAATCCAACATATTTTGGGTTTGCTGCAGACTTAGAGCAGATTGTAGAATTAGCTCATTCTTACGATATTCCTGTACTTGTTGATGAAGCTCACGGTGTTCATATCCATTTTCATGATGAACTGCCGATGTCAGCTATGCAAGCGGGTGCAGATATGGCAGCAACAAGTGTTCACAAATTAGGAGGGTCTTTAACCCAAAGCTCTATTCTTAATGTAAAAGAGGGTCTTGTTAACGTAAAACATGTTCAATCCATTATTAGCATGCTTACGACTACATCAACTTCTTACATTTTGTTAGCATCACTTGATGTTGCTAGAAAACGTCTTGCTACAGAAGGAAAAGCTCTCATAGAACAAACAATACAATTAGCTGAACATGTTCGTGATGCTATAAATGTTATTGAGCATCTTTATTGTCCTGGAAAAGAGATGCTAGGCACAGATGCTACTTTTAACTATGATCCTACAAAGATAATTGTATCTGTAAAAGATTTAGGTATTACAGGCCATCAGGCTGAAGTATGGCTTAGAGAACATTTCAACATTGAAGTCGAACTCTCTGATTTATATAATATACTTTGTCTTGTCACTTTTGGTGATACAGAAAGTGAAACAAATATACTTATTAGAGCATTACAAGATTTAGCAGCAACATTTAGAAATAGAGCGGATAAAGGTGTTCAAGTACAAGTAGAAATACCCGAAATACCTGTGCTAGCACTTTCTCCTAGAGATGCTTTTTATTCAGAAACGGAAGTCATTCCATTTGAAAACGCAGCAGGTCGTATTATAGCTGATTTTGTTATGGTTTATCCGCCAGGGATTCCAATCTTTACTCCGGGGGAAATTATTACACAAGAAAACTTAGAGTATATTCGTAAAAATTTAGAAGCTGGGTTACCTGTACAAGGCCCAGAAGATATGACATTACAAACATTACGTGTTATTAAAGAGTACAAGCCTATCAGTTGATAGGCTTTTCTTTCACCTTTTTTTCTTTTCCTCATACGATACTAAAGAATGTAACGTATAGGTGGGGATACCATTATGATTGTGATAGGCCGTTCTATTGTACACCCTTATATCACAAATGAATATGAGCCATTTGCAGCTGAGAAACAACAAATTTTATCCATAATGGCGGGAAATCAAGAAGTTTATTCCTTCCGAACAGCTGATGAACTCAGCTTTGATCTTAATTTACGAGTTAATATTATTACTTCCGCGCTAGAACTTTTTCAAAGTGGCTTTCAGTTTCGTACATTTCAACAATCTTTTTGCAACCCTCAGTTTTGGGAAAGAACATCACTTGGAGGGTTTCAACTCCTTCCAAACGTACCACCCTCTATTGCCATCCAAGATATTTTTAAAAATGGAAAACTATATGGAACTGAATGCGCCACCGCAATGATTATCATTTTTTACAAAGCATTACTAGCATTATATGAGGAAGAAACTTTCAACCGTCTATTCGCGAACCTTTTACTTTATACATGGGACTACGATCGCGACTTAAAGCTCATAACAAAAACGAGTGGCGATATCGTTCCAGGTGACCTCGTTTACTTTAAAAACCCACAAGTGAATCCAGCTACGATTGAGTGGCAAGGAGAAAACACAATCTATCTAGGAAATTCCTTTTTTTACGGACATGGTGTAGGCGTAAAAACGAAAGAGGAAATTATTTATTTATTAAATGAACGAAGGGTTCCTTACGCTTTTATTTCAGCTTATTTGACCGATTTTATTACTCGTATTGATAGTCGTATTATGAGTCACTACGCTTCTCCTAACACGCCACAAACAGCGATAGGATTTATCCCTATTAGAGATGATGCAATCGTTGCAACAGTTGGACATACAACTACAATCTATTAAAAAAACGCCTACACAAGTAGGCGTTTTCTCTTATCATTAAGCTTTTGTATGTTCTTTATGGTCACATTCGCAATGAGATCCACACTTCCCATAAAGTACTGTTGATTTTTCATCTTCAAAATGTGCGATTGTTCCTTCACAAACTTGGCATACGATTGTTCCCATTTTCATGTCCCCCTGAGTTTTAAGAATAATCTACTTATATATGATTAAGCTTTCGCATTGTCTCTACTAGCACAGTCACAATTTGATCCACATTTCCCATAAAGTACTGTCGTTTTCTCATCCTCAAAATGTGCGATTGTTCCTTCGCAAACTTGACATACGATTGTTCCCATTTTTCATTTCCCCCTAAGTTTATGGTCCTAAAAACTTTTAGCTGTCCATTTCCTATCAATTATTGGGCTTTTGTATGCTCTGTGTGATCACATCCGCAAGATCCACATTTCCCGTAAAGTACCGTTACTTTCTCATCCTCGAAGTGTGCAATTGTACCTTCACAATCTTGACATACGATTGTTCCCATTTTTCATTTCCCCCTAAGTTTATAATCCCAAAAACTTTTGTAACCGCTTAACTTTCTGTCTTTATTTTAATATGTTATACTTTTTACGTCAATAGGTTTTTAGTATAACACATTAAATATTTTTAATTTTAATTAGTATGCGATATTAACATGAAAAAACAGCCATATCCATACGTACGACTGTTTCTCATTAATTATTCTTCATACTCCGCATGTAAAGATGTAGACGGAACAAGAAATTTAAAAAACTGAGCTACCTCCTCGGCTTCCTCTTCCGATCCTAACTTAAAAGTTTCTTGTATATATTGAACATTCTCCACATCATCTCGTCCAAGCAAAGTCGATCTTCCTGTTTGCATGCAAACAATGAGTGGCTTTCCAAAAAACATATTGGTATAAATAACTCCAAAATCATAGCGTGTATCATGCGTCATAAACCCTAAAAATCGTACCTTCACACTTTCATGCTCATCATACAATTTTTCAAACATTAGTTTCCACCTTTCTAAGTAACACTTCCTACTCATAAATATATTAAACAAAAAAAGTAATACTCCTTTTAATTGTCAAAAAATTCAGTAGGATGTAGAATTATATTATTCTACTAAGCTAGGGGGAATTTATATGCAACATGCCTTTATCACACTTGTACCTAAATCCAATAAACAATCTGTTTCAATAGAAGATGTAAAACACCTTTTTCATTACTATAAAACCATCACCTCCAAGACTGGTGATCAAATTAATTATACTTATACAAATACAGCTTTTCCTTATGAAATATTAGATACATCAGCAACAACATTAAAACTTCAATCTAGTCACGATCGATATGATTCAATTTATGTTGGAATCGGGATAGAAAATGAACAATCTTTCATTCAGATTTCTTTACCCACTACAGCAACATTCGGTGATAAAGGAAAAGCAAACGAATTTAGCCGTTTTCTAGCGAAGAAATTAGAAGGAGAGTTACAATTATTTAATGGAAGAACAATGTATTTCTATAAACGCTAATTTAAAAAATCGATAATATGATAAAAAAAAGTATACAATTTGAACACGTAAGAAATAGAGCCCGTTTCCTGACGTGTAATACAAAACATGCTATCACATACGCTAAATAAAGAAATACGAAAAAGAGAATTACTTTGTAATGGAATTTATCTCCATTTGATAATGATAATACAATGGAAAAACCACTCCATAGTAGAAAATGATAAAATATAACATGTAATATTTTCATGGAACCTTCTCCTTTGACATGCTCTATTTTATTAATATATGGGGTTAAATTTGAATCAATTACATATTATACGAGGGCATATATACCACTTTTAAAGTAACATATGTTTTAACAGTTCATTAAAGTATTATATATTCATTCGACAAGTACATATAAAGACCTTGCAACTCATTTTATGGAAATAAAAATAACCCATCTCTTAAAATAAGAGATGGGTTATTTACATTACTTAAATTATTTTACAATGTGAATTGGCATTCCAAGAGCAACTTCAGCTGCTTCCATTGTGATTTCACCTAATGTTGGGTGAGCATGGATTGTTTGAGCGATATCTTCAGCTGTCATTCCAGCTTCGATAGCTAAACCAATCTCAGAGATAATATCAGAAGCGCCTGCACCTGCAACTTGTGCACCTACAAGAAGACCATCTTCTTTACGTGTTACAAGTTGTACGAAACCGTCAGTGCTGTTTAATGATAATGCACGACCGTTTGCAGCGAATGGGAACTTAGATACAGTTACGCTCATTCCAGCTTCTTCAGCTTGTTTCTTAGTGTAACCAACAGATGCTAATTCTGGATCAGTGAAGCATACTGCAGGAATTCCGATGTAATCGATAGCTGATGCATGGCCACTAATTGCTTCAACAGCTACTTTACCTTCGTAAGAAGCTTTGTGAGCTAATGGTGGTCCAGGAACGATATCACCGATTGCATAGATGTTTGGTACATTTGTACGGCATTGCTCATCGATTTCGATGATACCGCGGTCAGTCATTTTAACTCCAACTTGCTCAAGACCGATTTCTTGAGTATTTGGACGACGACCTACAGTTACTAATACGTAATCTGCTTCTACAGTTTGGATTTCACCTTTAACTTCGAAGCTAACTTTTACGCCAGTTTCTGTTTCTTCAACGCCTTTAGCCATAGCTTTTGTATGGATGTTTACGTTACCTTTCTTTTGAAGAGCACGTTTAACAACAGAGCTCATTGCTTTTTCAAAACCAGCTAGGATTTCGTCGCCAGCTTCTACTACAGTAACTTCTGTACCGAAGTTAGCATATGCAGTACCTAATTCCATACCGATGTAACCGCCGCCGATTACAACAAGTTTTTTAGGAATTTCAGGTAAGCTTAAAGCGCCTGTAGAGTTGATAACACGTTTAGAGTATTTGAATCCAGGAATTTCGATTGGTGTAGAACCAGTTGCAAGAACAGCATTTTTAAACGTATAAGTTTGAGCTGCATCTTCAGTCATTACGCGTAATGTGTTAGCATCTACGAAGTAAGCTTCACCGCGAATGATTTCAACTTTGTTACCTTTAAGAAGGCCTTCAACACCGCCAGTTAATTTCTTAACTACGCCGTTTTTCCATTCTTGAACTTTTGTAAAGTCAACTTTTACGTTCTCTGCAGTGATACCCATGTCATCAGAATGCATTGCATTCTCATAACGATGACCTGCATTGATTAACGCTTTTGAAGGAATACATCCAACGTTTAAGCATACGCCACCAAGGTTAGCTTTTTCAATAATTGCTACCTTTTGACCTAATTGTGCTGCACGAATTGCCGCAACGTATCCACCAGGACCTGCACCAACAACGACTGTATCTAATTCAATTGGGAAATCTCCTACTACCATTGTTATTACGCCTCCATTACTAATAATTGTGGGTCATTCAATAAACGTTTAATTTGGTTTAATGCTTTTTGAGCAGTTGCGCCGTCAATTAAACGATGGTCAAAGCTTAGAGATAATGCTAATACTGGAGCTGCAACGATTTCACCGTTTTTCACAACTGGTTTCTCAGCAATACGGCCGATACCAAGGATTGCTACTTCTGGGTGATTGATAACTGGAGTGAACCATTGTCCACCTGCAGAACCAATGTTTGTAATTGTGCAAGAAGCACCTTTCATTTCAGTTGGAGCTAAACGACCGTCACGTGCTTTACCAGCAAGATCATTGATCTCGTTAGAAATAGTAAAGATTGACTTGCGATCTGTATCTTTAACAACTGGTACTAATAGACCTTTGTCTGTATCAGCTGCGATACCGATGTTGAAGTAATGTTTATGAACTACTTCTTGAGATGCATCGTCTAAAGAAGTGTTTAACATTGGGTATTCACGTAATGCAGATGTTAAAGCTTTAACAACGTATGGAAGGTAAGTTAATTTAATACCTTTGTCCGCTGCAACAGCTTTGAACTTCTTACGGTGAGCAACAAGCTCAGTTACATCAATTT
This sequence comes from Bacillus sp. LK2, assembly GCF_001043575.1. NCBI lineage: Bacteria > Bacillati > Bacillota > Bacilli > Caryophanales > Bacillaceae > Bacillus > Bacillus sp. LK2. The sequence goes on from NZ_LDUK01000021.1 coordinate 154,805, forward strand.
CATCCATTAATGTTACGTGAGGAGCTGTATGCTTAGAGTTAACCATTGCTTTTGCAATCGCTTTACGGATACCGCTCATTTTCTCACGAGTTTCTGGATATTCACCAGCTGGGATTGGTTGTGCTTTTGGTGCTTCTTCTTTCGCTGCTGCTGGAGTAGCTTCTACTGCTGCTGGAGCCTCAGTTGCTGCTACTGTTTGTCCACCATTTGCAAATGCATCGATGTCAGCTTTCACAACGCGGCCGTTCTTACCAGAACCAGCTACTTTATGAATATCTACACCTTTTTCACGAGCATATTTACGAACAGATGGCATAGCGATAACGCGCTCATTTACTACTTCTGCAGTTGCTGCTGGAGTAGCTTCCGCTGCTGGAGCTTCTACTGCTGCTTCTTCAGCTTTTGGAGCTGCATCATGATCGTCACCTTTAAATTTAAGGTTTTCGTATCCAGGAGCATCAAATTTAATTAATGTATCTCCTACAATTGCAACTGTTCCTTCTTCTACAAGTACTTCAAGTACTTTACCTTTAACAGGAGAAGGGATTTCTACTACTGCTTTATCATTTTGTACTTCAAGAAGTACATCGTCTTCATTTACTTCATCGCCTGGTTTAATAAACCATTTTACGATTTCACCTTCGTGGATACCTTCACCGATATCTGGTAGTTTAAATTCAAATGCCACGGAATTCAGCCCCCTGATTCATTTCATTATTATGGAATATGTACAAAAGAAACCAGCATGTGCTGATTTCTTCTGCACATGAAAAACTAAAAATTAGAAGTTCATTACTTTGTTAACAGCTTCAACAATATCTTTATGGTTTGGTAACCATACGCTCTCAGCTTGAGAGAATGGGAATACTGTATCAGCAGCTGCAACACGTACAACTGGAGCTTCTAAGTTTAAGATTGCACGGTCGTTAATTTCCGCTACAACGTTAGCTGCAATACCAGCTTGTTTTTGAGCTTCTTGAACTACAACTACGCGGCCTGTTTTTTCAACAGAAGCGATGATTGTTTCGATATCTAATGGTTGAACTGTACGTAAGTCAACAACCTCTAAAGAGATACCTTCTTTTTCAAGTTCTTCAGCAGCTTTTAATGCAGCATGAACCATAGCACCATAAGCGATAACAGATACATCTGTACCTTCACGTTTGATATCAGCTTTACCTAAATCAATTGTGTAATCGCCTTCTGGTACATCTTGACGGAATGAACGGTACAATTTCATATGCTCTAAGTAGATAACTGGATCGTTGTCACGAATCGCAGAGATTAAAAGACCTTTTGCATCGTATGGAGTAGATGGAATAACAACTTTTAGACCAGGTTGTTGTGCCACTAATCCTTCTAAGCTATCAGCGTGTAGTTCAGGAGTATGAACACCACCACCGAATGGCGAACGAATTGTTACTGGAGCAGTCCAACGTCCACCAGAACGGTAACGCATACGAGCTAATTGACCAGAAACTGAATCCATTACTTCATAAATGAAACCGAAGAATTGAATTTCTGGAACTGGACGGAAACCTTCAAGTGCAAGTCCAACTGCAAGTCCACCAATACCAGACTCTGCAAGTGGAGTATCCATTACACGATCTTCACCGAATTCAGCTTGTAAACCTTCAGTAGCACGGAATACTCCGCCGTTTACACCAACGTCTTCACCAAACACAAGTACGTTAGGGTCATTTTTCATTTCAACGCGTAAAGCATCAGTGATTGCTTGAATCATTGTCATTTGAGCCATGGCTTACTTCGACTCCTTTTCTTTGTAAATTTCATATTGTTCAGCTAAGTTGTAAGGCATTTTTTCGTACATGATTTCCATTAAATCAGTAACTTTTTGTTTTGGAGCTTGGTCAGCCTTAGCAATTGCTTGTTTGATATCTTCTTTTGCTTCTTCGATTACTTTCTCTTCAACTTCTTGAGACCATAGGCCTTTGTTTTCTAAGAATGCACGGAAGCGTACGATTGGATCTTTTTGTTCCCATTCGTTTTCGATATCTTTTGTACGGTAACGAGTTGGGTCATCACCAGCCATTGTATGTGGACCATAACGGAATGTTAAAGTCTCGATTAAAGTAGGGCCTTCGCCGTTTACTGCGCGCTCACGAGCGAAAGCAGTTGCTGCGTATACAGCTAATGGATCCATACCGTCTACTTGAATTCCGTAAATACCTGCTGCTACTGCTTTTTGTGCTACAGTTTTAGCTGCAGATTGCTTTTCTACTGGAGTAGAGATTGCATAACGGTTGTTTTGTACAACGAAGATTGCTGGAGCTTTGAATGCACCCGCAAAGTTCATACCTTCGTAGAAGTCACCTTGTGAAGCACCACCGTCACCAGTGTAAGTAATAGCAACAGATTTTTTACCACGTAGTTTCATACCTAACGCAACACCAGCAGTTTGGATGATTTGCGCACCGATAATGATTTGTGGAGCAAGTGCATTTACATTCTCAGGCATTTGGTTACCCATGAAATGTCCACGAGAGAATAAGAATGCTTGGTATAATGGTAAACCGTGCCATACTAATTGTGGCACATCACGATATCCTGGTAAGATGAAATCTTCTGCTTCAAGTGCGAAATGACTTGCTAATTGAGAAGCCTCTTGTCCAGCTGTTGGTGCGTAGAATCCTAAACGTCCTTGACGGTTTAAAGAAATAGAACGTTGATCTAGTACGCGAGTATACACCATACGGCGCATTAATTCTTTTAATTGATCATCAGATAATTCAGGCATAGCTGCTTCATTCACAACTTCGCCTTTTTCATTTAAAATTTGTAATGTTTCAAATTGAGCTGCGATAGCTTTCATTTGCTCATCAACATTAAATAGGGTCTTTTTTGTTTTAGTACCCATTCCGTTCACCTCTTCCTCTCTTGAACCATATTCTGAAACGCTTTCACTATCTATTAGCTAGACTGAAAACGTAACAATGTAAACCAACAAATTTGTCTGTCGGTTGAGAATAATTTTGTGTACCTAACAATCTGTACTAATGTTTTTTCAGAAACATATTAATACAATCTTGATCACGTTTTTTAGTTTACAACTATTCTAATTACGATGTCAATTACTTTGAATACGTTTTTTTATAAATAATATGCAGGTTTCCTCTACACAAACGTGTTTTTATTTTTCACATCTGTATTAGTAAGCATTAACCCACTGTTATATTATTCCCTTTTTAGCTTGTTTTTGCTCTTAGAATAATATGTAAACGATTTAATTCTCCTTAGTTTTTCTCTCTTCCCAATAAAAATATACAAACTCTTCTCCCTTTTCTAGGTGAACACCCATACATTTCTTACTGCTACTCCATACATTAAAGTAACCGCAGTATTAGCGGGAAATGATAAAGGAGGTCATCTCATGTACGGATACTCATATTGCTATCCAACGACTTGTTCATATCCTTCCTACGGTTATGGCGGTTCTTGCGGCGGATCTGGGTGCGGCTTCGCATTAATCGTTGTGTTGTTTATCCTTTTAATTATCGTTGGTGCTGCTTGCATTCGCTAATGTAAAATGAAACAACTATGGAAAGAAACAGACGGCTTTGCCGTCTTTTCTTTTTATTATGCACATAACTTATCTATAGAAGATTTGTTTCCAAGTAGCCCTACCTTACTTGCCGATGACTTTTTTTATCTCCTTTGGTAGACTAAAGAAGAAAGGAGAGATTACATATGCTTACAATGAATGATGTAATTCGCGAAGGAAATCCTATTTTGCGAGAAGTCGCAGAAGAAGTTTCATTACCAGCGAGCGAAGAAGATACAAATACCCTTAAAGAAATGATCGAATTTGTAATAAATAGCCAAGACCCTGAAATGGCTGAAAAATATAATTTGCGCCCTGGAATAGGATTAGCAGCTCCGCAAATCGGTGTTTCAAAGAAAATGATCGCTGTTCATGTGACCGATACAAATGATACGTTATATAGTTACGCATTATTTAATCCAAAAATTATTAGTCATTCTGTTGAACGTACACATTTACCAAGTGGTGAAGGGTGTCTATCTGTAGACCGTGAAGTATCTGGTTATGTTCCTCGTTATACAAGGATTACGGTGAGAGCCACAACTATTAACGGTGAAGACGTAAAACTACGATTAAAAGGGTTACCGGCAATTGTATTCCAACATGAAATCGACCATTTAAATGGTGTTATGTTCTATGACCATATTAATAAAGACAATCCATTTGCAGCTCCTGATGATTCAAAACCTCTAGAGCGATAAGTAAAAAGGCGGAAGATTTAACTTCCGCCTTTTTACTTATATGAAATGGGTTCCATATCCACTTACAACAACCCAGCCCATTTCAACCCATGATAAATACCGTCTTCACTAACATCTTTTGTCACATAATTAGCTAGTTTTTTCAAGTCCTCATGACCATTCCCCATCACAATTCCTGTTCCTACTGCTTCAATCATTTCTAAATCATTTAATCCGTCCCCAAATGCATATACTTGTTCACGGTTAAACCCTAATTTCTCAATAAATTTCTCAATTCCTTTTGCCTTAGAACCACCATTAGGAATAATATCCATTGAATATGCATGCCAACGAATAAAATGAAAATCCGGATACTGATGAATAAACTTTTCTTCTTCATTTACTTCACAAAAAAGAAGCGTTTGATATATATCGCGTTCCTCATAAAACTCAGGCTCATATGCTGGATGCTTAAAGTGTAAGCTCCCAAACCCCTCTTTCACATAATCATGATATTCTACTGTCGCTTTCATTTCTTGATGATCAAGATATACAAGGGGATATCCTTCTTTTTTTGCAAACTCAGTAAACTTATGTAGAGCAGCTGGATGTAATGGATTGTTAAATATCACCTCGTCTTCAAACACAACGTACTGTCCATTAAAACTGACATAGTTATGAATATTAAGTTCCTTCCGAATATCTTCAAACATAAATGGAGCACGTCCTGTCGCAATTGCTACATGCACGCCTTTTTCTTGTAAATGTCGTACTGCATCTCGTGTAGATTGCGGAATTTTTTTATCATGATCTAATAATGTTCCATCAATATCAAAAAAGACAATTTTATCATTCATTTGTCAAAATCCTTTCTGGCACTCTATATTCCTATTTTGGTTATCACTTTTCAAAATCCCAAAAAAAGTATAACATATTAAACATCTGTGAAGAAAGCGTTCACTTTCTGACCTTATTTATGGAATACGCATATACTATTAGTAAAAAATGTGGATACTTGTTCGGATGAATTTTCTTTTCCATTCTTTCTCATACTATAGCTATAACTAACGGCTACTAATCGTTACTACAAGATAACTTACACTGTACTTGAAAGGACAAGATTCATAATTCACTTCTAATCTTCTTTCTTGTACGGAGGGCGAAGTTATCACTAGTAATATGCATGTTTCAAATAAGGAAAGGAAGGAGTAATCATGCTGAAGAAGCTGAAGAAAAAGCTCAAGCGTTATTTAAATGATCTAGTCCGTAAAAAGACAATCGCTTAAATTGTGCCCATTTCGGGCTTTTTCTTCATTCTCATTCGAAAAAACATGAAAATCGTGACTGTTTGCTTTATAATAAGTAACAGATAATGCAAAACATAGACAAGGAGAGGTTTTCCAAATGATTTTTAAAGTATTTTATCAAGAAAAATTAACTGAGGTCCCAGTACGTGAAAATACAAAAGTTTTATATTTAGAGGCTACGTCTGAAAAGGATGTTCGTAAAAAATTACAAAAGTTCGCATATAATATCGAGTTTGTTCAGTCTGTTACTGGTGCTCATCTTGAATATGAAAAACAAAACGCTGATTTAATATTAGCGGAGATCGTATAATCATATGAAATTCCTAAAAAATGATCAGGCTGCTGTTTTTGCTCTCGGTGGACTTGGTGAAATCGGCAAAAATACATATGCTGTTCAATTTCAAGATGAAATTATTATAATTGACGCTGGAATTAAATTTCCAGAAGACGAACTCCTCGGAATCGATTATGTAATACCAGATTACACTTATTTTGTGCGAAACGAAGATAAAATTAAAGGATTATTCATTACACATGGTCACGAAGATCATATTGGTGGAATCCCTTACCTATTACGTCAAGTGAACATTCCGATTTACGGCGGTAAATTAGCAATTGCCCTAATTAAAAACAAATTAGAAGAGCACGGATTGCTTCGTAAAGCGAAACTTTATGAAATTCAAGAAGATGATGTTATAAAATTCAAAAAAACATCTGTTTCCTTCTTCCGTACAACTCACAGTATTCCAGATTCATACGGAGTTGTTGTGAAAACACCTCAAGGACAAGTCGTTCATACTGGTGATTTCAAGTTCGATTTCACACCAGTCGGTGAGCCAGCAGATTTAACTAAAATGGCCGAAATCGGAAAAGACGGTGTACTTTGTCTCCTATCTGATAGTACAAACAGTGAAGTTCCGAACTTTACGATGTCTGAACGCCGCGTTGGTGATAGTATTCAAGATATATTCCGCAAGGTAGAAGGTCGTATTATATTCGCAACCTTTGCATCGAATATACATCGCTTACAACAAGTTGTTGAGGCTGCTGTTGAAAACAATCGTAAAGTGGCTGTTTTCGGTCGAAGTATGGAAGCTGCTATTGAAATCGGACAAAACCTTGGTTATATACGATGTCCAAAGGATACATTCATAGATACATCTCAGCTAAACCGCCTACCAGCTAATAAAGTTGTTATTTTATGTACAGGTAGTCAAGGTGAGCCGATGGCAGCACTTTCACGTATTGCTAACGGTACGCATCGTCAAATTCAAATTATCCCTGGCGATACAGTTGTTTTCTCTTCTTCACCAATCCCAGGCAATACAATTAGCGTAAGTCGTACAATTAACATGTTGTACCGCGCTGGCGCTGATGTCATCCATGGTAAACTCTCAAATATTCATACGAGTGGACACGGTGGACAAGAAGAACAGAAGTTGATGCTACGTCTTATTAAGCCGAAATATTTCATGCCAATTCATGGTGAGTATCGTATGCAACGTATGCATATGAAATTAGCTAATGATTGTGGTATTCCAGAAGAAAATTGTTTCATTATGGATAATGGAGATGTTCTTGCTTTACGTTCTGACGAAGCAAGCGTAGCTGGAAAAATCCCATCTGGTTCTGTCTATATTGATGGAAACGGTATTGGAGATATCGGTAATATCGTATTACGTGATCGTCGCATTCTTTCTGAAGAAGGGCTTGTAATTGTAGTTGTAAGCATTGATATGAAAGAATTTAAAGTTGCAGCAGGACCTGATATCATCTCACGTGGTTTCGTTTATATGCGTGAAAGCAGCGATTTAATCAATGATGCACAAACGTTAATTACAACACATTTAGAAAAAGTAATGGAGCGAAAAACAACACAATGGTCTGAAATTAAAAATGAGATTACAGACACATTAGCACCATTCCTATACGAAAAAACGAAACGTCGTCCAATGATTTTACCAATCATTATGGAAATATAAGAAAAAGGACAATGCCTTCTTGGCATTGTCCTTTTCTCTTATCTTAAAAAATGCTTAAAACGATCTACTTCATCGTCATGACCAATTACAATTAATATATCTCCTGCTTGAATATTTTCTGTAGCTCGAGGAGATACGATAACTTCTTTGCCACGTTTAATTGCTACAATATTCAAACCAAACTTCGCACGAATATCTAATTCAATTAAAGAGTGTCCATCAATTTTCTTATTTGCAATAATCTCTACAATACTATGTTCATCTGAAAGCTCTAGGTAATCTAACACATTACTTGATGCGATATTATTAGCAATCCTTTTTCCCATATCTCGTTCTGGATGCACAATATGATCTGCCCCTATTTTACTTAACACTTTTTCATGGTAGTCATTTTGAGCTTTCACAGTAATATTTTTCACACCTAATTCTTTCAAAATTAACGTTGTTAAAATACTTGAATTTAAATTATCTCCAATAGCAACGACCACATGGTCAAAGTTACGGATACCAAGACTTTTTAATACCATCTCATCTGTTGAATCCGCAATTACAGCATGCGAAGCAATATTTGCAAACTCATTAATTTTATCTTCATCTGAATCAATTGCCATTACTTCCATACCTAATTGCGCTAGTTCGCGGCAAATACTTCCACCAAAACGCCCAAGCCCAATGACAGCAAATTCTTTCTCTTTTTCACTCACAGGAATTCCTCCAATAACATCAAGTACTATGTGGTTTTATTGTAACATACTTTATATTTGCTACAAAAACCTGTATATAATCCTTATTTTTGTTTTTGCATATAAAAATACTGTTGTAAATAAAATGCGATACTGAAAATTAACATACCGAATACAAATATATTTCCAAACGAACTAAATGTTTCAAAAACGAACAATAATGTTTCTTGTCCAAAAAAAGCAAATAAAAGTTGTGTAAATGCGAATAACAGTGCCAATATGTAATGATGTTGATGGAATAAATAATGCGTTGCACCTAAAAAGGCTATAAACGAAACAATGAAGATCCACCAATTTTCTAAAAACAGTTGCCAATTAGAAAATTGATATCCATTTACTAATATCGCAATAATTCCTATAACTGCCATTGTTGGCACACTCCATAATAATGCACGTCCTCTAAAGAAGCGTGTACCTTTTGTATCTCCTTTTTCATTTGCAATGTATGTTAGCACGACAGTACTTATATACAAAACAGAGAGGATTGTTAAAACAATGATAAGCCAAAAATGTAATTGATAATATTCATGTTCTATATTCGTCACGATCGCAGCTAGCATACATGGAATTAACATGCCTGTCCAACCATCTATTTTTCTTTCATTCCAAAACACCGTATTACCAATCCGAATTCCTAATAGCATAAAAATAATGATACCTAGTACAAATAATGTAGTCTTATTCCCTACTAAACTAGTTGAGAAAGCAATTAATCCAATAAATAAAAAAAGAACAAATCCATTCATAATTTCTAGTACAGGTGATAAATATCTTTTCACCCATTTATATGTTTCTTCATATTCACTATTATTCGCTAAACGATAGGCGTAAAAACTTATCCCAAAATAAACCGCCGCAATAATAACATATGCATATAAGACGAAACATAAAATCGCACTGCTAATTTGCACGTAATTCCCCACCCTTTTTTCTATGTATCACATTGATTTTACACACTTTTTATACTAAAAGTAAACATATATACGGTAGTTAAACAATTATCTTCCCTATTAGCGAGAATTAATAATGAGCAGTGGCTTCCCCCTGCTCATTATTAATACGCTAAATTTCACTTCATCCATTTGTATGAAGTTGTCTAACACTAACAAATATGAAAGATGTTTTCGTCTCAGAACTAAGAGGCGCCTACTCTAAACTTTTGCAAAGTTAGCAAGTAAGTTTACTTTCTATTTCCTTTCCACTTCACATATTGATCTAAAAATGCTATTGCTTGCTCAATAGCTTCTTCGTCTGGTTTTAATTTCGCATGATGTAAACCATGTTCTGAATTTACTCCAAGCCAAAACATAAATCCAGGTATCTCTCGAAGCATATAGCCAAAATCTTCACCTGTCATTGCCTCAGTGCATGTAATGACATCCATATCTGTTTGTTCACCTACAAATTGCATAAACTCTCTCGTTAACTCTTCATGATTATACACTTGATGATACATTGCTCCATAGTCAATTACAGCTTCGCATTGGAAAGAAGCTTCTATACCCGCGACAATTGCCTCAATTCGACTTTTAACACGTTTCATTGACTCAACGGATAGTGTACGAATCGTTCCTTCTAAACGAGATTTTTCTGCGATGATGTTTTGAACTGTACCGCCTGTGATTTTCCCAATTGTAATTACAGCACTGTCAAGAGGGTTCACATTACGACTAATAACTGATTGAAGTTGTGTAACGAGATGACTTGCTGCAACAATCATATCATTTGCTGTATGCGGATATGCAGCATGTCCACCTTTCCCTTTTAAATCAACATATAACTCTGATGTATTTGCAAATAATAACCCCTCTTTGGTTGCAATTGTCCCCACAGGGTATTCTGGCGCAATATGAAGACCAAGAATTATATTCGGCTTCCATTCTTTTAGCTCTTCGCTTTCTAACATAGGAAGAGCACCACCTGGCCCTTCTTCTGCTGGTTGGAATATAAACACAATATCATCATCTATTCTTTCGCTTACAGCTGCTGTTAGAAGGCCTAAACCAATTGTCGTATGCAAATCATGTCCACATGCATGCATCATTCCTTCATGAACAGAAGCAAACTCATACCCTGTTTCCTCTGTAATTGGTAAACCATCTATATCTGCGCGATAGCCTATTATTTTCTCTGGATTTTCCCCATTTACTTTAACGATTACACCTGTCTTCCATGTCTTCACTTCTAAATATTCATTAGGGAGAGTTCCTATGTAATCTAAAATATATTGTTGTGTTTTCCACTCTTTAAATCCAATTTCCGGAATCTTATGTAAATCTCTACGAATTTTGACAAATTTGCTTACTGTCATTTTTGCACCTCTATCTATAAAAAGCGTAAGAGCCCATTTATGCTCTTACGCTTTTTGTTTTTTTATTTCTCTGGGTTTAATTGACGAAGCTCTTGTTTAATTTCAGTTTTTGCTTTTGTCTTCTCATCAATTTCTTTAATTACACGTGCTGGGGTTCCTGCAACAACTGTATATGGAGGCACATCTTCTGTTACAACAGCTCCTGCTGCTACAACTGCACCTTTACCTACTGTTACACCTTCTAAAACAACTACATTTGCACCAATTACAACATCATCTTCAACGATAACTGGTTTTGCAGAAGGCGGCTCAATAACACCTGCAAGTACAGCACCTGCACCTACGTGACAATTTTTACCAACTGTTGCGCGTCCACCAAGTACTGCGTTCATGTCGATCATAGAACCTTCACCAATTACAGCACCGATGTTAATTGTTGCATTCATCATGATAACTGCATTGTCACCAATTTCAACATGATCACGAATAATCGCACCTGGCTCGATACGAGCTTTAATACCTTTTAAATCAAGCATCGGAATTGCAGAATTACGACGGTCGTTTTCTACAACGTAGTCAACGATGTGCTTTTTATTTTCTTCAAGAATTGTCTTAATTTCAGACCATTCTCCGAATAAAACACCAGATTTTTTATTTACAAATGCTTGTACTGTTTCAGGGAATGTTACCTCTTTTAATTCCCCTTTTATGTATACCTTTACAGGAGTTTTCTTTTCACTTTTTTGAATAAACGAAATAATTTCGTTAGCGTCCATCATTTTCATTCTTGTTGCCTCCTAAATCCATTTATATTGTTACTCTACCAAACGATAGAGCGAGTAGCAAGACAATAATCTTATTTTTCCATTTGAATTTCTTCTATAATTTCTAAAAATGCTTGCACTTGCTTCAATTGTCTCGCTGAGTCACTCGTCAATAACCATGTTTCTCTCGTTAATTGAACAGGTGTTTTATACATATTTTCCTGCACTTCTTTTAAAACCGTCGAAGGTAAAAGAGCATAACCTATACCATTTAAAACGAGCTGTTTGCACGTTTCAATTTGGTCAACTACAATCGTCCGTTTAGGTGGATTGGAAAATAACCCATACCACCAATTTTGTATTTGTCCATAGTAGGTCGAGTCACTTTTAAATTGAATAAATGGTCTATTCGTCTCTTTTAACATCGAAATATCTTTTATTTCTTTATCAACTAAATATAATTCGTCTTCAAACAATTGTTGCTTTTGTCCTTTATATTCTTGTGATCCTCTTAATATAGCGACGTGAACGTCCCCTTCATAAAATTGCTTTTGAACTTCACTACTCCAGCCAGTGAACAGAGATATCTTCACAGAAGGATACTTATGCACAAATTTTTTCAAAACAGGCGGAAGCCAATATTGACCAATGACTGACGCAACAGCTATCTTTAGCGTCCCGTAAGTTTCTGTTCTAAAAACAGCCAGTTCACTTTTTATATCTTCTTCCTTTTGCAACATTTCTTTTGCATAATTTGCGACTTTTTCCCCTTCAGGTGTAATTGTCAATCCTTTTTGTGAACGGATAAAAAATTTCATTCCCCATTGTTTCTCCATAGATTGTAATCGTTGGCTAAGCGCAGGTTGGGAAACAAATAAACGTTCCGCCGCTTTTCTCATATTTGATTCCTGAGCTAACACAACCATCATTTGAAAATCATCAATTTGCAACTTTCTCCCTCTTTCCTTAGCTTCCATACACCTAATTTCAATAAGCTTTTCATCCTTAATTTAATTAAACACTTTTATACAGAAGAACGATTTTTCAGCTCAAACTTTTCTTATGTTTTATGTCTTTTTAAATATAATACATACACAACTGATATGCACGAAAAAAAGTGACTTCTTCTTTTCTATGAAGTCACTTTTTTCACGTTATCGATTATGCTGTCTCACTTTTTTATTCAACAATTTTAAAATAGCTCGACGTGTTAAAATCCCCTCGAAGTACCCTTCTTCATTGACAGCGCAAATAAAAGGATGATCAATTGTCATTTCTAAAGCTTTTGCAAAGGAATCTTCTAACATAAGAACTGGAATATCTTCCTTCATCACTTGTTCCACTTTCATATTCTCAAGTCTTTCAAACTCAATGCGCTCTAACCCTAAAATACCGTCTAAAATCATAGCAGTACTAATTAACCCATGTAATTTATACATCGGATCTAGAACAGGAATCGCCGAATATCCAGATTTCACAAGAACGAGTAAAGCATGTTCTAAACCATTCCCTATTTGGACATGTGCCACCTTCTCTGATGAAATCATTAAATCCTTCACAAGAATTTGTTGAAACTCGTCTTTCGGAATACTAATCATGTTACATCCCCCATTTTCCTTTTTCCTGCTAATATTCTTGATCCTATTCACATTTTATGATAGCGTTTTCACATTATTATTTTGTCCTTACGTTATTCTAATAAAAATAAAGATACACAGCCATTTTAGCATACAACACAAAAAAAAGACTACCATTCCGGTAGCGCTTAATACCCTTTATTTTTTAATCGGTAAAATAATCTTGTTATTTTTTTATATTGTGTCACATCTGTCTTTTTTAAACCATTCTCAATATCTGTAAGCTCCACAGCTAAAATTTCGCTCGCGTAATTTTGCTGAAACAGAATATCCAGTAATAAACTTTCTTCTTCTTTTGTTAAAATTAACTCCTTTTCCATATACTCCTCTCCTTACACTCGCATCGTCACCCTTATTATATAAAATTTTCAACCTATTTAATAGATGTAATATTCAGTTTTTGACAATTGCATTTAAAAGCCGCAAATATATAGAAATCGTTTCGTACTATTTAGTATATCGATTTGCATAACTAAACGCCGCATAAGAATCCGGTTTAATTTTTGCGGTTAATCCCATTGCTTGAATTTTCATCGTCATATCTAAAATAAATTCTTTTGTTAAACCATCATTCCCGATATCTAAATGAATTTCCATTATGAACCCTGCCCCTTCTTGAGCGTATGGGTGCAATAAATCCCATATTGTTTGTATACGATTGGGAGTAAATAGACAGGCGATTTCTTGACTAAACTGTGTTTCTAAATATATCTTCTCACGCAATGTTGCTGGCTTGTTTTTTACTGATTTATGGTGCAAACATCCCCATGCTCCTTTTCCAACCCGATGAATATGTATCGCTGTAATAAACCTCGTATCCTTTTGATGCGCTTGTGAGTCTGTCCCAATAGATAATCGATATAAATTTCGTGGATCCTTTTCAATGAAACTGCAAATGCGGTTAAAGACCATATCAAAATTCAAATGTCTCTCTGAAACATTATAAAATGTATGCTCACCGTCCACATAGTCACGTCCTTTCAATTAGACAGACTTTTCGTATTCTCATTGTATGGGACAAAAACAAAAATTATAACTACTACCCTTTATTCGTTTCAATATTTCGAATTACATAATGACAAAACCTACACGTATAAATTACATTTTGATTAGACTGGGCGGTTAATACATGAATAATTTCAGCGTGATTGTGGCAATTCGGACAAATAACAATCGGTAAGCGTTCCATTCTTCACACCTCCTATTTTATATTTACTACCATTGTAGGAAAAACAAAAAATTCCTATACATGTACGTTTGTAAAAACTCCTTTATTTGATCGGGACTAAAAATGCGATTTTCACTACCTGTATAGCTTTTTAAGTAATATAACTAAAAAAGGTACTACCATTTGGTAGTACCTTTTTTATATGTATCAAGAAATGATATCGTAAATCTCAATTGCAACCATGTCGATGTTATCGAATTGATACACTTGAGGTTTTTCACCTTGTTGATACACTTCTAACTCATACATTTCACTTTTATCGAAAAATTTCACGCTACATTTGCGCTCACCGTTCACTTCAAAATAGCGTTGTGCTACTTCACCGCTTTCAGCTTGTTCTTGTAGACTAACAAGTCGAGTTAAAATTCCTTGGAGTAGAGACATGAAATCTCTCCTTTCTCTGATCTTCCTACCAATAGGTTTTACAGCTATACTCATTCTATCCGTCATAACAGAAAAAATGTTCCACACTCTAGGATAAAGGTTCTTGACCAGAAACTCAACTAAAATTTGTCGAAATACGAAGTAAAAAGAAGAAAGTTCATCTTTTCTCTTCTTTATTGCGATTTTTATACTGGCAGAATATAATAAAAAACAGAAAAAGGGAGGAATTACAATGAAAAAAATTGAGGTTTATACACAACCAGATTGTCCGCCATGTGTCATTGTGAAAGAATTTTTAAAACATAATAACGTTGCATATGAAGAATTTGACGTAAAAAAAGACGCTGCCGCTCGCAATCGCCTTTTATATGACTATGACTCCTATTCAACTCCAACAGTTGTAATTGACGGAGAAGTTGTCGCAGGTTTTCAAATCGAAAAATTACAGCAGTTATTAAATATAGAATAGGAATAGGAATAGGAAGACACCTATTCCTATTTTTATAATTGTTGCAACCTTTTTATTTCAGTCAAAAGTTCCTGACTTTCATGATACCCTGCTAATTTCCATTTCCCGTTGTCCTTTTGCAATGTCACAATTTGATATTGTCCATTTTTCGCCCGCTCATATACATATAAATTTTTATGCTCTTCATCATAAGACATTTTTGTTTCTGAACTAAAGGAGAAAGGAGCCTCTTTTGCCGGAAGTAAATATTCACCACTCTGCTTATCATTTCTACTGTTTTCATCTGTAAAAACTTGAAGGAAATTATCTGTAAAATACGGTGATAACGTCTCTATCATCCTATTCATTGGCAAATGCTTCCCACGGATTGAAAATTGTGTCTCATACCCTTTTTGTATCGTTGTAAACACTTCTTTCCGATCAACTTTCACTTCTTCTTTTCCTAAAACAGTTGTGACACTATAACCAACTAGAAAGGCAACACATACAAATAGAACAAACCATATTCCATATTTCCTCATTTTTTCACCTTCCCTTTAAAGAGCTTGTCTTTGTAGTATTCATTGTAACAATGATTATGCAAAGAAAGGGATGATTTCGTTCGTAAAATCTTTACAACGATAGACAGCATTTTCATCATCATTTTCACTATTACCAATTTATGATAAAAACAAACAAAAAAATGCACGAATCTCTTCGTGCATTAAAATAAAACATCTTCTTCATATAAATATTCATAAGATAAATCTATAAATAAAAAGTTTTCATCATCAATTGGGAAAGAAAATGTTCGTACCATTTCACCAGTTTCGATATCAGCATATAAATCTGAAAGTCTTGCCTTATTCTCAAAACGCATTTTCATTATATTCTCTAGAAAATACGGGCGCCAACTCCAGTTCTTCATATAATACTCTGGCATAATAATCCATTCACCATCTTTTTTCATGATATTACCAGATTGCTGAAAACCATCTTCATTACAAATAAATATCCGGAAACTATATTGTGATACACTTTGACTAAACTGTAATAACCAATCATTTATATCTTCATTCTTTTTTTGTTTGGATAAAACATCTCCAATTTGATTACGTAACATCTCTGTTAAATTATAAATTTTTTGCAATTTCTTCTTTTCATGCTGAATAAATTGGTGACATTCATTACCAAGTCGCTCTTTTAAAACATTTGTTTCAATAAAATCTGGTAAACATTCTTTCAAATAATTACCTTGATAATATCTACCACCGTTTTTCCAAGCATATTGCAGTTGATAAAAAGCATCTATTTCTTCATATAACAATGTTGCCCCAATTCTTCTTGCAAGTAATGATAGGGAATATAAAATATCTTGATAAGATTGTAAAAGTGCAGTTTGCCTTAAATTTGTTAAATCTACTTTTAAAATATCCGGCGCTAACACGCTAATACGCTCTAAATTACTTGTACCTGTTCCAACTTTATTAATCGAAATTTGAATACCGTATGTACGATAATACATAAGTAAATGATTAAATTGTTCTATATCTTCTTTACATTCGTGTTCTGTTATTTCTAAAACAATGCGCTTCAAGTTTAAACCTTTTTTTTCATACATCAACAAAAGTTGAAGCAAACTTTCATCTTCATCATTCATTAATACATTAGCATTCCGATGTATAAACAATAATAATTTTTGATCGCTTTCTAAATACCTATTTAAAGCTTTTTCTACAATATTGTTATCTGCTTCAAGTTGGAACTCACTCGGAATAGAATCATCATGAAAGAAAGAGGCTAAACTTTGTATGCCCTCTTCTGTTTGAATACGTCCTACAACTTCATATCCAATTACTGTATGCTCATCAGCACTAAAAATAGCTTGATAATAAGGAAGGACTTTATCCAAGTTACTCATTACATCTAATGCATCTATCAACGTGCTTCCCTCCCTTTACTTTTCAAAAATTATAACATGATATTTACGGAAAAATAATAAAAAATCCCTTCAGTTTTCCTGAAGGGATTAGAGGGGTAAAATGCTAAGGGGAATTAGCAATTCTACTATGAAGAAAAAAGAGGTCTTAAATATAACGTATATATCCCCTCTTGTAAACACTTTTCTTTTACATGTCACAATTTCGTCATATTTTACCACAAAGAAATGAATAAATCATTCATTTTTTTATCCCTTTTAAAATGGATATTGATGCAAATGTTGACCACCATCCATTGTCATACAAGTTCCATTTATGTATGCAGCTTCATCTGAACATAAATAATAAGCTAGACCCGCAATTTCTTCTGGTGTACCCAGTCTACCAAGTGGAACACTTTGCAATGTACGCTTAGCCATTTCTTCTGAAATCCATAATTTATCGGCACCACCTGTGCGTTCAATTGGTCCTGGTGCGATAGCGTTAACTCGTATTCCATATTTACGTCCCCACTCAACAGCAAGCGTTTTCGTCATTGCTAATACTCCAGCCTTTGCTGCAGCTGAATGAATGACTCCTGGGCCTGCATCCCATGCATATGTTGCCACCATGTTAATGATATTTCCTTTTATACCTTTCTCAATCCAATACTTCCCGACAGCATGGCTACAATAGAACGTTCCATTTAATACAATATTAATGACAGCATTCCAGCCATTCACAGATAAATCCTCTGCTGGACAAATAAAATTTCCAGCTGCATTATTTATTAGAATATCAATTCGTCCAAACTTCTCATCAATATGTTCAATCATTCTTTGAATATCATCGGTATTTCGTACATCCATTTGTACAGGTAATACTTGCCCTGGGAACTGTTCAATCTCTAGCTTTGTTTCTTCTAGCTTTTCTTTCGTACGCCCTGTAATAACAACTCGTGCCCCTTCTTTTGCAAAACGAGTCGCCATTCCTTTTCCCATTCCACTTGATCCACCTGTTATAATAACTACTTTTTCTTTCAATTACATCCCCTCCCAAAAATGAATACACATTCATTTTATCATTTAATTTGATAGAAATCTTTATATTTTTAAAGTTTTCTGATATTTTAATGTAGAGAAATTTCTTTCTCTTCTATTTTTCTTAATCTATACTACTTTTCTCGAGTCTAAAATATATTAAAAAAAACAAACTGAAAGGAGATTCGAGTAACCTGTATATGGAATACATACACTTGCTGTAAACCTGATAGGTATACTCACATTATTATGAAGCAAATTACAAGAAGGAAATTTTTAAAGGCTGGAATACGCACTTGTCTATATTCACTTATAACCGCTAGCATCGGCTATTATTATGCGAAATATATAGAACCACATTGCGTCTCTTTTACAAAGCACATACTTAAATCATCACTCATACCAAGAAGTTTTCACGGTATGAAGATCCTTCAATTTAGTGACTTACATCTTGGATACTATTTCTCACTCCAACACCTATCTCAAATCGTTTCCAAAATCAATGCCGAAAATCCAGATATTGTCCTTTTTACTGGTGATCTTATTGACAACTACCAAACATATACTGAAGCTCCTTTTGTTGCATCCATCTTAAAAAATATAAAAGCACCATTCGGTAAATTTTCTATTTATGGAAACCACGACCACGGCGGATATGGAACTGAATACTATGATCACATCATGCGTGAATCTGGTTTTGAACTTTTACAAAATAAAGAAACACGAATTCGTTTATTGGATAATAGTGAAATTTCCATTTTTGGAATCGATGATATACTACTAGGCAAGCCAAAAATAGAGGAAACATTACAACGTGCCCAGCAAAATATTTATACAATTGTTCTTGTTCACGAGCCAGATATCGCACCACAAATCGCTACATATCCAATCAATCTTCAACTTTCTGGTCATAGCCACGGTGGACAAGTACAACTTCCTTTTTTAGGTGCTATTATTACCCCAGCTCTCGCGAAATACTACATTGAAGGTTTCTATAACGTTCGAAATTTGACTCTCTATGTCAATCGAGGTCTTGGAAGAACACGCGTCCCATTCCGCTTTATGGCTAAACCTGAAATTACGCTTTTTACCCTACAACATTCGTAACATATATTTGCCTATTTTCTTATACATCCTTTCTTGTACGCGCTCATCCACGCTTGGTTCACCATATGATAAAAGTGAGTCCAGTAAAGGAGGTTTGTTCATGTATCCATATTATCAACCAGTCCCAGTTCGTTCAGCACCTATTGGTCCAGTAGGCGACTCACGCTTCTTTCCATTTTTCGGCGTTCCATTTCTAGCTGGAATTGCTGGAGGATTGCTCGGTGGAGCATTAGCTTTCGGCCCTAGACCGTTTTATCCGCCATATCCACCACCTTTCCCACCACCAGCACCTTTTCCTTGTTACGGAGGGCCTTGTCAACAACCATTCTATTATTAATTTAAACCAACGAACCGATTCATCACACGCCTATAATAAAAACTATTCTCTCTACTCATTCTTCCATTTATGGAACATATGATAGAGAAAAAAGTAAAAACCTCTTAATTGCATTAAGAGGTTTTTACTATATTTTCATTATTCAGCGTCTGTATTTTGATACGCCATCTTAAATAAGTTCACTTGGCTATCAATTTCTTCTATACTACTATTAATTATATAGTAATAGTCACCATCTTTATTTTGTTCACGTGTTTTCACGTTATCAGCTAAAATAAGCTGTAAAATTGCCTTTATTCTCGCTTTCATTTCAATATCTAAAATTGGGAAGGATATTTCTACTCGTTTTTCCATATTTCGCGTCATCAAATCAGCTGAAGATAAATATATTTTTTCATCGCCATTATGATGGAAATAATAAATACGACTATGTTCTAAATATCTTCCAACAACACTAACTACACGAATATTTTCACTTACATTTGGAATCCCAGGCCTTAAACAACATGTCCCTCTAACGATGAGCTCTACCTTAACCCCAGCTTGTGATGCTTCATACATTTTTTTTATTAATGGTTTATCTGTTAACGAATTCATCTTAGCGATAATATATCCATTTCCATATTGTCTATGATAACGGATTTCCTCATCTATTAAGTCCATAAATTGCTCTCTTATATCAAACGGTGCAACAGATAGATGATGAAAATGCGGTTTCGTTGTATAACCACTCAAATAATTAAAGAAATTCGTTGCATCTACACCAAAGTCTTTTCGCGATGTAATATATCCAAAATCAGTATACAACTTCGCTGTTGCATCATTATAATTTCCTGTTCCAAGATGTACAAACCTTTCGATTTTCCCGTTTTTTCTCCTTACAACAAGTGTGATTTTACTATGCGTTTTCAAGTGACTTACTCCGTAAATAACATGACATCCAGCCTGTTCCAGTTCTTTAGCCCAATGAACATTATTCTCTTCATCAAACCTCGCCTTTAATTCAACCAATACCGTCACTTGTTTTCCTTTTTCAGCCGCCACCTTCAAAGCCTGAATTATTGGGGAGTCTCCACTTACACGATATAATGTTTGTTTAATCGCAAGTACATTCGAGTCCTCTGCCGCATCACGGACAAAATCAACGACTGGCTGAAACGACTCAAATGGATGGTGTAATAAAATATCATGTTCTATCGCTTTTTCAAATACATCTTCCTCATCACCTAAGTCTTGAGGAGGTTGAGGAATAAGGGCTGGATATACAAGATGCTCATATAAAGGCGCTAATTTTTTATATAAGGAGAATAAACATGTTAAATCTAGCGGTCCATCCATCATATACACATCTTCATCTTTTACTTCCAACACTTCATATAGTAACGACAATACTCTTTCATCAATGTGTTCTTTACCAACTTCTAAACGAACAGCAGCTCCCCACTTACGCTTTTTCAATTCTTTTTCAATTACTTTTAATAAATCACGTGCACCTTCTTCATGAATTGTTAAGTCCGCATTACGTGTAATACGAAAACGAGTAACAGGCGATACTTTATATCCTGTGAATAATTTATGGGTAAAACCACTAATTACATCTTCTAATAAAATAAATTTATGCTTTTGTCCTTCACTCGGTAAAAATATGAAACGCTCAAGTAATGAAGGTACTTGTACAATTCCTAACTTCGTACGATTTTCTTCCTCAGCTTGCTTCTCATCATATAAAATAGTAGCTAAATTCAAACTTTTATTTAATAACATCGGAAATGGACGATACGCATCAATAGCAACAGGGGTTAAAACTGGAAATATTTGTTCATCGAAATATTCTTCGATAAATTCCCTTTGCTCTTTCGTCAAATCACGGAATGTTAAACGCTCAATCCCCTCTAGTTCAAGCGCTGGTAATACATAATTTTTAAATGTGTTATACTGCACAGTCATTAACTCATGAGCTTTTATCGCAATCTTATTTAACTGTTTCTTCGGTGTTAAACCTGCCTTATTTTCTGGCTGATTAAATCCGGCACTTACTTGATCTTTCAAACCTGCTACGCGCACCATAAAAAATTCATCTAAATTTGAACTGAAAATACTAATAAACTTTAATCTTTCTAAAAGTGGATTATTTTCATCTTGTGCTTCTTGTAGTACACGTTCATTAAACGCTAGCCAGCTTAATTCACGATTATTATAATAAGCTGTATCATTTAAATTTACTAAATTCCCCTTTAGCAATTCCATTCTCTTCACACTTCCCTTTGAAACTTTTTCAATATAATTTAGTTCCTTTTATTTTATCAAATTACAATATTCTAAAGTGTTAATTTTTTGTAAAGATATCCGTACCACTTATCGTTTTAATTCGAATACTAAATTAATATTCGTTTTTAATACTCTTTCTAGCTGTTTTTTTTGTTTTTCCGCTTGAACTTTTTCCGCTAATGCCGATTGTTCACATAAAATCCTGAATGTTAAACCTTCTTTACTTTCCGTTATATATATCGTTTCAATAAGCGGCCTTTGTCTCACATTTAAAGCAGCCGAAAATTGTAATACAGCCCCTAATAATCGAATTTTCTTTTGTTCACTTTTATCAAACCACCCTTCAAACGGTGCCAAATGCTGTTTAAATAACATTTTTGATTTATAAGAAGCTATAAGTGCTAATCTAACTCGATCTTTATGCATCATACCATCAATTGTTTTGTTGGCTAGTAAGTAAAACGTATGTAAACGGCTCGCTTCTTCATCTATATATTTTCCAATATTAAATACTTTCGCTGCTTGATGGAATATTTCCCAGTCTTTCGCTGACATAGAAATGAGTCCAGCTCCTTCAAGTTGTTTGCAGATTAATGTTCCTAGTTTAATAAGTTGAATAACAAATTCCATATCTAATTCGTATTCATATGATAATAAATGTAAACTTTCTTCCACTACATTCGGATAGTATGAAATCCCCAAATCTTTCGTTAATTCTTCATAGAAAACACCTTCTCTTAATCCTTTTTTGCTTAATACAAAAGCAGGTGCCTGTATAACATTAACAAGCGTATGAAATACTTCGACAGCTGGAATAATTGTATCTGCTCGATCTTTTGCTAATCCTTCTAATTTTTGAAGTTCTATGAATGATAATTGTTTTAATTCATCTTTCACATTTTCAATATCTTCTTCTTTCATTTTGTATAAATGTAGTCCAGCTATAGGATAACAAATTAAATTTTGATGGATTTTCACCATGTTCCTCGCACTACCCCCAATTGCGATAAGTGGCAATTTTTTATCGATTATCCATGGTAGCGTTCGGAATTGACTACATAAATAGCTTCTAATCTCATCTAACTCCTCTGTAGTAGGAATATTATCTTGAATAAATTGTTGCTTTAAAGAAAGTGCTCCAAAAGAAAAGCTGTGGTATTCTAAAATTTCTCTATTACGGAAGTATGTAACTTCTGTACTTCCCCCACCGATATCAACTGTAATTCCTTCTGAAAACGAAGTAGAATTCATAACTGCTAAATAACCATAACGTGCTTCTTCATATTCTGATAAAACTCTAAGAGTAAAATCTGTTTGTCCTTCAACAAGTTTTTTAATTTCATCTTGATTCTCAGCCTGTCTAATTGTTGCCGTTGCAACACAAAGTACATGATGTAACTTATAGAATCGTGTACTTTCTTGAAATTGAAATAATGTTTGTAACAACACTTCTATTCCCTCTTCAATTAATACACCATTGACTAAATAATTTCTTAGCCTAGCAACTACTTTCGTATTTTCAATCTCTTTATAAAAACCACCGTTTTGTTTTTCATAAATAACTAAACGCATTGTATTGGAGCCTATGTCTATAATGGCATATTGTTGTTTTAATATTTCTTTCAAACTTCTCACTCTTTCATTATCAAATTTCTAAAACATATTCTATCACTATTATACAAAATAGTTGTTTTTTGTAACAATATTGCTTTAATATTGAAAATATATACAATCACTTTTTGCATATAATAAAAACCTATTTTATTTATGTTATAATAAGGAAAACTTGAAAGGAGATTCAATATGAAACCTTCACAACCACAATCTCAATTACATAACCAACATTCTATTAACAGACTAGCTCAATCTATTTTCGTTGTGAATCGACATGCTAAAGCTGCAACTAATCCTAAATACTTATACTGGTTAAAAAAGACCGCTTTAGAACGTCTCATTGCTGAAAAAAAAGCTATCAAAGAAGGATTACATTTTTCTAGAAATCCGCGTTTTAGTCAACAACAATCTGATGTTCTCATACGTTTAGGTGATTATTTTTTCCATATCCCTCCTACGAAAGATGATTTTCGCACCCTACCACATCTTGGTCATCTTGAATCCTCCTATCGAAATCCGAAAACAACCTTATCTTTAACTATTGCAAAAAAAACACTTCAAGATTATATTGGTCCGGAAGCAGTAAAACAAGAAAAAAAATTAAGCGAACCAGTTCCATGGTATAGCCGTACCTATACAAAAAAATAAAACAGTTTGGCCTAATATAGGCCAAACTGTTTTATTTTTTATCTTCTTTAATTTTAATATTTGCTTGCTTATAGAATGCAACTTTTTCTGTATTATATGATTTTGTATATTCATTAAACTTATCTTTTTCTTGCTCAATATCCTTATAAGATTGGTTTACTGTCTTTACTTTCTCACTAATATCTTTTAATTTTGTCCCTTTATCTTGTAGCATTGTATACAATTCTTTTTCTTGCTTTAAAGATTTATTATAACTATCATACATTTTTTTGAATGAATCATGTCGTTTCTCATAAGTACTCTTTACTTTATCCGCCTGGTCTTTTAATTTATTATCTTCAATTTTCCCCACATACTTATCAGCCGATTTCACTTCTTCTTGCGCTTTATTTAACGCATCTTTTTCTTTAATAAGAACTTTTTCTCGTTCATCTGTATTTTTCACTGCTTGATCAAGCTTTTCCTTAACAGCCTGATTATTATCTTTTCCTTCTTGAACAATTTGATTATATAATGCTTGTCCTTCTTTCTCTAATGATTCAAGCTTTTTCGCATCTTCAAACATTGTTTTTTCTTGCTTGGCAGCATTCTCAAATGCAACATATAGTTCCTCTTCTGGTTTCGGACCGAAACAACCAGCTAGTAAAGTCATTGATAATGCAGTTACAATTGCTAATTTATTATATTTCAACATCTATTCCTCCTATTAATAAACGATCATCGCGCCAAAAATCCCATACAAAATGTATAAATCCTTCATCTCTTTCACTCTCACATCTTTTTACGAAGATCATCAATAATTATTTATCATGCTTGTATAGCTTCTCTCTTTTCTTGCACAAATTTAGTACTTAAAATTACGTTTTTCGTTTCTACATCTGTATTATTTAGTAGTTTCAAATTATGTAATAGCTTCAAACACAAAGGAATTTACCTCAGTTTTAATAACTGCAAGAACAACTATAATAATTCACCTGATAAAAGATGATTGTTGGTCTCTCACGTCTATCATTCCATCATTCCCTTTCCGCTTTCTATCAAATAATCTCTTTGTCCATTTTACACAGTACAAAGGTTATCTCGCAACAACTTACAAATATTCTTTTGATTTCCTAAAAAGGAAAAGTGTAGAGCTTATTTTCCTCTACACTTTTAAAATAAAACGCATTGTGCAAAATGCATTGACACATCCAACATAATTATATGCTGATTACATATATTTTTAAAGGACTTTGTTACAAAAAAATGTTTTTTGTAACAAAAAACAAAAAAATATTACAGGGAAATTTCTTTATATCATACTTCTTCAAATCAAGCTTTCACTCATCACCTTGCGAATTTCCATAATTATACAATTGATTTTGTGCCTTTCTTAACAACTCTTCAAAAGTTTTCCCCTCTCCCGAATAACTAGCAGCGCCAAATAGTAAAGTAACACTTAGTAAATCATTTGCTATTTCATTTTGAATATTTTTGATTAATCGATTTGTTATTGTTGATTTTTCATAGCCATTATCAACTACTACAATAACGTATTTATTTTCATCCCATCTCGTAACTACATCGCCTTTTCGAACTGTCTTTACAATTGTAGGCTCCACTCTTTGGACTAACTCATCCAACTTTTTTCTTGCACTGTGCCTTTTATTACATCCCACTCTTTTACTGAAAGAATGTACAATGTAATATTACGAGAATCTCTTTCGGATAAAGCAGCTACTTTCCTGAAAAAATCAACGACAAAATCGTTGTTCGTCATTCCTCCCACTTCAACATTCATACGCACGCTTGCTCTTTTATCGTACCAATATATGTTTCTATAAAAATAATGTTTTTCTACAAAATAAAAAATGTACATATTCGATGCACATTTTCGCTTAAGCTTGTATACCTTTTCTATTCTATTTCATATATATACTATATATCGTTTTTAGAAAGGAGTGACATATATGCCTCAAAAAGAAAATCTATCAGATATTATGCGCTTACTAGCTGGTTTTTTATTATCATTAACACTACTATTTAAATCTTTCGGAATAAACTTCATTACAAACGATCAAATTGACGCTATAGTAAATGTTAGTTCATTTCTATTCATTCTATATGTTGGATACAAAAATAACTATGTAGGAAAAAAAGGAATAGAACAAAAGAAATTACTCAAGAAACACAATCTTCATTAAAAAAGGAACCTTTCACTCAGGTTCCTTTTTATCATTGCCTTACAACCACTTCATTTGTTTGCAGTGGGCCATATGATAATCCTTTATATTGACATGTGTATGTAGCTTGAAATACTGAATTTGGAGGAGCTTTCTCTTTATTTGCTTTTATTTTACAAATTAATTCCACTTTTTCATTTGGTGATAAATTATCGATTCGCCACCTTACAAGCTGAAATAAAAATTCACTTATCCCCTTATCTGTCTTTAAAGAATTGGGGATATACGCAAAATAGTCACGAATCATATGACTTACGACAACTCGTGAAATCATTTCAACTCCTTTATTTTCAACTTCAAGACGAATAATAAGTATATCATTGACATCAAAGGCTAGTTCATATGAAAATTTTTCTTTATACATACTACGGATTTGCAATGTGACGGCTACATTAGGAATTTCCGTTTCTTTTTTTGAACCATCAATCCACAACACAGGCTGCAACGGTATAAAATACCTTCCTTGATCCGAAATTCGTTTCCATATTTTCATAATGTAAATTCACCTCATTCCAGATGTATCATCTATACAACTTTATTCTGCCTATCTACACAATAAATCACACAAAAAAATATTGGAACTTGTTACAAACAGCATTAATTATTTCTCTTCCTTTTATCCTATTCGACAATATAAAGAAAAAACCATTTTTAATAGGTGACAGGGGCTATTCTTTATTAAATATTTTTTTACATTTTCCCTCATTGACTATGTAATAACGTCAAGTCTTACTGCCCGTAAATAGCAGGATAAGAGAATAATTTGGTGAAAGAAAAAGTTTGCCTTTTAGTCAAATTTGACTATAATATAATTTATGATTTCTAATCTTTATATCATGTCAGTGCAATTTTTTATAAATAAAGCCGGAACGAGACAAACTGTACATGAAGTTTTTTATGCACTGCACCCAAAAACTTAAGTTAGTTTAATTTTTATTAAAGGAGGGCTATATTTGGAAACACAACTATCAAAAAAAGACTCAAGCAAAACAAAATTTGTTGTTGCTGGTTTATTGCTTGGTATTCTAATGGCAGCAATGGATAATACAATAGTCGCAACCGCGATGGCAACTATCGTCGGAGACCTAGGAGGGTTCGACAAATTCGTTTGGGTCACATCTGCATACATGGTAGCAACAATGGCCGGAATGCCTATTTTCGGTAAGCTGTCTGATATGTACGGACGAAAACGTTTTTATATTGGTGGACTAATTCTTTTCTTATTCGGTTCTGCCCTTTGCGGGACAGCATCAAGTATTGAACAACTAAGTATTTATAGAGCCATTCAAGGAATTGGTGGCGGCGCTCTTATGCCTATCGCATTTACAATTATGTATGATATATTCCCACCTGAAAAACGAGGGAAAATGACAGGACTATTTGGTGCTGTTTTCGGGACATCTAGTGTTTTCGGACCTTTATTGGGTGCATATATTACAGATTATATAAGCTGGCACTGGGTCTTCTATATTAATATTCCATTAGGACTTATCTCCTTCTTCTTCATTACTAAATACTACAACGAGTCTCTAGAATATCGAAAACAAAAAATTGACTGGGCTGGCGCCATTACACTGGTCATTAGTATCGTTTGTTTAATGTTTGCTCTAGAACTTGGCGGTAAAGAATATGCATGGAATTCTAATGTAATTATTGGTTTATTTACAGCAGTTGTTATTATGCTTATTATTTTCTTCTTCGTAGAAAGAAACGCGATTGAGCCTATTATTTCTTTCCATTTATTTAAAAAGCCTTTATTTGCAGCCAGCCAAGGGGTTGCCTTTTTCTATGGTGCAGCTTTTATCATCTGCACAGTTTATATTCCAATCTTCGTTCAAGGTGTTCTCGGTGGTTCGGCCTCAAATGCTGGATTAATTTTAACACCAATGATGGTAGGGTCTGTAATCGGGAGTCAAACTGGTGGACAGTTAGCTTCACGAACAAGCTATCGTAACATTATGATGGTATCTGGAGCTTTCTTCGTTCTTGGTATTTATTTACTAAGCACCTTAACAATGGAAACACCTCGTACACTCGTAACAATGTTTATGATTCTCGCTGGACTTGGAGTTGGATTCTCCTTCTCAGTTTTAAGTATGGCATCTATTCACAAACTAGAAATGAGAGATCGCGGTTCTGCTACATCAACAAATTCATTCTTCCGTTCACTAGGAATGACCCTTGGTGTCACTA
The DNA here is from genome assembly GCF_001043575.1 of Bacillus sp. LK2. NCBI lineage: Bacteria > Bacillati > Bacillota > Bacilli > Caryophanales > Bacillaceae > Bacillus > Bacillus sp. LK2. The sequence continues at coordinate 183,199 of NZ_LDUK01000021.1, forward strand.
TTTTCGGTACGATTCAAAATCATATCTTCACTGATAAATTAAAAGCAGTCTTTCCTCCTGAATTAGCAAAAATGGCACCAAAAGGTGGAGACACCAGCTTCTTATTATCACCAAACGCTACTGAAAAGCTACCACCTGAAATACTGAGCGGAATTAAGGATGCCCTTGCAACATCTATTGCTAATACATTTTTTTGGGCACTTATCCCAGCTATACTAAGTATAATCTGTATTTTACTTATGGGAAAAGAACGTCTTTTAACAGGACCAAAAACGAAACAAAAACAAAAACAAAAACAAGTAAGCTAATATGGAAAAATGAAACGGTATATCCCTTTATGAAAGAGGATATACCGTTTATAATATGTATAAAATTTCTATATACAGGAGTTGAGACAGCATGAGTATGAAATTAGTCATTCTCGGCTTGCTACTCGAAGGGGATAAGCATCCATATGAAGTACAGCACATAATGAAAGAGAGACAAATGGATTGTTATATTAAATATGCCAAGGGATCACTATACTATGCCTTCGAGCAATTAGAAAAGCAAGGTGCAATTCGTGTTACAAATATTGTTCGAGATACGAATAGACCAGATAAAACAATCTTCCATATAACCGAGGAAGGAAAAAACCTTTTCCACACTTTATTATTAAAACAATTTGAAGCAAAAAATCAAATATATAAACCAATTTATTCAGCACTCTCTTTCGCTCACTTTAGTGACGAACAAGCACTAGTTCCTATTTTAGAAAAAAAGAGAGATGATACGGTTCAATACTTACATACAATGCAAACAATATACGATCATAACAAACAAATAGTTCCTCGTGCCCAACTATATATTTTACAGAGCGTCATTGAGCATATTAATGTTGAATTGCGCTGGCTAAACACACTCCTAAAAGATGCAACTGCAAGCCGCCTTTCAGAAATAGGAGTAGAGACTGATTAAGTTTTTCTAAAAGAGGTATCACCTCTTTTAGAAAAACTTAATCCCACCATTGTTTCACAGTTCAAAACACCCTCATTCTAGTATAAAAACCGACCTAAATATTTCAAAAATTACAAATACAAGGAAATGAAAAACTTTAGAATTTTCTTATTTTAAAACAGTAGACAAAATTCTAAAAATTATGTTAGAATTTGTTTCAATATCATATCGCTTGTTAAATTCCTTTCAAAAGGAAAATAGGTACACGAAAATTTTATTTCGTGTTTAAAAGGGAAGTTTGGTGAAACTCCAACACGGTCCCGCCACTGTAAATGCTGAGATTTCTTTTTTGTGCCACTGTGAAAACGGGAAGGTGAAAGAAATTATATGAAGCATAAGTCAGGAGACCTGCCTATTTTAACAACACTGATAGACTCACGGATGATGATGAGGTGTTAAGAACAAAAAGGAAGGCTTATTTTCTATGCCTTTATGCTTTTTGTTATAGGTATTTCCTAGTAAACGGAAATGCTTACTTTCAATTAGGGAGGAATTTAAAATGGCAATTCAAACAAGTAACTTAGGTTATCCACGTATCGGACTACAACGAGAGTGGAAAAAAACATTGGAAGCTTTTTGGTCCAATAAAATTGATGAAGAGACATTTTTAACGACAATGAAAGAAATCCGCCTTCAACACGTAAAGGTACAGCAAGAAAAAGGAATTGAATTAATTCCAATAGGCGATTTTACATATTATGACCACGTTCTGGATACAGCCTACATGTTAGGATTCATCCCATCACGTTTTTCAGAGTTTACATCTTACCTTGATGTATATTTTGCAATGGCACGTGGATCTAAAGATCATGTTGCTTCTGAAATGACAAAGTGGTTTAACACAAACTATCATTATATTGTTCCTGAATATGAAGAAGGGTTACAAATCTCTTTAAAAGACAATCGTCCCCTTCGTTTATATGAAGAAGCGAAAAAAGAGTTAGGCGTCGATGGAAAACCAGTTATTTTAGGACCTTATACATTCCTAAAACTAGCAAAAGGTTATACCGAAGATCAATTTGCCACTATTTTAAAACAGCTAGTTGCACCTTACGTACAATTATTCTCTGAATTACACGAAGCTGGAGCACAAATTATTCAAGTTGACGAACCAATCTTCGCATCTTTAACAAAAGATGAAATTAATCAAGCGAAAGAACTTTACGAAGCTATTCATAAAGAAGTTCCAAATGCTAACCTTATTCTACAAACATATTTTGATAGTGTAGAAGAAAACTATGAAGAAATTATTACATTCCCTGTTTCTGGTATTGGATTGGACTTTGTTCATGGCAAAGAAGGTAATGTAAATGCTATTTCAAAATATGGATTCCCAGCTGATAAAATTTTAGCTATCGGTTGTATAGATGGCCGTAACATTTGGAGAGCTGATCTTGATGATGTACTTTCTTTATTTACAACATTACAAAATCAAGTCACAGCAAAAGGTTTAATTGTTCAACCTTCTTGTAGCTTATTGCATACTCCAATTGATAAGACAGAAGAAAAGCATTTATCAACCGAACTATTTGATGCACTTGCATTTGCCAATCAAAAGTTAGAAGAACTAGTCCTTATCCAATCTGCTCTTACTAAAGGTGTTGAAAGCATCAGTAACGAGCTGACAACATATCGTAATGCACATCATGCAATCCGTTCATCAGCTGCACGTAATCGTGAAGATGTAAAAGTAGCGCGTACAGCACTTAAAGAAGATGATTTCTCACGTCCTCTTCCATTTGAAAAAAGATATGAATTACAGCAAGTGGCTTTACAGTTACCACTGTTACCAACAACAACTATCGGTAGCTTCCCACAAACGACTGAAGTTCGTCAAACACGTAAACAGTGGCGTAACGGCGATATTACAAATGAACAATATAATCAATTTATTGAAAAGGAAACTGAGAAGTGGATTCGTTACCAAGAAGATATTGGTCTTGATGTCCTAGTACACGGTGAATTCGAGAGAACTGACATGGTGGAATACTTTGGTGAAAGACTTGCTGGCTTCTCCTTTACTAAAAATGGATGGGTACAATCATACGGTTCTCGCTGTGTGAAACCACCTGTTATTTATGGTGATGTTGCCTTTATAAATGGAATGACTATTAAAGAAACTGTATATGCACAAAGCTTAACAGAGAAAGTAGTAAAGGGTATGCTAACTGGACCTGTCACTATTTTAAATTGGTCATTCGTTCGAAATGACATTTCAAGAAAAGAAGTTTCATATCAAATTGCATTAGCACTTCGTCATGAAATTGAATTACTTGAATCTTCCGGAATTAGGGTAATCCAAGTCGATGAGCCAGCACTTCGTGAAGGAATGCCGTTAAAAGAAAAAGATTGGAATGCATATATTACATGGGCAGTTCAATCATTCCTTTTAGCAACATCTTCTGTAGAAAATGAAACACAAATTCACACTCATATGTGTTACAGTAACTTCGAAGATATTGTAGATGCAATTCGCGCATTAGATGCAGATGTTATTTCCATCGAAACATCAAGAAGTCATGGGGAATTTATTGATACATTAAAACATACAACATATGAAAAAGGAATTGGTCTAGGTGTATATGACATTCATAGCCCACGTGTCCCAAGTAAAGACGAAATGTTTGCAATCGTAGAACAATCTTTACAAGTATGTGATCCTAAATATTTCTGGATTAATCCAGACTGTGGTTTAAAAACTAGAAGAACCGAAGAAGTTATACCTGCCTTAGAGTATATGGTTCAGGCAGCGAAAGACGCTCGTTCTCTCCTAAAGACAAATGCATAATAAAAAAACGTGTTATCCTTCAAAAAGGATAACACGTTTTTTTATTCTACACTTTCAAAACAGAAGTCGTATCGTACTTTATACAATTCATCGTCTGTTGGCTTTTCAAGAGGAGTCGCCTGCAAGACTATCCTATATTCCCCATTCGGAATAGGAATATGCAATTTATTAGAAAGAATACTCGTTATAAAAACTCCTTCATTCTTCACAGTGAAAGGAACTGATATCGTTCGAACCACTTCTTCCTTCTCAATATGCTTTCCACAAGTCACTTCCACTTCACAAGTATAGTCAGAGATTGCTTCAAAAATAATCGCTCCATCCACCTCAGCATAACCTCTTTCAAAATCTTCAGGAGTCCAATCTACATAAGGCTGCTGATTATCAGAGTTCATCACCATTAATTGCGAATATGAAATTGTTAATTCCATAACTATCCTTCTCCTCCACTATGAACTGTACGCCGGTTACTATTTCACTTCAAATTTCACACGCGTACCATCTGGATATTTATCTAGCTTATTCCCTACCCAAGAACCTGCACCACGATTATCTGCTGGACTTATATATTCAATATGAGCTCCTTTTCCGCCTTCCTTACACATCGCCATTGGCCATTCATCGCGATCATAACCTTTCTTCGACGGATATGGTGCTAACGATAATTTCCTTCTATCCGCTGCACCATTACGATCAATTGTACAAATTTCTGAATGCCCTTCTTTTATAGCATCCGTTATATGTTTTCCCGTCTCTGGATAACGTTCTTTCGGGAACTCTAAAACTTGATCATACGTAGTTGTTGTTTTTTTATTACTTGTCTTCTCTGGAATAAGTACTTCATAGACCGCTACCAGCAGAGAAAGAATTGCAATAATTGAAATGATAATACCTTTTAATTGCTTCATGTGTACCTCCATGTTCCTACCAATTTCTTTTCCTCAGTTATTATAACAAACTTCTTCTATATATGTTTTCAGACATTATTTTAGCTCTTCCTCTCCATTCCGCCAAAAACATTCATTTTCCCTCACCTTTTCACTAATCCTGTAGAAAACTAATAACCTTCCGACATTCTTTTTCAAAGGAAGTTATCATAAAAGATTGAATTGGTATATACGATACTTTTTGGGGAGGAAATTTCATGGACGCAATCTATAAAACGAAAGATGTCACGAATAAAACAGGCATCCCAAAACATACAGTTCGAAAATATAGTCAACTTTTAGAGGAACATGGTTATATCATTTCAAAAGCTGCTGATGCGCGTATTTATAGAATGGATGATTTAAAACTATTAAAATCCATACACGAAAGAGCAGCGACATTACAAGAAGATATTTCAGAAACAATTCCAATTATTTTAAAGGAAAAAGATAATCCCCCAATACCAATTGCACAAAACAAGCAAGAAGTACAAACAAAAGATGACGGGCGTAACTTTGAAGAATTCATGTTAAAGCTTGAGATGCTCGCTCAATTAAATGAGGCAATTATTCATCAAAATTCTACCCTTATTACACAAAATCGTTTAAAAGATGAGAAGTTAGATGAACTGATGCAACAAGTTTATGTCAAAGAAGGTTCACAAGAAAAAATGCTACAAGAGCTAGTTGATCATGCTGCTCAAACAGATGCACTCCAAAAAGAAAAGATGGACTTATTAATGAATCATATGTATAAGCGAGAATCCAAACAAGAAGAGAAAATGAATAAACTCGTCAACCAAATTTACAATAAAGACAGTAGCCGTGATGCACAGCTTATGCAAGTTATTCGCGAAATTCAAGAAACAAAAAGATTAGTCGCCGCCTCAAAAGAGCAAAGCTTCTTTCAATCATTTAGAAGTTTATTTGTTCGAACAAAACAAGAAAAAACAAATGAGTAAAATCATATATATTTTTCTAATGTAACATAAAATAAAAAGTTACCTTCTACCGGTAACTTTTATTCCTTATTTCTTACAGCTGGCAATATAATAATCGCTTCAGTTCCTTTTCCACTTTCACTTTTATATTCCAGTGTACCATTATGTGCTTGTAGAATACTAAATGTTACCATAAGGCCTAATCCTGTTCCTTTTTCTTTCAAAGAATAATAAGGTTGTCCAAGCCTTGCTAACTGTTCTTTTGTCATTCCAACACCACTATCTTTAACTCTTATTACGATCATTTCATCTTTTTGAACAGCTGTTACTTTTAAATACCCTTTGTTTCCTTGAATTGCTTCAATACCGTTTTTAACAACATTCATAATAGCTTGCTTCAACTTCGTCTTATCACCGATTGTGTAAAGACTCTCAGAAATCTCAACTTGCAAATATACACCTTGCATCGCTGCAAATGATGACATAAGAGTTGTCATTTCAATCAATTGCGCTGATAAACAAATATGTTCTTTCTTTTCAATTTGAGGCCTTGCTAAATTCAAATAATCTGAAATAATTTGTTCAGCACGATCTAGTTCAGCTAATACGAGACGCATATACTCTTTATTTTTCACGTCTTCCGTACTCTCTAGTAATTGGATAAATCCCCGTACAACAGTGAGGGGATTTCGAACTTCATGCGCTACACTTGCAGCTAACTCACTTACAATATTAAGTTTTTCTGATTTTTGCATCTCTGTACGCAATAATGCATTCTCATTTAAATACTCAGTCAAATATACTTGAAATACCATTGTCATAACCATAATAAGTGAAGCAAATATATACCTACTATATAGATGAGATACATATGGTGTAAAACCTGTTTCCAAAAGGACATTAAACATACTAAATACTAATGAAACAAGAACATAAACTGATGAAATCATAAAAGCTAATATTAGCTTCTTATCTCTTGAAAAAAGAGACCATTTCTTTGACAAGAACAATGGAATTATCGAAAGAAATATTACTTCTACAATAGGAAACCAACTGATTCCCTTTAAAAACCATTCATATGTAACAAAAATAATGGCAGGGATGAGCCCAACAATCCCACCATATAAAAAACCACTAACAATCGGGATTGGATGAAAATTGTATCCGCAAACGGTACCAAAGCAAATAGAATATGTCATGGAGAGAACGAGTGTAACGCTAGATAAAAACATAATAAAGTAGCGATTAGGCTTCGGAAGCATTTCTTGATAACGATTTAAACGAATCGCTTCATATAAAAATAGTGGCAAAATAATGATGGCAATTTGGATCATTAAATCACGGATAAGCTCCATAGCCTCTCATCCCCTATATGTATTTTGATATGATTATATCATTTATAAGTCTATTTGTTTTAAAATTTTGATTTTTCTTAACATATTTGTTAATTATTTGTTAACAACTAATAATAAATGTTACAGATTTCCGAAATGATTGTAAACCCTGTACCAAATTTCCTTCGTGCAGTATACAATGAATACGGATTACAAAGAAAATAAAAAACACTTCACTGGACGGACAACTATCGCAAAATACAGCATATAATCCATACTATCTATGTTTACAAATAAGTGATCATTACTTTAGTAGGAGGAAGATAAATATGGCGGGTACTACGCTTGTTTTAAAAGAAGAAAATTTGGTTGTGCTAGAAAACGTTGAAAAATCAGTATACGAAGAATTGCAACATAAAACGGGGGAAGAAAACTGTACATGTGCTGTAAATGAATCTGTTGTCCATCTTGGCAAAGTATCTTCCGTACTTTGGAACGAAGATGAAATAGATTGGGAATACGGTTATTAAAAAGTCGCTTTCAGCGGCTTTTTTTGTGCAACATGTACAGCAACATTTATACCTAGATTGAAGGGAAATCTTAATTACCTCACACCTAATCTGTTCTTATCTCTTACTTCCATTGAATTTTAATATAGGAGATCCTTACCGCTCACAAATAGCAGGATAAAGTTTATATACAAAGCGTAATAATGAAAAATATGATAAAATGAACTTAATTTTCAAACGGAAGAAAGGGAGATACAATGGAACAATTCATTAACCCTAGAGTGAAGGACATCCAAATTTCTGGAATCCGCCAATTCTCTAACATGATTCAAAACTATGATAATCTTATCTCTTTAACAATTGGGCAACCCGATTTCCCTACACCTTCTCTAGTAAAAGAAGCTGCTAAACGGGCCATTACAGAAAATTATACAAGCTATACACATAACGCTGGCTTACTAAAATTACGCGAGGCGGCTTGTAACTTTGTAAAAGATAATTACGATTTACACTATTCACCTGAAAACGAAACCATTGTTACAATCGGTGCTAGCGAAGCGATTGATGTTGCATTCCGTACAATTTTGGAGCCAGGAACGGAAGTGATTTTACCTGCTCCTATTTATCCAGGTTACGAGCCTATTATTCGACTATGCGGGGCAACGCCTATTTTTATAGATGTTCGTGAAACTGGATTTCGTTTAACAGCTGAAGCATTGCAAAATGCAATTACTGAACGAACAAGATGCGTTGTTTTACCGTATCCTTCTAATCCAACTGGTGTTACCCTATCAAAAGAAGAATTAAAAGATATTGTATCTGTCTTAAAAGATAAAAATATATTCGTTCTTTCTGATGAAATTTATAGCGAACTTGTATATGAAGAAAAGCACATGTCTATTGCTCATTTCCCAGAAATGCGAGAGAAGACTATTGTCATTAACGGCTTATCAAAATCACACTCTATGACTGGCTGGCGTATCGGACTTTTATTTGCTCCAAGCTATTTAGCAAAACATATTTTAAAAGTTCACCAATACAATGTTACATGCGCTACTTCAATTGCCCAATATGCTGCAATCGAGGCTTTAACAGCTGCTAAAGATGCACCGAAGATGATGCGCCACCAATATAAAAAGCGCCTTGATTATGTATATAATAGACTCATTCAAATGGGCTTAACAGTCGAGAAGCCAACGGGTGCGTTTTACTTATTCCCATATGTCGGAAACTTAACATCTTCATCATTTGATTTTGCACTTGATCTTGTAAAAGAAGCTGGGCTGGCCGTCGTTCCTGGAACGGCATTTTCTGAATACGGTGAAGGCTACCTTCGCCTTTCCTACGCTTATAGTATCGAAACTTTAAAAGAAGGCTGTGACCGTTTAGAAGCCTTTCTAAAGCAAAAAGCTAAGAGTTAAACTCTTAGCTTTTTATGCATAATGATCACAGGTTTGACGTTTCAATAACTTATGCGGAATAATGATACATTTTGCAGTAGACTCCGAATGCTCCACCTTATCGACTAAAGCTTTTGCTGCTTCATACCCTAATTGATAAATATTCACATCAACTGTCGAAAGTGGTGGACTAGCTATTTCTGATAATAAGGCATTGTTAAAGCTTACAATAGAAACATCCTTTGGTACAACGAACCCTTTTTTAGAAAGTGCGCTTAGTACGCCAAGTCCAATTAAATCATCAGTCGCCATAATTGCTGTCGGTGGTTGTTCAAGTCCCATTAACTCCTCTACAGCCTGTTGTCCACCTTCTCTTGAGAAATCAAAATGTAAAATGTACTCTTTCGGTAATAAAATGTCTGCTAGTTTCAAAGCATCACTCATACCTGCCAAACGATCTCTCGTTACAAGTAAATCTGAGCCACCGCCAATGAACGCGATTTGTTTATGCCCTAATGAAATCAAATATTCCGCTACTTCTCTTGCAGCCGTATAATTGTCATTATCTACATATGTAATTTCATCTTTTCGATCATATGGTTTTCCGATTAAAACAAACGGAAAATTTTGATTATGTAAATACTGAATGATCCGGTCATTTTCTCTTGAATATAAAAGAATAATTCCACCAATTTGACGCCCTTGTACCATCTTTACAACACCATTAAAAATTTCGTCTTCCGTTTCACCTGTCGACATATAGAGCGCATACCCTTCCATGTGTGCGAATGAGCTAATCCCTCTTATAACTTCTGGGAAAAACGGATTTTGAAAAGCTTTACTTGCCGAACTCGGCATAACGAGCCCAAGCGTTTTCGTTGTTTGGTTCGCAAGGTTTCTTGCATTTAAATTCGGGTGATAGCCTAGTTCACTCATTACTTTTCGAACACGGCGCTTTGTTTTTTCACTTATACTTGGATTATCAGCAATTACACGTGAAACCGTCGATGGCGCAACATTTGCTTTCTTCGCCACGTCTTTAATTGTAACTGTCATAAAAATCCCCTCCTCTCACTTTTCTGCCATACTTCATATATTATTATCTCGCAATCGTTGCAAGTAATAGGAGAAATCACAAACTTTCATCACTTCGTTCTATCTTGCAAAAATTATTATCTTCTCCCTCTCCATGTATTGTAAGGGATATAGCTTTATTTTCCTATACTATAATATACTATTTATTTCACATCTTTTCGCATGTGATGTCAAATCTCTTTTCATCTCCCTACAAATTTTTTATAGGGAGATGAAAAGAGAAATGGGACGTAATGTCCCATTTTCATCCTTTCGTACCTCCAGCTGTTAAACCAGAAATAAAGTATTTTTGTAATGATAGGAATAAAATCGAAATTGGTATTGCAATTAATACTGAACCCGCTGCAAATGTCGTAAATTCATTACCAAATTTTTTCGCTACCATTTCATATAATCCAACTGCTAAAGTATAATTTTCCGGTGTGCGCAAAATAACACTTGCTAAAATAAAATCCGTAAACGGACCGATGAAAGTGAATAACGCTACAACCGCTACGATTGGTTTTGCAAGTGGCATAATAATTTGCCAGAAAATACGAAAATGCCCTGCTCCATCCATACGAGCTGATTCATCCAACTCTTTCGGAATTGTATCAAAGTACCCTTTCATAAGCCATGTATTCATCGGAATTGCTCCGCCTACATAAATTAAAATTAATGCAAGATGTGTATCAATTAATCCTGTTAACTGAGCTAATATATATAGCGCGATTAACGCTGCAAAGTTCGGGATCATTTGGAGAATTAAAAATGTTAATAAACCATTCTTTCTTCCAACAAAACGATATCTCGAAAATGCATAAGCAGTAAAGCTAATTGCTAACACCGAAAAGATCATCGTCATTACACTAATTTTTAAAGTATTTTTATACCAAAGTAAGTAATTACTTGAATCAAGATCAAGTAGCTGACGATAATGATCTAACGTTGCATTTTTCGGAATAATGCTAGAACCAGACAAACTATCTCCTGGATTAAACGATGAGCCAATAATCCATAGTAATGGATAGAAAATAATAGCACACATTACGAAGATAACTAAATAACTTAATGAAAGACGTAACATCTTTTGTCGTTTAATATTCATTTACATCATATCCTCTTCTTGGAATGATTTTGTTCTCTTAAATTGCCATAACGCAACTGTAATAACGATTAACGATAAAATCATTGTAAGAGCTGCTGCTTTTCCGTACTGCGCCGAAGTCATCGTTAACTTATAGATCCATGAAATTAAAATATCCGTTCCACCTGCATTTTGTCCAGACACAGCAGGTCCCCCGCTATTAAATAGATAAATAATACTAAAGTTATTAAAGTTAAACGTATATTGCGTAATTAATATTGGCGCTGTTGCATATAAAACAAGTGGCAATGTAATTTTGCGGAACTGTTGCCAAGCTGTTGCACCATCTACTGTAGCTGCTTCATATAATTCTCCTGGAATCGATTGCAATATACCTGTCGTCATTGCAAAGATAAACGGGAATCCAAGCCACGTTTGAATCATAATTAAAGCGATTTTCGACCAAAATGGATCAGTCATCCAAGCAACCTTTTCAATTCCGAATAAATCTAATACTTGATTGTTAATTGCTCCAAATGTCTCATTAAACATACCAGCAAATACAAGAATAGACACGAATGCTGGAACAGCCCACGGCAAAATAAAGATTGTACGAATAATCGCCTTCCCTTTAATACCAGGCTGATTTACGATAATCGCTAAAAAAATTCCAAGTGCTACTTGTAATGTCGTTGCAACGAACGTCCAAATGACAGTCCAAGAGAACACACTTAAAAATGTATCTCTCCACATTGGTAATGTGAAAATATCAATAAAGTTTTTAAAACCCACCCAATCAACTAATTTAGCTGGTGGCGAATGATACAAATCGTAGTTCGTAAATCCAATTAAAATTACGAAAATGATTGGAAATACAACAACAAAGATAAGTAATAGAAACCCTGGTGAAACCATTAAATATGGAAAACCTTGATCTAATAAATTGCGATATTGCTCTTTTACTGAGTTTAATGGTGTTCCTATATCACGTTTCTTCCCATTTTGATATGCATCATATAAATTAAATGCATATATTCCTAGTCCGAACACTATGACGATAAGTGCCAAAATCCCTTCTACTAATAGAAAGACAGAATGGTCGCGTGGAACTTCTGTACCTAGTGTTACAATTCCCCATAATCCTATATTTAATAAATCAGCAAATGCTACAATAAATGAACCTGTTAGTACTAGAAAAATAAGACCTTTTACGTATTGTTTATTATATAGTTGACCAATGCCTGGAATGATTGATAACATGGTCGCTAATTTCCTATGCTTTGAACCGTTCACATCTTTCGTTGGTTCTATAGATGTTTGCATGTTCCTTCCCCCTTTTTTCTTCCTACTTGGAAGGGAGAGAATTCGTGCCTCTCATATTTAGAGGCACGAATTTCACCTTATTTTTTCTTACTATGATTTGCCTCAATATTACCTTTAATTTGTTTCACTGCATCATCAAGTGCTGCTTTTGGCTCTTGTTTATTTGATACAACTAATTGAAGCGCATCTCCAGCTGGTTTCCAAACTTCTTGCATTTCTGGAATATTTGGCATTGGAATTCCATTTTCTGATTGAGTCGCAACTGCTTTTGCAGCCTCATTATCTTTAATAACTGGATCTTCCATCACTGATTTTACTGGAGGAATTTCTTTTGTTTTCTCAAATCGAATTTTTGCATTTTCTTCATTTGTTACCCACTCAGTGAATTTTGTAGCTAAATCATTTTGTTTAGAGAAGCTTGTTACATGCCATCCTTTTACCCCAACAAATGTTTTCATCGGTTGACCATTTGGTAATTTCGGCATTGGAGCAACACCATAATCAATTCCAGCCTTTTCCATCGCTTGGAATGCCCATGGTCCGTTCATAATAGATGCTGCTTTTCCTTCATTAAATAATCCATCTGCAGCTGAACCGCCAGATTCACCAATAATTCCTTTTGGTAATAATTTTTCTTTATACCATTTTTGAATATATTCAGCACCTTGTACTGCACCACTATTATTTAATCCAATATCTGTCGGAGTCAGTTTTCCATCTTTTTCACCAAATACATAACCGCCCATACCCGCCATAAACGCGTTAGCAAAGTAGAAGTTATCTCCTAATGCTAAAAATCCGTACTTGCCATCCTTCGTAAAGTCTTTTGAGAAGTTAAACAGCTCGTCCATCGTTTCTGGTGCTTTTTGCATGAATTTTTTATTGTAAATAAAAATTGGTGTTTCAATTGCTTTTGGTAAACCGTATAGTTTTCCGTCGTATGTTTGTGCCTTTATTGATAGATCTGTAAATTTATTTTTTACCGCATCATCCACTTTCACCTCTGAAAGTAGCCCTTCTGTTACCGCATTACCAATATGATCATGCGGTAATGTTACAACATCTGGTCCTGTACCAGCTGGACCGTCGAGACGAAGTTTTTCTATTTGTTTCGTCATCTGAACCTCTACAACTTTTACTTTCACATTATATTTCTTTTCAAAACTTTCCACTGCCGGCTCTAGACCAACACCTTTTTTCTCATCTTCCCAAACGAGAAGATCATAATCCTTCTTCTCTTTACTTGCTTCTTTTTTCCCTGAATCTTTCGGTCCACATGCAGATAACATACCGATTGACAATGCTGAAATCGTTAATAGTGATAATGCTTTCTTCATCCCAAAAACCTCCCTAAATTGTCTATGTACCTTTTGATTGAAAACGTTTGCATTAGATAGTTTAATAGAAGCGCAAACAATATCATAATCTATGAAAACGTTTGCGCTATTTGTCTATCATTATACATCCTTTTATTCATTTTGCAAATATTAATTTTCAAAATAATCTTCTTCTACTCTTTATACATTGACTTTATCTGAAATGAATACTACTCTTATAAGCAATATTAAAGTTATGAGAAAAGCAATCGTTTGCAACACATTCTTTATTATTACGTTTAAGGGAACGATATGTATAGAGATATTAAAGGGGGATTTTCTATATGTTTAAAGAAGCGATTTATCATAGGCCAAAAGATAATTATGCATACGCTTACGACGAAAAAACGATTCACATCCGGATGCGTACAAAAAGAAACGATGTTCACACCGCCACTCTTATCTACGGTGATCCTTACGAATGGCAAAATGGGAAATGGATTACAGCAAGTACACCGATGAAAAAAACTGGTTCTACTGAGCTATTTGATTATTGGTCAATTTCGATTGAACCAAAGTTTAAACGCTTACGTTATGGATTTGAATTAAAAAATGATGCAGAAACTCTTATTTATACAGAGCGCGGTTTTTTTTCTAACATCCCAAATGACGATGTTGGTAACTTTTTCTGTTTTCCGTTTATTCATGCAAAAGATGTTTTCAAAGCCCCGTCCTGGATTAAAGACACAGTATGGTATCAAATTTTCCCAGAACGATTTGCTAACGGGGATAGCGCAATAAATCCAAAGAATACCCTTCCTTGGGGAAGTACAGAGCCAACTGCGACTAATTTTTTCGGAGGTGACTTTGCTGGGATTCTTCAAAATCTTAATTATCTTGCGAAGCTTGGAATCTCCGGCATTTATTTCACTCCTATTTTTAAGGCTCATTCGAATCATAAATATGACACAATTGACTACATGGAAATTGATCCACAATTTGGGACAAAAGAAACTTTTAAAGAACTCGTTCAGGCGTGTCATAAACATGGTATAAAAGTAATGCTTGACGCTGTTTTTAATCATAGTGGATATTTTTTCGATAAATTCCAAGACGTACTAGAAAATGGCGAGAAGTCAGCTTATAAAGAGTGGTTCCACATTCATGAATTTCCGATCATAACCGAGCCACTTCCTAATTACGATACTTTCGCGTTTACACCATATATGCCTAAATTAAATACTGCACACCCAGATGTAAAAGAATACTTACTTGAAGTAGGTCGTTATTGGGTAAGAGAATTCCATATAGATGGTTGGCGCCTTGATGTAGCAAATGAAGTCGATCATAGTTTTTGGAGAGAATTCCGAAGTGAAATAAAAGCAATAAATCCTGAAGTATATATTTTAGGAGAAATTTGGCACGATGCACTCCCATGGCTACAAGGTGATCAATTTGATGCTGTCATGAGCTACCCTGTTACAAATGCTTTGCTTTCTTACTTTGCTAACGATTCCATTAAAGCAAGTGAATTTATGAAACAAATTACAGAATCTTTACATTCCTACTCTATGAATGTAAACGAGGCTGCATTTCATTTATTAGACAGTCATGACACACCAAGAATTTTAACGACATGTAACGGGGATAAAAACAAGTTAAAGTTACTCTATGTATTCCACCTTTCCTTCATTGGTTCTCCTTGTATTTATTACGGAGACGAAATCGGTATGGATGGCGGAATGGACCCAGGTTGTCGTAAATGTATGATTTGGGATATAAAAGAACAAGACCACCTATTATTCACACATATACAAACATTAATTTCATTACGGAAACAATATAAAGCATTTGGAGGAAATGGTGCTTTTCAATTTATTGAAGCAAATGATGAACATAATTATATTTCTTATACAAAAACATATGAAGGTGAAACTATCTTTTTCGTTTTAAATCCTACTAACAACGAAATTACAGCTCCACTCCCTCTTCATATTACCGGAAAAAAAATAATCGATATATATACAAATGAAGAATTTTCAGCGGAAGCAAGTGTACTACAAGTTACACTCCCTCCGTATGGATTCTCAATATTAAAATGGTAATAGAAAAGGCCTTATGCCGCTCGGGCATAAGGCTTTTTCTTATTTTAATGTATACACCATTGCTTCATATGGACGTAATGTAATGTTATCTATCAATCCGCTTTCCACGTCGTAATTGTGTATTAATAACTCTGATTCGCTATAAATGATGTCCTCAGGCAATTCAAATACACATTCATCCGCAGTGAAGTTTGCAATAACAAGAAGTCTTTCTTCTCCATACGTTCTTACATAAGCAAAAATAGACGGGTTATTTTCTAGTATTAAATCATATGCTCCATACACTACTATTTCATTGTTTTTGCGTAACTCAATTAACTTTTTATAGTAATAAAAAATTGATTCTTCGTCTCGCATCGCTTGTTTCACATTAATCTCTTTGTAATTAGGATTTACCGCAATCCAAGGCTCACCCGTTGTGAATCCAGCATGTTCTCTATCATCCCACTGCATTGGAGTTCTAGCGTTATCTCGGCCCTTTATATAAATAGATTGCATCACTTTATCTTTATCTTCGCCACGCTCTATAACTTTTTCTTTATACATATTTAGTGTTTCAATATCTCGATATTCATCAATTGATTCAAATCGAACATTGGTCATTCCGATTTCTTCCCCTTGATAAATATACGGTGTTCCCTTCATCATATGAAGTACTGTCGCTAACATTTTCGCTGATTCAGTACGATAAACCCCATCATTACCAAAACGAGATACAACGCGCGGCTGATCATGATTATTCCAATAAAGACTATTCCATCCCGTTTGTTCTAATGCTTTTTGCCATTTTGTTAAATTTTGTTTCAATGTAAGGAGTGAACATGGTTTTACATCCCATTTCCCGCCTTCTCCAGAATCTAAATCCATATGTTCAAATTGGAATACCATTTGCAATTCGTCCCGGTCTTCTCCTGTATACAATTTGGCCTCTTCTGTCGTTACTCCCGGCATTTCACCAACTGTCATAATATCATAATGAGACAATACATCTTCATTCATTTCATGCAAATATTTATGAATGTTCGGACCGTTCATAAAATGCTTATGACCTGAAACATATCCTTCTTCGTCAGTTTCAACGGCTGGTAAGCCTTCTTCTTTAGAAATAAAATTAATAACATCCATACGGAATCCATCAATTCCTTTTTCTAACCAAAACTTCATCATTTTATAAACATCTTGTCTTACCTTTTCATTATCCCAATTTAAATCTGGCTGTTTTTTAGAAAACAGATGTAAATAATATTCATCTGTCATTTCATCATACTGCCATGCAGATCCACTAAAAGCTGCTCCCCAGTTATTCGGCTCTTTCCCGTCTTTTCCAGGACGCCATATATAGTAATCTCTATATTCATTATCTTTCGATTTACGTGATTCAATAAACCAATTATGTTCATCTGAAGTATGATTAACAACTAAGTCCATCATAAGTTTCATATTACGTTTATGCATTTCATGCAATAGTTCATCCCAATCTCCCATTGATCCAAACTCATGCATGATTTTACAATAATCACTTATATCATAACCGTTATCATCGTTTGGAGATTCATAGACTGGTGATAACCAAATTACATCAATACCTAATTCTTTTAAGTAATCTAGCTTCGAAAGAATTCCACGAAGATCACCTATACCATCACCGTTACTATCCATAAAACTACGAGGATAAATTTGATATACTACACTTTCTTTCCACCATTGCTTTTCCATTATGCTACCCCATTTCATCTATACTATAAATTCTTTTTCTTTTTTAAGGCGCAAACGTTTTCATTACTGAATGATAACAGATTCTATCCAAATTTAAAATAGCGCTTACAATGTTTATTTTCTTTTTTTAAGAAAACATACGGAACTTATTATATATTCAATAAGAAGAATGAAAACGTTTTATTTTTTTCTAGTGTTTTTATTTCTTTTTTGAATCTATTCGTTTATAATGAATTCAAAGAAAACGTTTGCATAAATTTCTAGGGGGAAATATCATGGCAGAACTGAAATTAGAAAACATTTATAAAATATATGATAATAACGTAACAGCCGTAACAGATTTTAATTTACACATTCAAGATAGAGAATTTATCGTATTCGTTGGCCCTTCTGGCTGCGGAAAATCTACTACACTACGAATGGTGGCTGGCCTTGAAGATATTTCAAAGGGAGAATTTTCAATTGATGGTAAGCTAATGAACGATGTTCCTCCAAAAGATCGAGATATCGCAATGGTCTTCCAAAACTACGCTCTTTATCCACATATGAGTGTATATGATAATATGGCATTTGGATTAAAACTTCGAAAAATACCGAAAGATGAAATCGACCGTCGAGTGAAAGATGCCGCTCAAATTTTAGGGCTTGAAGAATATTTAAATAGAAAACCAAAAGCTTTATCTGGTGGACAACGCCAACGTGTTGCATTAGGTCGAGCAATTGTTCGAGACGCAAAAGTTTTCTTAATGGATGAACCATTATCAAACTTAGACGCAAAACTACGTGTTGCAATGCGTTCAGAAATTTCCAAATTACATCACCGCCTTGGAACGACAACAATTTATGTAACACATGATCAAACAGAAGCAATGACAATGGCTTCACGTCTTGTTGTTATGAAAGACGGAAAAATCCAACAAATCGGAACTCCAAAAGAAGTATATGAAACACCTGAAAATATTTTCGTTGGTGGATTTATCGGCTCACCAGCAATGAATTTCTTCCGTGGAAAATTAACTGAAACCGATTTCGTTATAGAAAATGCACTAAAGATTAAAGTATCTGAAGGAAAAATGAAGTTATTACGCGAACAAGGCTATGTAAACAAAGAAATTGTATTAGGTATTCGTCCAGAAGATATTCATGATGAACTATTATTTTTAGAAGCTTCACAAACTACTACTTTTACAACAAAAATTGAAGTTGCAGAGTTGTTAGGTGCTGAATCCATTTTATATATGAAACTTGGAAGTCAAGATTTCGCAGCACGTGTTGATGCAAGACATACTTTTTCACCTGGTGACCAAATTAAACTTGCATTTGATATGAACAAAGCACATTTCTTTGATAGTCAAACCGAACAACGTATTCGTTAAAAAGTAAATTCTTAATATATAACATACAAAAAAACCGTCCACATATATGCTGAGGGCGGTTTTCCATTATTATACTAGGGCTTCTATTGTATGAAATGATTGTCCTTTCGTGCTAATAATACCGAAAACCGGTAAGTCACTGAGCACCACTTCTTCTTGCTGTTTCATAAAAGATGACGTTAATTGTTTTATCTCTATCCAAACGTCATTAATACAAAGTACATTGGAATCGTTCTCTTGTTGACGGGAAAAAATAGAATCTATTTTATATAGACCAGCATTTTGAAAAAGCATATCAACACGACTGTATGCCTCCATTGCAAAACTGATAACTCGTTGCCAATCTCCTTGCTTTTCCATATCATAGGAGACAAAAAGTGCCTCTCCGCCTAGATTCGTAATTTCATCCGCTGTTGCTTGTCCACTTTCTTGATCAATGTCCGTCACAATTACTTTTGCGCCTTGCTTAGCCAACAAAAGAGCTGTACTACGTCCAATACCGATGCCACCACCAGTTACAATGGCAACCTTTCCTGCAAGCTTCATTTTCATTACCCCTTCTATAAGTCTTACCGTGATTCAGTATACTCCTTTAATAGATTAGTCTGCAAGCAGGAAAAGTTAACATTATAAATTGTAAACGTTTACTTTTTTACTCCTTCTTTTTTCTTACTATTATATTGATCAAAAATTAAGCCGATAAAAATAAGAATTCCCCAAAAAATCAAGCTACCTCCCGTCATTCTAACTTCCCCCTTTGTTATACAACAATATTATGTGCATTCATTATATAATTTTCTTAATTTTCAATCTATTAAAACAAAAAATAGGATGTTTGAATTAGCTACTCGCTTCTTTAAACATCCTTCAGCAATATGGAGGGTACTATATAGGAGATATCCGCCCTATATAAATTCCATTATATCAATTCCATTTATCGAATTTTGTAAAACAATAAGAGGTAAATGATTATTTTTACAAAATTTAAATAAGACTCCCATCTAAATTAAATGGGAGTCTCGCTGCTCGTAAAAACACGATTGGTATGGCTTATAATCAATAGGGAGAGAAACGCTGATTCCCCCCCTCTTTATTACTATTATTTTTAATAGAATACATAATTTACATATCGCTTATACAAGACTCATCACTTTCGTCTTTGCAATTAAATCATGGAAGCCACAATTATCTTTGCGGAATAACATCATATATACATTGCATATTAATGGAATTCCAAGTAATAATATGCCTGGTAATAATAATACAAAAAATCGTATTATTAATGTTTGTAACGTTAGTTTTTCACTCGTTAATGAGATTATTTTTGTTCTTGTTACCTTTTTACCAAGTGTAGAACCGTTCCAAAGAAAAGGTAACACAATAAAATTTATTGCCATTAATACGAAAACAAGTGTGAGGTCATACCTATAGTCACCTAAACTTATATTAAAACGATTAAAAATAGCACTATAGTTTCCGGTGATAATAGCTACTACTGCACCGTACGTAACCGAGATTAAAAACATGTCAATAAGGGAAGCACCTATGCGATTCATTACAAGCGCTGGACGATGCATCTTTAACTTCATTCTGTGTCGACTCCTTCATATCCTTCTTTACCCGTTTCATCGTACCACTTCTAAAAAACATTGTAAACTAGCGTTTCTCTTACTTTTCTTGTACAATGTGTTACAACAGCATTGTAAAGGAGGTTCCCATATTGAAAAGATGGATAATCCTATTTGCCGCATTCTTATTAACAGGTTGTGCAGGCAATACAAATCATTTAACCTATACGATTAACGATGAATACGAACTCATGCATACTTCTGGAGATGCATTTGAACTTTTCCCCACACAGGATGCTGTATATGCAACACAGTATATCCCTGCAAAAATTACAGAGATTGCTTGGGATGATAAATATATTATCGCAAAACAAATTGAGGAAAAATCAGATCCAAATAATCCTGATTCAGCAATAACAAATAAAAAAAGTGAACATTATTGGATTATCGATGTAAAACACAATAAACGATTCGGTCCTTATAATGAAAAACAATTTAATGAACAAAAAGATGCTTTTAAAATTAAAGTGCCTTTTCAAAATGTAGAGTCATACGTTAAAGAACTAAAAAAACAGTCAGCATAATTTTGAATGCTGACTGTTTTTTCTTACATTATTATTAAGATATCTTATTTAGAAAGTGAAATATTAAAAGTTTGCGGTTCTTTAACAGTTTCATTTGTATCTCCTGCTGCTAAATCATCTGTCGTAAACTTAATATCCTTTACCTTTTCTTTTCCATCATCGAGTATTAGACCGATAATTCCTTCTCGTGTCTCACCAGGCTTATAATCTTCCCTTGATACACTCTTTGTACCAACGAGGGTATCTTCATCGTATAAAAAGTTTTGAGTCGCTACATTAAAATGTTGTTTGTCATTTATTGTAACATCATTCATAGAGAAAAATTGCATATTTTTATCTCCACTATTTTCTACCTTATATGTAATTTCAACATAACGAATCGTATCACTAATCTCTGTTCCACTTAACGATGCGTATAATTCAGCATCTTCTTGACTAACTTTATCTCCCAATCTACGCTTTACTTCTTCAGGAGTTAATGCAGTATACACTTTTAATGTATTTTTTGCATCTTTGCTCATTTGTGATAATGAGATTACTTTAACGTCTTGTACGTGAATTTTCATTGGGGCCACTTCAAATGTTTGATTCACAGAATTGATCTGTTCTAATTCAAAAGTCCCCCATCCTTTTTCTTTCACCTTTTGCCCTACTTTTTTAAGCTCACGCCCACCATACTCTTTTGTTTCTGGAATAGATTCTTTCTTTTTAGGTTCTGCTTTCTTTTCTTCTTGATGGAAGCAACCACTTAACATAAGAAGAAAACTACATAAAACAAAAATACATTTCCATGCTTTCATCATTTAATTTCTCCTAACACTATCATTCATTAAAATACATTAATTAGTCCCTTGTTTTGTAAACTATAGAAACAAAGAGAAGTCCACAAAACGAACTTGTCAGTCCAGCTACTATTATACCTCCTATTTGGAAAATATGAAAATAGGGGTCTAATAACGCATGAATGATAAATATAATGGCTGCCACAACGATTGATGAAGCCCAATATTTCCTTTTTTCCGAAGCTAAACTAGTATCTTTATCCGTTTCTCTCCTATATTCCCATAGTACATATATTAGTAATAGTAGACCAAAGCATGTACTCCCATGCTGCATATATTTATAAATTGGAATACCATGTAATCCTTGCTGTAACAACGGCATTTTCACAACAAAATAGCCTGTCTTATGGGTAAACGCATCCCAAACTACATGCGTCACCATACCGAATAGAGCAGAATAGCAAAATACAAAAAGATCTTTCCATGTATAAAGCCCCCACTTCTCATCTACTACATATTTATAATAACTAGCAAAAGGCTTAGGTAAATGTGTTATAAATGGTCCTTTTAAAATACGATGATATGCATATACTAATAAAATAACAAATGGTAAATTCAAATATAAAAACCCAGACCATGTATGTCCAATAATACCGTATGGCCTAAAATGTAAAAAATATTCAAAATCAGGTGCCATACTACCTAATATAAGAGCCGTCACTGAAATATAGCTAGAATGTTTCTTAGCGAAAGGGAGAACAGCTGCTGGATGTGCAAATGTAAACGGCATGTTTTTACTCCTTTTCATATTTTCAATAGAATACATTCTATCATAACGACATGAACAATCTCTATGCAATATTTATTTTTACATTGGAATATGATAGTTTAAATGTTATAATCACATGAAATATTCAGAAAATGAGGAGAGGTTCATGTGTCGTTAACACTTTTCTTTTCTCTTATTCTTTCTATTCTTTTAATAAGTACATACATAGGATTTTTTCTATGGAAGAACTTTAACATTATAAAATATACGCCTGCTCTAGTTGGCTTTATGAGCGTTCTTTTCATTTTTATATTGAAGAGAATGACTTTCGGATGGGAAGGTCTCGGTTTTGGCGCACTTCAATATACGATATTATTAGCAAGCTGTCTTACACTTGTATTCGCTACTTTTTTAGAAACAAAATCCCTTATGAATTGAGGTTTGTACATTGATCGAAACACCCTTTTTAAAAAGTGTCTCATTACAAAAAGAAAATATCCCTAGTTTTTCCGCATATCCATACTGTTTACCGGCCATTCGAACATTACAATCACTCGTTTTCCATCCGAATGTAACATTCATTATTGGAGAAAACGGAACTGGTAAATCAACATTACTCGAAGGAATTGCAGTTTCTCTAGGTTTTAATGCAGAAGGAGGAACGAAGAACTTCCGTTTTAACACGTATGATTCACATTCACCTTTACATGAATACATTCGAATTTCAAAAAGTTTCAACACACCAAAAGACGGATTCTTTCTACGTGCCGAATCATTTTATAACGTCGCTTCTTACATTGATGAAATGGATAACGATTCAGAAGGACTTGGGGAAAAAGTTATTAATTCTTATGGTGGTATTTCACTACACGAACAATCCCATGGCGAATCATTCTTCTCATTATTTATGAATCGTTTTTCAGGGCAAGGTTTATACATTTTAGATGAGCCTGAGGCAGCTTTATCCCCAATGAGACAACTTTCAATGCTTATTCGTATGCATGAACTAGCTGAACAAGGTTCACAATTTGTTATTGCGACTCATTCTCCTATTTTAATGGCTTATCCCGAATCTACTATATACTCTTTAACTCAAAAAGGGATTCACGAATCGACATTAGAAGAAACGGAGCATTACCAAACGACGAAACTTTTCTTTGAAAATCGCGATCGATTATTTCATCATTTATTTGAGTCATAAAAAAAGAGGCAGCAATCGCTGCCTCTTTTTTATAGCGCTTCTATAAATAATGCTACTCCAATACCGCCTCCAACGCATAGAGAGGCAATACCTTTTTCTAATCCACGTCGTTTTAATTCGTGAATTAAACTTACCGTAATACGAGCTCCTGTACAACCGATTGGATGCCCAAGTCCTACACCACTACCGTTTACATTCACTTTCTCACGATCTAAACCTAATTCTTTCTCTACAGCTAAATATTGCGCAGCGAAAGCTTCATTAATTTCAAGTAAATCAGCGTCTTCTAATGACCACTCTACTTTTTCTAATCCTTTGCGAATTGCTGGTGCCGGTCCAATCCCCATAATTTTCGGATCTACTCCAGCTACTGAATATCCAACAATTTTAGCTAATGGCTGTAAGCCTTTTTCCTTCGCTTTTTCTTCACTCATTAATACTAGAACTGCACTTCCATCATTAAGACCAGATGCATTCCCTGCAGTTACTGATCCACCTTTACGGAAAGCTGGTTTTAATCCTGCTAATTTTTCAGCTGTAATATCTGCACGTGGATGTTCATCCTTTGCAAATACAACTTCTTTTCTACGTTCTTTTATCGTAATAGGAACAATTTGATCGTCAAAATATCCAGACTCAATCGCTTGTAGCGCCAATGTATGACTACGAAGCGCAACTTCATCTTGTTCCTCTCTTGTAATTTCATATTGTTCAACTAAGTTTTCCGCTGTTTCCCCCATCATAATATGATGAATCGGATCTTCTAAAACTTCCCACACCGTATCACGAATTTCTCCGTGCTGTAGACGTTGTCCCCAGCGGTGTTGTTTTAATGCATAAGGGCTCGAACTCATCGCTTCTACTCCACCTGCAACAACAATATCACTTACACCTAATTGAATTTGCATTGCAGCGGACATAATCGCTTGCATACCTGAAGAACATTGACGTTGAATCGTATAACCAGTAACTGTGTCAGGAAATCCTGCCGCTAATGCAGCCGTTCTTGCCGTATTTGCTTCATCAGTTCTTTGAATACAATGACCTAAAATTACTTCATCAACTTCATGTGGCTCCACTCCGCCTCTTTTTACAGCTTCCTGAAGTACAGGAACAGCTAATTCTACTGGTGTTATATTTTTTAGTGCTCCTCCAAAAGTTCCAATTGGTGAACGAACTGCAGCTGTAATGACAACATTATGCATTTTGTACTTGCCCCTCTCTTATGTACCCTAATAAGTTTTTAGATGGATTTCCATAAGATGTATGTCTACCATTATCATACTATAAACATACTAAAAAATCAAAATATTTAATATAATAAAAATAGAAGGAATTAACCTTCTATTCTGTTAATGCGTATAAGAATTTTTGTAAAATCTTCTCTGTCGTTTCATTCAATTTCGGTAACTTATCTACCGGAAAATATTGAAGCTGCAGCCCTTCATGATCCAGCCTTAATTCTCCACTTACATGATGCGCCTGATAAAGATGAATTACATTAAAAATTTCATCTCCATTTGGATAACGGAAATAAACTTCCTTTCCTGAAAGAACACCAAGAAATTGCATTATTTTCGCACTTAGCCCCGTCTCCTCGAATAATTCTCTACGAGCAGTTTCTTCTGTCGTTTCACCTAGTTCCATCGCCCCACCAGGTACACCCCAATCATATGTATCTGAACGATATTGAAGCAATACTTCTTGATTATCATTTAATATAATAATTGCTGATCCTACTAGAATAAGTGGTCTCGTACCAACTACTTTGCGTAACTCTTCAATATACCCCAATATGCAAACTCTCCTTTCCTCACCCTTCCTTATCATAACAAAATTCTCTTCCCTTTGTTGATGTAATTTTCAATTAAAAAAGGAAGCTTTCGCTTCCTTTTTTACCTTTATTTTCTAAGACTTTCGTATTTTACAGTTTCAAAAGCCTCTTCAATTTCCTCATTACGATAATGGACATATGTAAAACGCCCCAATTCTACTAATCTAGCTATTTCTTGTAGCGCTTTATATTGGTCATATTTTTCTTCAATTGTAATATGTACATGAAATTTCATTAATGGATGTTCATATAAAGGTTCTCCCACCTCTACATATACATCTTCAACCCCTTGCACAACTCTTACATAGCTCGCAAATTGATAAAGAGCTTCTCTGTCTGAAACAATTTTTAATGTATACATATATACTCCCCCTTTTCTTTACTATATCAAAAAGATGACCATACTACGTTATAGAACTATGAAATTTTTTCGACTTATATTATATATTTCAACAAAAACGGTTATACGCCTCCAAAAATAGAAGTAATGACAACTAGGGTTTTTATCCATACCTACCACCTTTTCCTCACATATATTATAGGAAGAATTTTTTCCATTTGAGGTGTTTTCGATGGATCAATATTTAAATATATGTATTTGCATTACCCCAGGAGCTGATATTTCAGACGAACGTATCGCAAAAGATTTAGCTGTCGCAGAATCAATATGGTATCCCATTACATTTCAAATTAAAGATGTAATTGTATTAAACGAGTTATTCCGCTTTACGAATGGAGAAATTAGTTATAAAAACTCTATTCAAAACCAACCGAAATTATCATCTTTTTTTAACACTTGTATTTCCGAATCCCCAAATTGTGATTTGTACATTTGCTACATCGCTAGTGATTATTTCAAAGAAACGGCAGTAATTGCCTGTGCTTACTCTTTAGCGAAGCAACAGCAACTCACTGGCTATATCGTTTTAACAAACTCAGCTGCTCCAATAAAAAATATATACACCCTCGCTCACGAAATTGGTCATATTTTATTTACAAGGCGGATTCATGGAAAACTTACGCACGCTGATCCCCATTCTCCAACAGGTTCTGAACATCATCCTTCTCCATCCAACCTTATGTATCCTATAGTCCCCCGCCCTGATCAAGTTCATATCAATTCATTATTAACAAATGAGCAAAAAGCTCTTTCTTTACAAAGTCCTTTATTACACAGAAAAAAACAGTAACAATATTGTTACTGTTTAAAACATCATATTCACATCAACAAAGCAAATGCCGGCTGCCAGAAATAAAAATATAGAACTAAAAGTAAACGTAACCCCTCTAAAAATCCCAATATAATATTTCTTTGGAAATATTTTTTTGCATATCTAAAGCAGCCTTTTTCTTATTAAACACCTAATTCACACTTTTTTCTCTTCAATTTTTAAATACCATCTCATTAATCCATATAAACTACCATACATAAGTAAAACCTTTGCAGTCAAAAATAATCTCATATCTAATAAAAACTTGCGTGCTTCATTTGATAGCATTATTTTCTGCTCCTCTTCCCTTCCAGTAGACGCTCTACACTACTTTGCATCGCTTCCCAGCGATCCATAAATTCATCTAGTGCTTCTTCGCCTTTTTCTGTTAATGTATAATATTTTCGCTTTGGGCCAGATGGAGATTCCTTCATTACACTTGTTATTAATCCTTCCTTTTGCATTCGTATTAATAACGGATAAATACTCCCCTCACTCGCCATTGTGAAGCCATATTTCGCTAGTTTTTCACTCATTTCATAACCATATATTTCACCTTCAGAAATAATAGCAAGGAGGCAACCTTCTAAAATCCCTTTTAGCATTTGACTTGTCGACATAATTCAAATCCTCCCACTATCTTGTTTTACAAGATAGGTAAGCGTAAGTATCTTGCTTTACAAAATAGTATAGCAGAGGCTACTTTGCAAAGCAAGATAGCTAACGACATTATTTCCAAATGTTTGCAGGAATTTCATTATCGCTTCTCTAAATAGAGCAATAAGAGAACTATTAGCCCGCTATTTGTGGGCTAATAATCAGTGAGGGATGCCCTCCACTGATTTAAATTTCACTTTATTATGAAGGGGTGTTTTTCATCATGGTTACAAATCGAGTTGTTTTTTTAACAGGTGCTGCGAGCGGTATTGGTTATGAAATGGGAAATGCTTTCGCAAAAGAAGGTGCAAAAGTTGTCATTAGTGATCGCCTTGAAGATCGTGCAAAAGAAGCTGCTGAACAATTGCAAAAAGAAGGTTTTCAAGCTATCGGTTTAAAATGTGACGTTACCTCCGAAGAAGAAATTGCAGCAGCAATTTCTCAAACAGTTACTCATTTCGGTTCATTAGATATATTAATTAATAACGCCGGAATGCAACATGTCTCACCAATTGAAGATTTTCCAACGGATAAGTTCGAACTTCTTATTAAAATTATGCAGATTGCTCCGTTTATCGCAATTAAGCATGCCTTTCCTATTATGAAGAACCAAAAATATGGGCGAATTATTAATATTGCTTCTATTAACGGCCTTATCGGATTTGCTGGAAAAGCTGCTTATAATAGTGCGAAACACGGAGTAATTGGATTAACAAAAGTGGCTGCTTTAGAGGGAGCAACTCATGGAATTACTGTAAATGCTCTTTGCCCTGGATATGTTGATACCCCCCTTGTACGCAATCAACTACAAGACTTAGCAACTACACGGAATGTACCACTTGAAAATGTTTTAGAAGATGTCATTTATCCACTTGTACCACAGAAAAGATTGTTACAAGTACAAGAAATTGCTGATTATGCTATATTTTTAGCTGGTGAAAAAGCAAAAGGTATAACTGGTCAAGCTGTCGTTATCGACGGTGGTTATACTGCTCAATAAGAGAAATAACGTGAAACTTTAATCAGTGAGGATTTTGTCCATCCTCACTGATTATTCTCCCGCACATAGCGGGAGAAAGTTTGCTCACAAAGAGCAAACTTTATTCTATTTTCTATCGCGAGGATCTTCATACTTTAGTAATTGTTGCGGGAGTTTTTCAATTGCAACAATTACTCCATCTAATTTACTTTCAATACGATGTAGTAAATATAATGTTACAACAATCGGAAACCCCACATTACCTATCATCGAGATCCACTCTTCCATCCTTCTCTCCTCCCTTCATTACATAAATAAGGGAAAAAGAAAACTTTAGGCATAAAAAAACAAGCTATCATTAATTAGCTTGTTTTTTAAATAATGACGTAATTTCATCTTTATAATCCCCTCTTAAAATACCCTTCTCAGTAATAATACCTGTAATTAATTCATGTGGTGTTACGTCAAATGCAGGGTTAAATACAGAAGTACCTATTGGCGCCACTTGTTTCCCAAAAATTTTCGTAACTTCTGTTTCGTCTCTTTCTTCAATGACAATTTCAGCACCTGTTTGTTTCGTAATATCAAATGTAGATAACGGGGCTGCAACATAGAATGGGATACCGAAATACTTTGCTAGTATAGCTAAATTTAATGTTCCTATTTTATTAGCAGTATCACCATTTTCAACGATTCGATCTGCCCCTACGATAACTGCATTAATTTCTTTCGTTCGAATTGCATGAGCTGCCGTATTATCCGTAATAAGCGTTACATTAATGTTTGCTTGCTCTAATTCCCATGTCGTTAAACGACCACCTTGTAACACTGGTCTCGTTTCACACGCATACGCATGTAAATGCACACCTTTCTCTTTCCCAATATAAAACGGTGCTAATGCGGTACCATATCTAGCAGTTGCAATACTCCCTGCATTACAAATTGTTAAAATTTTATTACCGTCTTTAAAACATGTTAAACCATGTTCTCCAATA
The DNA here is from genome assembly GCF_001043575.1 of Bacillus sp. LK2. Classification (NCBI taxonomy): domain Bacteria; kingdom Bacillati; phylum Bacillota; class Bacilli; order Caryophanales; family Bacillaceae; genus Bacillus; species Bacillus sp. LK2. The sequence continues at coordinate 212,670 of NZ_LDUK01000021.1, forward strand.
CTTCGGCACACCTCTTCATCCTCTTGCTGAATGCGAAGCGCTTCGTCCTCTAATATTTTTTGCGCTTCTTTTATTGTAGCAATCTCTCGAATAGATTCTCTCATACGATCGATTGCCCAAAATAAATTCACTGCCGTCGGACGTGATGTCCCTAAATAATTACAATCTCTATTAAACTTCTTTTGAAATTCATCGATATTTGGCTCATTGTATTTCTTTGCCGCAAGTGTCAAACCAAACGCAGCTACAATTCCAATTGCAGGTGCTCCGCGTACTTCTAACATAATGATGCTTTTCCATACCTCTTCAATAGTCGTTAATGTTTTGTATTCAGTGACATGCGGTAGTTTGGTTTGATTTAATACCGCAATGGCATCGCCTTTCCAACTTACAGATCTCGGAACAGTAATAATTGTACTCATGCCTTTATGCCTCCTAAAACTGTATGTTGAAATAATGTTCGAAACAGTTGAATATCTGCGCTCTTTGATTCATATTTTAATAGTTCTTTTCCTAAGTAAAGTGCTTGTTTCTTTGCTTGGATTCTTCTTTCTTTATCTGCTATTTCATCTAAATCAGCTACATGCGCTAAGCCAATTGTTCTACGAATAAGTTCACATCCGGCAAATCCAACAGCATCACTAAAAATGTTTTGCAAAATAATTGGTAACCATTGCTTTTCTTTCGTATATGCTTCTACACCTTCTCCAATCCATAACTTCGTAAAAGCTTCTACAAAATAACTCCATGTCTTCTCTATATGGAAAAACAACACATTTCTTTTTTCCTCTTCTCGCGATAACGCATTTAACAATAAATTTGCAATAAATTGACCTAAGTCAAATCCAAACGGGCCATAAGTTGCGAACTCTGGATCAATTACTTTCGTTTCAGCAGGTGATGAAAAAATACTACCAGTATGTAAATCCCCATGAATGAGCGCTTCTTTTCTCGTTAAGAACTTATATTTATGCTGCGCTACTTTTAATTTTAAAGTTTTGTCACTCCAAAGTTCATCAACTACTAGTTTCAAATCTGGCTCATAATCATTCGTATCATAATGACCAAATGGATCTGTAAACACTAAATCTTCTGTAATTTTACAAAGATCAGGATTAACAAATGTGCCATCCAACACTCTTTTCTCTTCTGAGCGTAAGCCGAAATCTGAAGTATAAAATAAAATATGTGCTAGAAAACGACCGATATGCTGGGATAAAAGTGGATACTCTTCTCCGTCTATTAATCCTTTTCTTGTAATTGTCAACCTTGATAAATCTTCTATTACTGTTACTGCCAGCTTCTCATCATGACTGTATACTTCCGGAACGTATTCCGGTACATACTTCGCAAAAATTTGCAGTGCTTTACTTTCAATTGTCGCTCTTTTTATAGACAGTGGCCAGCTCTCACCAACTACTTTTGCATATGGAAGTGCTTGTTTTATTATAATCGTCTTCTCTCCATCATCTAATTTGAAGACGTAATTTAAATTGCCATCCCCAATTTCATGGCAGATTACAGTTGCTTTCTTTTCAAAATAGCCCTGTTCTTTTGCGTATTGCACAGCTGTTTCTTCTGTTAATGAATAATATCCCACCGTCTTCTCCTCCTTTTAATTCAGAGGTTTTTCAACATAAGAAAAACCTCTTTCCACGAAGAAAGAGGTTTGAAGTTTATCTTCTCCCCTCTTATCTGCCAGAAAGTTTACTTTCTGCTGGAATTAGCACCGTGCCTTTTTGGCGTAATAAACGCCCCATTTCACAATGGTATTACGGTCGGTTGCTGGGCTTCATCGGGCCAAATCCCTCCACCTGCTCTTGATAAGAGTTGTATTTTTTTGAATTTTCAACTTTATGATGAAGACTATACCAAGAATAAAAATCACTTGTCAACATTTTATTTGTATAATTCTGGACGGCGATCAGCGAACACTGGAATTCCTTTACGTATTTCTTTAATTTTCTCGAGTTTAAGCTCTCCAAATAAAATAGATTCCTCTTCACTTGCCTCTACAACAACTTCACCCCAAGGATCCACAATTAAAGAATGACCTGCAAACTCATTATTCGGATCCTTTCCTGCTCTATTACACGCCACAACATAACACTGGTTTTCAACTGCTCTCGCTTGCAAAAGCAAGCACCAATGTGCTAAACGGGCTAACGGCCACTCTGCTACAACAAATAAAACTTTTGCGCCTTTAGCAGTATGAACACGCATCCACTCTGGAAAACGAATGTCATAGCAAATTGCTCCCGCGCACTCTACATCATCTAGCGTAAATTCACCTGTTCCATTACCAGCGATTAAATACTTATGTTCATCCATAAGCTGAAATAAATGCACTTTACTGTATTCATTTACTAGCTGCCCTTCGCGATTTACAACATACATCGTATTTGTAACACCTTGCTTCGTTTGCTTTGCTATAGAACCACCAACAATATGTACACCATATTGTTTTGACCATTCTTTCAACATATCTTTCGTTTCCAATCCATTCCTATCCGCAATCTCAGAAAGCCTCGTTAAATCATAACCTGTTGTCCATAGTTCTGGCAGTACAATAACATCCGGCTGCTCTTTCATAGCTTCTCTTATTTGTTTTTTTGCATTTTCAATATTCTTTTCCACATCCCCAAATGCGATATCCATTTGAATACATGCGACTTTCATTTTGTCAGCCCCATTCATTATTTTTTTCTTTACAAAATACTGGAAAGATTATATCATTTGTCACTAGAATTGTAACAACTTTCAAAAGAGGTGGAAAGTATGAAAAATTTTCAACCTTCCGAGGTAGTAACATCATTGCCGACACAATTTTTCGCTTCACTTGTTGCAAAAGTTAACAAAGTCGTTGCAGCTGGTCACGATGTTATTAATCTAGGTCAAGGAAATCCAGATCAACCAACACCGTCGCATATCGTAAAGGCTTTACAAGATGCGGCAGAAAAGACCCTTCATCATAAATATCCGCCATTTCGCGGACATGAAAGCTTAAAAGAAGCCGTTGCCACGTTTTATGAACGTGAATACGGAGTGACAGTAAATCCCGCTACCGAAGTCGCTATTTTATTTGGCGGAAAAGCTGGACTCGTTGAATTACCACTTTGTTTTACAAACCCTGGTGATACTATTCTCGTTCCAGATCCAGGGTATCCAGATTATTTATCTGGTGTTTCTTTAGCCAAAGCACACTTTGAAATAATGCCACTTGTCTCAGAAAATAATTTTTTACCGGACTATTCAAAAATAGATGACTCTATTGCCAAACAAACAAAGTTAATGTTTTTGAACTACCCTAATAATCCAACTGGGGCTGTAGCATCAAAAGAATTCTTTGATGAAACAATTCATTTCGCTAATAAGCATAATATATTAGTTATTCACGATTTTGCATACGGTGCTATCGGATTTGACGGAAAAAAGCCCGTTAGTTTCTTGCAAACAGACGGCGCCAAAGATACCGGCATTGAAATCTACACTTTATCAAAAACTTTCAATATGGCCGGATGGCGTATCGCTTTTGCTGTCGGCAATGAAAGTGTCATTGAAACGATTAACTTATTACAAGATCATATGTATGTTAGTATTTTTGGAGCTGTACAAGAAGCTGCCCGTGAGGCTCTATTAAGCTCGCAGTCTTGTGTGGTAGAACTTGTAAATTGTTATGAATCTCGAAGAAATGCTCTTATTAAAGCTTGTCATTCAATCGGATGGAATGTAACTATTCCAAAAGGATCATTCTTTGCATGGCTTCCTGTCCCAGAAAGTTTCACTTCTGAACAATTTGCTGATATGTTACTTGAAGAGGCCCATGTCGCTGTTGCCCCTGGTGTTGGATTCGGTGAACATGGCGAAGGTTATGTTCGTGTCGGTCTATTACATACGGAGGAACGATTGCAAGAAGCCATTAATCGAATCGATAAATTAAAAATTTTCAAAAAGTCATTGACAATATAAAAGATATCTGACAAAATTCAGATATCTTAAAAATTTAAACATTTCTAAATACTTCTTATCAAGAGCAGGTGGAGGGACGAGCCCGACGAAGCCCGGCAACCGATCTACAATTGTAGACACGGTGCTAATTCTCGCAGCGTTACGCTGACAGATAAGGAGCTGGTTGTAAAAAAACCTCTCCTTAGCTGAGAGGTTTTTTTATTTAACTAGGAGGTTATAACAATGAGCGGAATTATAGCGACATATTTAATCCATGATGATTCTCACAACTTAGAAAGAAAAGCGGAACAAATTGCAATTGGTTTAACAATTGGTTCATGGACTCATTTACCACACTTATTACAAGAACAATTAAAACAACATAAAGGGAATGTCATTCATATAGAAGAATTAGACGAACAAGAACATATAAACTCTTACCTTGCTAAAAAGGTAACACGTGGAATTATTAAAATTCATTATCCATCACTGAACTTCAGCCCAGACTTACCAGCCATTTTGACAACAACGTTTGGAAAACTATCGCTAGATGGTGAAATTAAACTAATAGATTTAACATTCTCAGACGAATTAAAAAAACAGTTCCCTGGACCGAAATTTGGAATTGATGGTATTCGAAACCTGTTACAAGTTCAAGATCGCCCTCTTCTAATGAGTATTTTTAAAGGGATGATAGGCCGTAATATTGGATATTTAAAAACACAACTACGCGATCAAGCAATTGGTGGGATAGATATTGTAAAAGATGATGAAATCTTATTTGAAAATTCATTAACACCGCTTACGAAAAGAATCGAATGTGGAAAAGAAGTATTACAATCTGTATATGAAACATACGGTCATAAAACTTTGTATGCAGTAAATTTAACAGGACGAACTTATGATTTAAAAGAAAATGCGAAACGTGCAGTGGTAGCTGGAGCAGACATTCTTTTATTCAATGTATTTTCTTACGGGCTAGATGTACTGCAATCACTTGTAGAAGATGATGAAATTCCAATTCCTATTATGGCACATCCTGCTGTAAGTGGCGCTTACGCTTCATCGAAACTATACGGATTCTCTTCTCCATTACTACTTGGAAAATTACTACGTTATGCTGGTGCTGATTTCTCTTTATTCCCATCACCATACGGTAGTGTTGCATTAGAAAAAGAAGAAGCTCTTCTTATTACAAAGAAATTGACTGAAGAAGACACGTTTTTCAAACAAAGCTTTCCTGTCCCATCTGCTGGAATTCATCCTGGTTTCGTTCCCTTTATCCTTCGTGATTTTGGTAAGGATGTTGTTATTAACGCTGGTGGTGGTATACATGGCCACCCAAATGGAGCACAGGGCGGTGGAAAGGCTTTCCGAGCAGCAATTGAAGCTACTTTGCAAAACATTCCACTCCATGAAGTAGATGAGATTAATTTGCAAAGTGCGCTACAAATATGGGGAAATCCATCTTATGAGGTGAAATTATGAGTATTCAAGTGTTTTGTGATTTCGATGGTACGATCACAAATAATGATAATATCATGTCCATCATGGAACATTTCGCACCACCAGAAGCTGAGGGAATAAAAGAAAGAATTTTATCACAAGAACTTTCTATTCAAGAAGGTGTTTCTCAATTATTTAAATTATTACCTACCACTTTACACAACGACATTATTAAGCATCTAAAAGAAACAGCGGAAATTCGTGCTGGCTTTAAAGAATTTATACAATTTGCAAATAAAAACAACATTTCTTTTTATGTTATTTCTGGCGGAATGGATTTCTTCGTCTATCCACTCTTACAAGGAATAGTCCCTAAAGATCAAATTTATTGTAATGCAACTGATTTTTCAGGAGATTATGTTGAAGTGAAATGGCCTCATCCTTGTGATGAACAATGTCATCATAGTTGTGGTCTCTGTAAATCATCATTGATTCGTAAACTAAGCTCTACAGATGATTTTCATATTGTAATAGGGGATTCCATTACTGATTTACAAGCAACAAAACAAGCCGATAAAGTATTCGCTCGCGACTTCCTTATTACGAAATGTGAGGAGAATCAGATTGCTTATACACCATTTGAAACGTTTTACGATATTCAATCTGAGTTACAACATTTGTTGGAGGTGAAATCATGAAACAGCTTTTCCGTCAATGGCATAACTTAAGCGAGATAAAAAAAGAATTAACAATTCGTAATTGGTTTCCAGCAACAAGTGGGAATATTTCTATAAAAGTAAGCCATGATCCGCTTACTTTTCTTATTACAGCAAGTGGGAAAGACAAAACCAAAACAACTCCAGATGACTTCTTACTTGTAAATCACGAAGGACTTCCTGTTTCAGATACTGAACTACGCCCTTCAGCTGAAACAATATTACATACACATATTTATAATAACACGGATGCTGGTTGCGTCCTTCATGTTCATACAACTGATAACAATGTCATCACAAATTTGTATAGCGATACAGTGTCTCTTCGGAACCAAGAAATCATTAAAGCTCTTGATATTTGGGAAGAAGGTGCAACGATTAACATCCCTATTATCGAAAATGATGCTCATATCCCAACACTTGGAGAGAAATTCCGAACACATATACAAGGGGATTCAGGAGCAGTATTAATTCGAAACCATGGCATTACCGTATGGGGGCGAGATAGCTTTGATGCAAAGAAAAGATTAGAAGCTTATGAGTTTTTATTCCAATTCCATATAAAACTATTATCAATTCAAGGAGGCGTTTCTAATGGCGCAAATTCGTATTCATGAAGTAAATGTTCGTATTGAAAATGAAGTGGAAGTATCAAGTTTTCTACAAGGAGAAGGTGTTTTATATGAGAAATGGAATATTTCTAAACTTCCTACTCATTTAAAAGAAACTTACTCCTTAACAGATGAAAACAAAGCTGAAATATTAACATTGTTTTCAAAAGAAATTGCTGATGTTTCAGAACGCCGAGGTTATAAAGCTCATGATGTAATTTCACTTTCAAATAGCACACCTAACCTTGACGAGTTATTAATTAATTTTCAAAAAGAACACCATCATACTGACGATGAAGTTCGCTTTATTGTCAGTGGCCATGGCATCTTTGCTATTGAAGGAAAAGATGGTCGATTCTTTGATGTTGAACTTGAACCTGGTGATCTAATATCTGTTCCTGAAAATGCAAGGCATTATTTTACCTTGCAAGATGATCGCCAAGTTGTAGCTATTCGTATTTTTGTTACAACAGAAGGTTGGGTTCCAATTTATTAAGGTAGTTGGTTGAATAAAAGGATTTGGACCCCCTTTTCCAACCTTTTATTCACTCTACATATATACATCCTCCTATGGAACAGGCTTATTTCATAAAAATGAAGTAAGCCTGATTTTTTATTTACTAAAAAGATTTGTCCCTTTCGTTTGCATATATCAAATCCCCTGATCATAATTCCACTTTATCAAGTGCATTTTTTGAACATTTATTGAACTTTTTTTGAATTTTTTCTGAAAATTCTGTTTTATATATGATATACTACAACTAATAAGAAGGAAAAGAATCTTGCAAACAGAGGGGGATAATCATGAGTTTACTTATCGCACTTATACTAGGAGTTTCATGCGGAGCTATTCCTGTCATTTTAGGAGCTATTATGGAAGAGTTAGAAGTTGGGGTTTTAGGTTTTGTCGCATCTTGTGTAAGCGCTTTATTTTTTGGTTTGTACGGTGCTATTCCTGTTTCTATTCTGTGCGCATTTTATATATTACGTCATGCTCGCACAAAACAGTTTGGTCCTAATCACATTGCACAAGTTATTCCATTCCCAATCGAACGATGCCGTCGTGCTTCCAGCTTATAATTATACAACTTGAATATTTTACCTGCCTATATAAATAAAAAGTCCTCAAATGAGGACTTTTTATTTATTCTCTTCTAGAAATTGAAACAATTCTTGTAGATGTAGTGCCTCTTCACTATAGCTAACAGATACATGACATGTACCTTCAATTTCAGCGTGCATGTAAAGATCAATTCCATCCCGATCATACTTCAATGCCAAATAAAACTCCATTTCTTCTAACATCTTTTTTGAAGTTCGAATAACATAATGTCCTTGTTCATCTCGCCCATATTCGAAATTTGGTTCAAAATCATATTTTTGTTTAAAAGCCTCTTTTTGCTTGCCATTAATCTGTACACAAGTTGCTCGCTGCACAGCATCAATCATCGTATCAAACTTTTGAAGATCCATCTCATTTACCCCCTTGTATACTTTTTGTATAATACTTGTGTTCCGCTATTCTCTTCTCCATCTTCCATTAACTCTTCATACAATTCCTTTGCTAAGCTTAAACCCGGTACTGGTAATTGTAATTTTTCAGCCTCATCTAAAGCAATCTTCATATCTTTCATAAAATGCTTTACATAAAAACCAGGTTCAAAATCTCCCTTTAACATTCGCGGTGCTAAATTACTTAATGACCAACTACCTGCTGCCCCTGTTGAAATACTCTCTAATACTTTATCTGCATTAAGTCCAGCCTTTTTTGCATAAGCTACTGCTTCACATACCCCTATCATGTTAGAAGCAATTGCAATTTGATTACACATTTTTGTATGCTGCCCACTCCCAGCTGGTCCTTGCAACTGAATATTTGTTCCTAGTTTTTCAAATAGAGGTAAGCATCTATCATATATTTCTTTCTCTCCACCTACCATAATTGCTAGTCTTGCTTCTTTAGCCCCTACATCTCCCCCAGATACAGGTGCATCTAATGTAAATACGTTCTTATTTTTCGCAACTTCATTAATACGTTTTGCTAATGTTGGTGTAGATGTCGTAAAGTCAATCGCTATCGTACCTTCATTTGCATGTTCTAAAATTCCATCTATCCCAAAGTATACTTCTTCTACATCGTGAGGATATCCAACCATCGTCATAACAACGTCAATTTGCTTTACTAACGCTTTCGGTGTATCACACCAAGTCGCACCCTCTTGTACTAAAGAATCCGCTTTTTCCTTCGTTCTATTATATACATATACTTTATAACCATTTTGCATTAAATGGTGGACCATGCTTTTTCCCATCACACCAATACCAATGAAACCTACTGATACATTTTTATATTCCATCTTCTCATCCCCTTTGTTCTAATAAATCATTTACCATCTTTCGAAATTCCTTATTAAAATCATCATCTATACCATTTTTCACATTTGAAAATAAAATAACAAACGTTCCTTTTTCTTTATTGAAATTGTTAAACGTATTCCAGCCAGATAGTACACCATGATTATGGAAATAATCTGGATATATGTAAAAACTAAATGCATATTTTTTCTCTGCAGATGGTGTAAACATCGCTTGTATACTTTGTTGTGAAAGAAGCTTGCCATTTATAATCGCTTCGTCTAATTTTTTCATATCCCCCACTGTCGTATACATCTCACCACAGCCATATAACCAGGCCATATTTAATGGTTTTGCAGGCTCAAGCTCTTGATTATTCTTTACATAACCCTTTGTGAAATTTTGATCTCCAGGTACCATATTCCCCATACCTGATTCATGCATCTCCGCCTTCGCAAATATATTTTCCTTTACATAATCCCCTAGAGGCTTTTTCGTAATATTTTCTATAATATAAGCGAGCACCATATAATTATAATCCGTATACATCCAGCCAGTTCCTGGCGGAAACTCTAATTTCTGACTTCCAATCCAATTTATTAAATGTATACGTGAAACTGCATTAACTTTTCCTTTTCCTTTTCCCGGTAAACCTGATGTATGCGTTAATAAATGATATAAAGTAATATTTTTATCTGCTGGAAATGAAGGAATATATTTATTTACATTGTCTTGAATGTTTAATTTCCCTTGTTCTTGTAATTGTAAAATAGATGTAGCAACAACTGTTTTCGTAATAGAACCGATACGATATTTTGTTTGTGGCGTATTTTCTATTTTATTTTGAACATCCGCATATCCATATCCTTTATTCAATATAACATGCTCTTTATCTGTCACCAAGACTGTTCCATTAAATTGCTTTCCTACCAAATATTCATCCAACTTTTGGGATATCCTAGCATAATCAATTTTCGGTTCTTCTTTTTCTTCTGTACTCCCCTGTACTTTTGACCCAATAGCAGGCGTTACTTTAGAAGTTAATACTTTTTGTTCCTTTTGGCTATAAAGAAAATAAAATACTCCGCCACAAATAATAGCGCATACTGAAGCCATAATCATTATTTTTTTCATCATATACTTCCTCCGTTATTACAAATACTACCCTTCATTCTATTATCCGGCAATAAAAAAAAATCGCAACAATTTGTTGCGAAAAATCACATTTTTTCTTTTCTATATATACACACTTGATTTTTCCCATTTTTTTTCGCTTCATATAATGCAATATCCGCTCTTTGCATTAATTCTTCTCTTGTAATCCCTTGCTCATATAACGCAACACCAAAACTTGCTGTTAATTTCGAAATTCCAGAGAATTGTTTTGTTTCAATGAAAAATCGCAATGATTCCGCAACTTGAAAAGCTTCTTTTTCTACCGTATTTGTCACTAATATTATGAATTCCTCTCCTCCCCATCTTGCAAATATATGTTGATGTTCAACTTTAGATTTCATAAGATCTGCAAGTTGTATTAATGCTAAATCGCCAAAATCATGACCATATGTGTCATTTACTGTTTTAAAATTATCTATATCAAACAAAATAAGTGCAATTTTTTCATCCTTACGTATTCCATTCTCCCACTCTGTCTCCAATATTTGTTGGAATTTTAAACGATTATATATTTCTGTCAATGAATCTATCATAGCCAATCTTTCTTGCTCTTGATAGATTTCATCTAATTCTGTAATCTCTGTGCACTTCACTACAAATCGTGATAAATCTTCTGGCAATGGTGTGGCACGTAATAAAAAGGTAGACACTTCTCCTTCATAATTGTACATCTTAATTCTTCTTCCATTTGTTAAAGTATCATCCAGCCATGTTATATCGTGGGTCGTCGAATAATAGCCATTCTCTCTAATAAGATGTTCTGCAAAGACTAAATGCTGTTCGCGATATGCAAATAAATTTTCATAACCGAAAAATTCCAAGAAATTTGTATTACAATCAACAATTTCATCATCTTCTACTATAAATAATAAATCATTTTGAAAATCAAACATCATTTGAAGTAATTCTTGTTGTAAACTTACTTGTCGTACTAAAGAAAGCTGATACAAACTCTTATTTACTTCCTCAAGTACCACTTGTGGGGTTACTGGTGCTATAACAATATTACGTATTCCTAACATAAGTAAATCTGCAAATTCATTGTTTATCTGTTGATCCCAAATGACAATGAATGCACTCTTCGGATCATATATATTCTTTATATATTTTATTTGAGCAAAATCTGTTACATACAGAATTACAATATGCGGTCTAGTTCTATGAAATAATATTTCTCCTTCTTCAAAACTATTTGCTATAAACATACATTTTGGATGGACATTTTCTATCGTTTGTTGATGTGTACATCCATCTTCTATATAAAGGACATTCAACTGAAGATCTTGTAATACATTTTGGAAAACAGTATTCTCTAATAAAAAACGTAGTATGTTCATCACTAGTCTTCACTCACTTCATATATCTTGTTCTACTGAATTCCTCACAATCATTTTATAAAAGATTGTTCCAAAAAAATCCGATTAGTGAGGGATACATATTAACAAGCTAATTGAGAATGTTATCTGCGCTTATCTACTCTGGAAATTCCTTTTTTAGTGTATGATTATATGAAGTGTATCGTTTGTATGAATGCCCTACCTTATTGTTTAAAACTTGACAATTAAAATAAAGATATTATATCCTTAAATTCGATAACTTACAAAATGTAAGTAGAATATATTATATGTATTTTTATTAAGTTGATATGTAATTTGGAGGATATATAATGACAAACAATAATTTTTTTAACGTTTTATATGAACGCACATCTACACGTGCATTCAACCCTGAAAAAGAAATTTCATCTACAGAACTACACGATATTTTAAAAGCAGCTGCACAAGCACCTTCTGCTTGGAACTTACAACACTGGAAATTCCTTGTTTTCCAAGGAGAAGATGTACAAAAACGATTACATCCAATTGCTTATAACCAACAACAAATTCTTGATGCTTCTGCCGTAGTCGCTATTTTAGGTGATTTAGAAGCTTATAAAAATATTGAACCCGTTTACGGCCCAATTGTAGAACAAGGATTTATGAAAAAAGAAGCAAAAGAGCGCTTAGCTACAAATATTGAATCTGCATATAATCGTGAGCAATATCCGCGAGATGCTGCCTTTTCAAATGCAGCTTTAGCAGCAATGCAACTTATGCTTGCAGCTAAAGCAACTGGCTGGGATACTTGCGCAATTGGTGGTTTCAACTCACAAGCATTAATGGAAGAATTCAATGTTTCATCTCGTTACGTACCAATTATGCTTATTACAATTGGTGAATCAACTTTAAAGGGTCACCCTGCACCACGCATGAGCGTCGAGCAAGTAAGTGAATGGGCGAAGTAATAAAAAACGAAGGTAATTCATTACCTTCGTTTTTTATTACTTTTCTTTGTCATATATTCGTAATATCAAATCAGATATTTCGACATTAATACATGTAAAATCATAAAATTCATTTCCTATATATAAAAATATATGACGTTTTATGTCGAAGTTTGTTAGATCGTTGAAATATAGGCGTGTTATTTTGTTACAATTATGATACAATGGTAACAAATAGATAACAAGAGAGGGATTTTCATTGAATTCATACGGAAGCTTTATTGCGCTTTTAAGTTACATCGTAACTGTACTGCTTCTATATTTTATTGGCGATGCTGCAAATATTTCAGTGTTACAATTCCCAAAAGAAGAAGCGTTCCAATTAGAGGAAGGATTACATACCTCACGATCTATCGTACCACTACTTTTAGCTCTTCCCGTATATATCATCGTTTTATATAAAAGTAAAAAAGTGTAAAGATTACCTATTTCATTCATTTTGGTGGTCTTTACACTTTTTTATGCTATTTTACCCATTTTAAACATCATCCCGTAATAAACACCCATCTAGTCGTTTAAAATGAGAAAATCCCCTAGAAAAAATTCCACTCTCTGTCCAGTCACGAACTACCGAACTTACATAGATTATAAATGTGAAGGGGGTGATGAGGATTATATTTGGATCATTTGGATGCTGTGATAACTTTAGAGAATGTCATCATCATGAAAGAGAGTGCAACCACCGAGAAAGAGAGAGAAGAAGTTAGACCACAACGACCTGCTGTATGTAACGTACTTGCTAGCATTTCAGTTGGAACATAAATTTCTCTTTTAAGCATTAGAGGCCACCAATCATTCCGTAATGTAATTTTTGAAGGATTCTGTAACGGTGTTGCTCTTTTCTCTGCTTTAGCTAATAACAACAAAGATAACAATAAAGACGATAAGAACAATCAAAATAATCAAAACCAAAATACTTTTACTGGCATTTTACGTGTATGCCCAACTGATATTATCGCAATCGCTATCTAATTCTGTCCCTTATCCTCTATAGTAAGAAAATAAGCTTTACTTTTCTCATAGAAAAAACCTGAGACCGATTTCAAATCGACTCAGGTTTTTTTATAATTATATGCTTTTAACTAGTTCAACAACTTCCTCAGCAGTTGACATCATTAATGCCTTTTCTGCTAAAGTTTCCATTTCTGCTTTTGACAACTTGCTTAGTTGTGTTCTTGCAGGAAGGATTGATGTTGCACTCATACTGAACTCATCTAAACCTAAACCTAATAATAATGGAATAGCAAGTGAATCTCCCGCCATCTCACCACACATACCAGCCCATTTGCCTTCTTTATGAGCAGCATCGATAACCATTTTTACAAGACGTAAAATTGATGGGTTATATGGTTGGTATAAGTAAGCTACTTGTTCGTTCATACGGTCTGCAGCCATTGTGTATTGGATTAAGTCATTTGTTCCAATAGAGAAGAAATCAACTTCTTTTGCGAATTGATCTGCTAATACTGCTGAAGCTGGGATTTCAACCATCATACCAACTTCAATAGAATCAGAAACAGTTGTACCCGCTTCTACAAGTTTTGCTTTCTCTTCTAATAAGATCGCTTTTGCTTGACGGAACTCATCAAGAGTTGCAATCATTGGGAACATAATTTTTAAGTTACCGTATACGCTAGCACGCAGTAATGCACGAAGTTGTGTACGGAACACATCTTGCTCATCAAGACATAAGCGAATTGCACGGTATCCTAAGAATGGGTTCATTTCTTTTGGTAAATGTAAGTATGGAAGCTCTTTATCTCCACCGATGTCAAGTGTACGAACAACAACAGGTTGACCTTCTTTTACACCTTCAAGAACTGCTTTATACGCTTCGAACTGCTCTTCTTCTGTTGGAAGATTGTCACGGCCCATGTATAAGAATTCTGTACGGTATAAACCAACGCCTTCTCCGCCATTATCGATAATGCCTTGTACGTCATTTGGTGTACCGATATTAGCAACAAGCTCAACGTGATGTCCATCGCTTGTTACAGTAGCTTGGTCTTTTAATTTTGCCCATTCAGCTTTTTGCTCTTCAAATTTCGCTTTCTTTTCTTCAAACGAACGAAGAGTTTCTTCTGATGGATTTACAATTACTTCTCCATCTAAACCGTCGATGATTACGATATCGCCGTTTTGGATTTTCTCCATAACAACTTTCGTACCAACAACAGCTGGAATTTCCATAGAACGAGCCATAATTGCAGAGTGAGATGTACGTCCACCGATATCAGTTGTGAACCCTTTTGCATACTTACGGTTTAACTGAGCTGTATCAGATGGTGTTAAATCTTCAGCAATGATGATTACTTCTTCAGAAATTGTACCAGGGTTTGAGAAGTTAATTCCTAATAAATGTGCAAGAACACGTTTTGTTACGTCGCGAATATCCGCAGCGCGTTCTTTCATATATTCGTTATCCATGTTTTCAAACATAGAAATAAACATTGATGCAACTTCATCCATTGCAAATTCAGCATTTACTTTTTCGCTATTTACTTTATCTTTTACTGGATTTACTAATTCCGGATCATTTAATACTAATAAATGTGCTTCAAAGATAGCAGCTTTATCAGCACCTAGCTCAGCAAAAGCGTGGTCCTTAATAGCTTCTAGTTCAGATTTTGCTTTCTCAAGCGCAGCGTCTAAGCGTGCAATTTCAGCAGCTTCGTTTGTAATTGATTTCTTTTCAATGTTAAATTCAGGATTCTCAAGTCTGAAAGCCTTTGCAATAGCAATCCCACTTGATGCAGCGATCCCTTGGATATTAAGAGTCATTATTCTCCTAATCCTTCGTTTTTCATAGTTTCTTCGATAGCTGCTAGTGCTTGAGCTGCATCATCACCATTTGCAGTGATCTTAATTTCTGCGCCTTGTTGAATACCTAAAGACATAACGCCCATGATTGATTTTAAGTTAACGTTTTTTCCGTTATACTCTAAGTTAATGTCAGAACCGAATTTGCTTGCAGTGTTTACAAGTAGAGTTGCTGGACGTGCATGAATTCCTGAGTCGCTAGTTACTTTAAAGATTTTTTCCATGATAATTTATCTCCTTTAAATTACGAATTTTTTTAGTTGTATAGACGTGAGTACTACATCATCTATTGTATATAATAGGCGATGTTCGGTCAACCACATCGCCTATTATAATTATAAACATTTTGCGTCAAATTCCTACTGAATGTCAATAATAGCGTTGTCGCCCTTCTTAACATTTCCATCTTTTTTCAATTCGACTTGTTGTCCTTGTTGTAAATTCGTAAAGACAATTGGTGTAATGATAGATGGTGCATTTTCTTTTACGAATGCAAGATCTACTTTTAATAATGGTTGTCCTTGTTTCACTTTATCACCTTGTGCTACAAGTGCTTCAAAGCCTTCACCATTTAATTTTACAGTATCAATACCAAAGTGGATTAATATTTCTTTTCCGCCTTCAGACTGAATACCAATCGCATGTTTTGTAGGGAATACATTGACAATCTCACCGTTTACTGGAGAAACTACTGTTCCTTCAGTCGGCTCAATTGCAAATCCGTCTCCCATCATTTTCCCTGAGAATACTTGGTCAGGTACTTCTGTAATCGGTAAGATTTTTCCTTCAATTGGTGATACGATTGTTTCATTTTCATCAACTTTTTGAGGAGTTTCTTCTACCTTTACAGGCTCTTCTTTTTCAACATGAGGTGTACGACCTGACATAATATCATGAATTTGTGATTTTAATGTGTCAGATTTCGGTCCGAAAATAGCTTGAATGTTATTTCCAACTTCAAGTACACCAGCTGCTCCAAGTTCTTTTAAGCGGTCTTTGTTTACATTTTTTTGTTCGTTAACTTGAACACGTAAACGAGTAATACAAGCATCTAAAGAAGCGATATTTTCTTTACCACCAAGTGCTACTAATACTTCACGAGGAAGTTCACCTGCTTCTGCTTTTCCTGCACCGTCATTAGCATTTGCTACTTCACGACCAGGTGTTTTTAAATCCCATTTACGAATTGCAAAACGGAATCCGAAGTAGTAAATAACTGCTAGTACAAGACCAACAACAATTACCCACCACCATGCTGTACGGCCTGGTAGTACACCGAATAAAATAAAGTCAATTAAACCACCAGAGAATGTCATACCAATTTTAACACCTAAAATTTGCATTGTCATAAATGATAGACCAGCAAATACAGCGTGAATCCCGAATAATACTGGTGCTACGAATAAGAATGAAAATTCAAGTGGTTCTGTAATACCTGTTAAGAAAGATGTTAATGCAGCAGAACCTAAAATACCTGCTGCTAATGTTTTATTTTCAGGACGTGCTTCATGGTACATCGCTAAAGCTGCTGCTGGAAGACCGAACATCATGAACGGATACTTACCAGTTGTAAATGTACCTGCTGTTAATTCTACGCCGTCTTTTAACTGTGCCATAAAGATTTTTTGGTCACCACGGATTAATTCGCCAGCCGCATTTGTGTACTGACCAAATTCGAACCAGAACGGTGAATAGAAAATGTGATGTAATCCAAATGGAATTAGTGAACGTTCTATTAAACCAAAAATAAATGCTGCTAACGTTCTATTTGCATCAATCATTTGATGCGAGAACGTATTTAAGCCACCTTGAATGTATGGCCACACGAAGCACATGATAATACCTACTACTAAAGAGAATGTTGCAGTCGCGATCGGTACGAAACGCTTACCTGCAAAGAAACCTAAGTATGATGGTAATTCAATGTTGAAGTATTTATTGTAGCAATATGCCGCTACTATCCCGACGATAATACCACCAAATACTCCGGTTTGTAGTGTTGGAATTCCTAATACGTTTGCATATGCAGGATCTGCAAATCCAATTTTCACTGGATCTGTTCCAGTGCTTGTTACTTTCACTAACTTATCTACTTCTAAGAACACACTCATCGTTTTGTTCATAATTAAGTAGCCGACGAATGCTGCTAAACCAGCTACTCCGTCTCCACCAGCTAAACCAATTGCTACCCCAACTGCGAATAATAACGCAAGGTTAGCGAAAATAATATCACCAGATTGTTCCATAATTTTCGCAACCATTACGAACCAATCTGCTTTTAAAGCAGGAATAACATTTGTTAACTGTGGATTTTGAAATGCATTACCAAATCCAAGCAAAATACCTGCAGCCGGTAAAATCGCTACTGGAAGCATAAGCGCTTTTCCGACTTTTTGAAGAACACCAAAGATATTCTTAAACATGGAAACCCTTCCTCTCTTATCTATATTGATACTTTTCGACAAACGCCAAAAAGGCATGAGGAAAAAAAGATAGAACGATAGCTATACAAAGGGTAGTATATCCCTTTCTCTAGCTTACATTCCTTACTTTTCTCCACTCATGCCTGATCGAATCAGTAACACGTGTCAAAAATAGGATTACGTATAAGTTCACTATAATTAAGGCAAACGTTTTCGTTACTCACCTTAATGTGTTTGTCGAATTTTGTACAACTTTGCAATAGTTATTATACATAACTATTGTAAGCGATTCAATCATTTTTTTTAACGTTTTCATTTTAGACAAAAATATATGTCTTTTTACACATGCTCTGCTTTTACTAACCGTTGTAAATGCATCGTTAAATAAATACTTTCCGCTTCATATACAGGTAGTTGCAATTCTTTCTGCATTACTTTGACTAGCTTCCACGCCAAATTGTAACAGACTGGATATTCCAATTTTAATAAATCAGCAAAACTTTGTGCCTCTTCTACTTTTTCGCCTTTTTTTACCCGTTCAATAGCATATTGTAAATGACGAATAAGGCGTAAGTAATGAATGCTTTCTTGGTCTAATGTAATTTGTAGGTTTGTTTCAATTAAAGACACAAGTTGTGCAATAAGACGGGAATTTTGATTAACAGAAGATAAATCAGAGTTTGTAAGCGAGCTGTATATATGAAGTGCGATAAAGCCAACTTCCCCTTCTGGCAATGTAATTTGCAAACGAGAGTTTAACAGGTGTACAACTCCTTCGGCAATTTTATATTCCTCTGGATATAGCATTTTCGTTTCAACCAAAAAAGGATTATCTATTGTAAGTCCTTGTTTCAGCCTTTTAATTGCAAAAGAAATATGATCTGTTAAAGCGATATGAATATGTTCATTTAATGGAGACTCTGCTTTTTCTTGAATGTATAACATAATATCATTCATCAATTCAATTAGCTTTTCACTCACATGTGGCACTAAAAGTTTGTATTGTTCTCGATCACGTTCATTTTTTAAAACAAACATTTTCTCAATTTGTTCTTGCTCCAACACATCTTCAGCCTTTTTTCCAAATCCAATTCCTTTACCGATCACTACTACTTCCTCGTGTTCAGGATGGCTAGCAATGATGACATTATTATTTAAAACTTTTTTAATTTCTAGATAATTACTCATATAACACCACCCTCGTACTTAAATAGCCTACTGTTATGTTACAGAACATTCTTCTTTGTCGTCAATGTAAAACATCTACCATTTGATAAAAATTCATTTTTTAGACATGTTTGTATATGATGCGTATAATGTAAGAGCAACTGTACATAGAAAGGAGATAGCAACATGATTAAAATGTTTGTAAGTGATATTGACGGTACAATGATGCAACACGGAGGTCTAATTGACGAACAAGATATTGCAGCACTTCGTAGTCTAGCTGAGCAAAATGTTATTCTTTGTTTCGCTTCCGGACGACTTGATAATGAAATCGCAGACTTAATGAAAGCTGTAAATACAAATTTTCATCGTATTAGTGTGAATGGTGTTTTCGTATATACTCATGCAAATAAGCAACTATTATCTGCAACATTCGATTCCAGTATTCTACCTGACTTGTTAGCGATGACGAACGAGGACCCTTATTTCCGTTATGTAAGTGATGAGCATAATTACTACATTGAAGAAAAGACACCTTTTATTCATGAACTTGAAAAACAAGTAACGATGACTTCCGTTGAAGAACCACATTTGTTACAGAAAATAGACGATACAATTTTTCCAAATAAAATTTCTGTTGGTGGAACTAAGGAAAGCTTACAAGTTCTTCAAAAAAAAATTGATAAAAAATTTCAGGGGAAAGTTAGTACTTTCATTTCAGCTGAACAGTGTTTAGATGTAATGCCACCTAATATTAGTAAAGGCTCCGCTATCTCCATTTTATTACAAGAGTTTCAAATACAACCCGAAGAGGTTGCTTGCATCGGAGATTCTTACAATGATATCCCTATGTTTACTCTAACTCCTCATAGTTTTGCTATGTCTCAGGCTGATGACGCGGTAAAAGAACATGCTCACTATGTAGTCGATGCTGTTAAAGATGCAGTTAACCAAGTGCTTGCTTATAATAAAGAAGAAAATAAAAATACGACTCGATCCTTATAAGGATGAGTCGTATTTTTATTTTCTTTACATGTTGAACACATGAAAGTTCACTGTACTTCACAAACTGAAATATATTACTTGTTACGTGCGATGTTCGTAATAAACTTATAACGATCACCGCGATAAATACATTTCACATACTCTAACGGTAACTCACCTTCCGAATATGACCATTGACGCATTACAAGTACAGGCGCCTTTTTAGGAATATGCAGATGTTCAGCTTCATTATCTGTTGCGATTGAAGCTTCAATTGATTGAGTAGCGCGAACAAGTTTAAAGCCTAGTTTTTTCTCTAAATGTTCATATAAAGATTGTTGCAATATTTCTTCGTTAATATCATTCACAAGAGTTGGCGACAAATATGTCGTCTCAAATGCAATCGGTTCGTCATCAGCTAAGCGAGTACGCCTCACTTCATAAACCGACTCTCCCTCTTGTATTCTCAGCCGGTCTGCTATTTTAGCAGTAGCTGGAACTAGGCGGAAGCTCAATAACTGGCTGCTCGGTTTCATACCACGAGAAATCATATCTTCTGTGAATCCCGTCATTCCTTGCAACTTTTGCTCCACTTTCGGAAGTTGAACGAATGTTCCAATTCCACGTTTCCGGTATAAATATCCTTGTTCCACTAAGTTATTAATTGCCTGTCTGATTGTCATACGACTCACTTCGAACTTATCACAAAGTTCATTCTCAGATGGAATTTTATCTCCCGGCTTCCATTCGCCGTCCTCAATTAGCTGTTTCACCCACTCTTGAATCTGATAATAGATCGGAAATGGTGAATACTTGTCGATGTTCATCAGCAATCGCCTCACTGCATAAAGATAGAGCTTCTGGATCTGCGATTACGGTTACATTCGGATGACGTTGTAAAACTGTAGCAGGACACACCTCACTATATTCACCTTGCAATAATTCTTTAATAGCTTCTGCCTTTTTAGATCCCATAGCAACAAGTAGAATTTGTTTCGCTTTCATGATGCTTCCAATTCCCATTGTAATCGCATGAGTCGGCACATCTTCTTCATTCTCAAAAAAGCGAAGATTTGCTTGGCGCGTAGATTCTGTTAATTCCACAATGTTAGTTGGAGAATTAAATGGTGTTCCTGGCTCATTAAATCCGATGTGACCGTTTTCACCGATTCCAAGAATCTGTAAGTCAACTGGGTTAGCTGCTAGAATGCCTTCATAACGCTTGCACTCTCCCTCTAAATCACTTGCCATCCCGTTTGGTACATAAGTTTGTTTAAATGGAAGATGATCAAACAACTGTTCTTGCATGAAATAGTGATAGCTGTTTTTATCTTCGTGTGGTAAATTTACGTACTCATCTAAGTTTACAGTGGTTGCATGACTTGTATCAAGTTTATTTTTTCGCATTTCTGCATAAATACCTAATGGGGAGCTTCCAGTAGCCATTCCTAATGTTGGATTTTCTTTTGATTTTACAACCTCTTCAATTAACTTATAGCCTGCTTCTGCTAATTCTTCTGGAGTTTTTACAACAAGAATTTTCATCTAATTACTTCCCTTCCTTCATATGAGTTCCTAAACGAACCGTATCATATACATGTAATTCTTCAGTCATAACAACAAAGTCTGCATCTTTACCTACCGCTAACGCACCTTTATTATTTAATCCAAACTCTTCTGCCTGGTTAACTGATGTCATCAGTACTGCGTCTTCGATTGAACATCCTGTAAATTCAATTACATTTCGGAAGGCTTGATCCATTTTCAAAATACTACCAGCTAACGTTCCATCTTCTAATCGGGCACTTCCATCTTTTACATGTACTGGCTGTCCGCCAAGCTCATATAATCCATCTTCAAGACCTTTTGCACGCATTGCATCAGTAATGACACTTACTTTTTTCGGTCCTTTTAATTTATATGCTAATTTCACCATATCAGGGTGAATATGAATGCCATCTGTAATTACTTCAACCATTACATCTGGATTTAATAACACATGACCAACAGCTCCTGGTTCACGGTGATGTAATCCACGCATTTGATTGTATAAATGTGTTGCATGTGTAATTTTTCTATTTTTCAGTTGTGCATCCATCGCATCTGTGTGCCCCATTGTGCCAACAACACCTGTTTCAGCAAGATACTGTTCAAACTCTAACGCACCTTCTTCTTCTGGCGCATATGTTACTAATTTAATTAGATTACCGCTTGCTTCCTGCCATTGTTTAAATTGCTCGATACTCGCAGGAACAATATGTTCAAGTGGTTGTGCACCCGCACGTTTTTTTGAAACATATGGTCCTTCTAAGTGAATATATTCGAAATGTGCTCCTTTTTCTTTCGCTTCCTTCGCAGCACTAAGTGCCGCTTCAATCGCTTCTGGAGCTTGTGTCATTGTTGTTGGGAAATAAGTTGTAACTCCTTCTTTTAACATTTCTTTACCAAGAGTTACTAATCCATCGCTATTTGCATCCATCGCATCAATATCGTACCCACCATGAATATGAACATCAATCATACCTGGAATCACAATCTTCCCTGCCGCATCTGAAACAGTTTCATTTTCTTGTGAGACATATTGAGCCATCAAACCAATTTCTTTAATTGTTTCTGCGTAACGAATAAATCCGTTTTCCACTACTTCTTGACCTGTATAAATTTTGGCATTGATGACAACTTGCGTTTTCATTTTCATCGATCCTTTCCCATGAAATACCTACTTGTTATTATTACCTTATTCGCCTAATTCCATCTTAATATACACACGAGTAGTTGTCTATACATTCTAATGAAATTTCCTCTTTGTTCAGCAAAAAAGGAAATTAATTGTTTCTCTCACAATTATAATATATGTTATTCATTTTTTCCAAAAAGGGACAATAACCTCTTATATAATTTGTTACTTAAGTAATGGCATCCAGCCGCTCGACCACATGGCAATATGTTCACCATCTGTTTCTATTTCTACTGTTCGCTTGTTTGTTCCATATAGCATTATACCGCGCTGTTTTAATCGTCTCACTACACTTTGGTGAGGATGTCCATACGGGTTTTTACTTCCGTATGAAAGAATTGCGAATTGTGGATCTACTTTTTTTAAAAATGTTTCACTCGTTGAAGTATACGAGCCATGATGCCCCACTTTTAGCACATCTGCATGTACATCAAATCGCTTTAATATTTCATTTTCCGTCCGTACATCAGCATCACCCATTAATAAAAAGTCTGCTTTACCATATCGAATTTTTAAAACAATTGAAGACTCATTATTCTCATCTTTCGATTTCCCATTGTTCAACACCTGTATAGAAACATGTGGATCTAACGGTATATATTGTCCTTCCTTCACTGAAACGAAAGGTATGCCCCTTTTTTTAATATTATTCCGATACGTATGATAAGTAAATGAACTATATGTTTTCCCACTATCTAATACGAGTGAGACTGGCATTTGTTCTACAATCGGAATAAGTCCACCTATATGGTCCATATCAGGATGCGTACCTACAATAACATCTAAGTGGTTAATCCCTTTTTCAATTAGCTTTTGAATAATGACCTCTCCCGCTTCATAAGGCCCTCCATCAATTAACATCGTTTGGCCATTTGGCAAGGTAATAAGTGTCGCATCACCTTGTCCAACTTTTAAAAAACTTACTTTCATTTTCCCTAAATGTTGCCGTTGCATATGTAAAGAAGACGCAGTATGAATAGTCATCATATATCTTTTAGCCGATGCGCTGTTTAGCGAAAAACATAATAAAACAGAAACCAACAATAGAATACTCCGTACACCTCTCATAACTCGTCTCCTTTTTTCATTTAGTATGGCACGCCCTGTAATTGATATACAAAAAAAGCTTAGCAAAATGCTAAGCTTTTATTTTGATAATTCCTGTAAAGAACCGAAGAATAAATCTGCTTCATTCATTTGTTCATTTTCTTCAGAAAGCGATGGTAAATCATCTAATGTTTTCAATCCAAACGTATCCAAAAATTCTTTCGTAGTTCCGTATAAGATAGGACGCCCTGGGCCTTCCGCTCTTCCCGTTTCTTTTATAAGTAAGTGCGAAACTAACGTTTGTAATGCCTTGTCCGTTTTCACACCTCTAATCTCTTCCATTTCTGTCCTTGTAATCGGTTGACGATATGCAACGATTGCCAACGTTTCAAGAGCTGCTTGAGAAAGTGAAGCCGCGGTTGGGGTATCTATTAATTTTTGATAATACGAAGCATGCTCTTTCTTTGTTGCAAAACGATATACTTTTGCATATTGCACAATTTGCAAGCCGCGATGCGTTCCTTCGCATTCCGTTTGCATTTCCTCTATACTGTTTCTTACTTCTTCCACTTCAATTTCAAGAACTTTCGCTATTTGTTCTGGATAAATCCCTTCATCACCGGCAACAAATAAAAGTCCTTCAATAATTGCTTTTTGTTCTTTTCTATCCATTTTACGAACTCCTTCCTCCTGTCTTTTCCAAAAAAATACACATAAAAAAAACCGAATCACAGTCAATGCGTTCGGTTCAATATTTCTTTTCTTGTTCCAAACGATACACTAAAAACGATCATGAGATAAAGTATTTCCCTCTCATTTTCCACCCTAATAAACTATACTGAATCTATATGGATTTATTAGAGCTTGATACGAAAATTTCATCAAAATTATGCTCTTGTTCAATAATAATTTGTTGGTTTTTCATCAGCTCAAGAACCGCTAAAAATGTTACAACCATTATTTCTCGTTCTTCATCAGCAAACAAATCATAAAAGCTTTGACGACCGCCTTTTGTTTCTAACTGCTGTAGAATATCAGTCATTCGCTTTTCAATTGGTATTTCTTGACGAGTAATTCGTGTTGTCACAGGGTTCTTTGCTTTTTTACGACGCATTAGCTTTTGAAATGCCGCTAACATATCATATAATGTAACATCAAGAGGTAAGCTTGTCTCCTCTTCTTGTTGAAATGATGTAAAATCAATTGGCGGACGTGTATATAGCTGTGCTCTTTCTTGTTCTCTTTCTTTTAACTCAGTAGCAACTTGCTTATATTTCTTATATTCAATTAACCTCTCCATCAATTCTTGACGAGGGTCATCCATAAAGTCTTCACCGTTATCAGGTACATCTTCTTCTTGTTTTGGTAACAACATTTTACTTTTAATTTGCAATAACGTTGCTGCCATTACTAAATACTCACTAGCAACATCTAATTGTAATTCTTTCATCGTATGGACATAAGATAAATATTGCTCTGTAATTTCCGCTACAGGAATATTGTATATATCAATTTCGTAACGATGTATTAAATGTAACAATAGATCTAAAGGCCCTTCAAATGCCTCTACTTTAAAATTATACTGCACAAAGCATCCCACCACATTTTTTCTATAACAACATAAGTATAGAGCATACTCATGTTCTATCCAACCTTTTTAAGAAATTTAATTAAAAATAGACCTATGCCCATGTCATAATGCCCACCGCTTCATATGATAACAGTGTAGTAAGAACAATGTAGGAGGTCAAAAAACTATGGGTCACGTTGATTGCGGTTTTAGCGGTGGATTCGCATTACTTGTTGTACTGTTCATTTTACTAATCATTGTAGGAGCGGCTTGCTTCTGCTAACATGAGGCAATAAAGCGACTACGGAAAATTCCCTAGTCGCTTATTGTTAATATTTCTATGATACACTGTACATATAATAGTTAGACAGGAGCGAAAAAAATGTATCCTACCGAATACATACAATTTTTAATTCATTTTCACGGAGATTATGATTATTTTGAATGTCATGAAATACTAGAAGAGTATTGGAAATTAAAACCTAGAGGAGAGCGTGACAATTACTTAGTTGGTCTCATTCAAATTGCAGTTTCTTTATATCATCAAAGACGCTCCAACTGGAATGGCGCAGAGAGAATGATAAAAAGTTCAATAGCACTTTTAGAAAAGAACAGTGTGTCATTACAACAATTAGGAATAGATCATAAACAGCTAATATTCTTATTAAATGAAAGATTACTATCTATCCATAAAAAAGAAAATTTCGCTCCGTTATTTTTACCATTATTAGATGCTACATTAGAACGTCACTGCATACAGTTATGTAAGAAACAAAACCTATCTTGGAAAGATGCGAATGCCATTCCTGGTGAATACATTATGAATAAGCACACATTACGTGATCGAACAGAAGTCATTTCTGAACGAAACGAACAACTACAAAAAAGAAAGCAGAGATAATAAACTACTTATCCCTGCTTTCATGAATGTATATTTTGTTCAAGTTCTTTACACTTTTTGCAAAAACTTGCTGTTTGCTCATTTCCGCAAATTGTAAACTCAAGAAATTTAATCTTAAGCTCTTGAACCATCTTCGTCCCAATCCCCATATGACGGTGAGACGGGTTCACGCTCAAATGCTGAATTTCTAATACATGATTCTCTTTTTTTACAATCCCCATTATCCCAACAAAATCTTCGTTTTGTTTCCACAAATACAGTTGCCAATCATCTTTTGTTTCATACTCTTTCATTGTCAATTGTAATGTTTTCACATCTTTTTCA
Organism: Bacillus sp. LK2; assembly: GCF_001043575.1. NCBI lineage: Bacteria > Bacillati > Bacillota > Bacilli > Caryophanales > Bacillaceae > Bacillus > Bacillus sp. LK2. The sequence goes on from NZ_LDUK01000021.1 coordinate 239,218, forward strand.
GTTGGCATAAATGAAAGAAGCCCCATTGCAATTTTTTCATAACTTTTTTTAAAACGAATTAACATAACCCTTATCCCTTCTTACAAAAGTTATAAACTATTAATCCCCTCAATCACTCTTTTCACATCATATTCATTCTACAGTATTTTCACCAGAGTGAGAAGAGTCTAAAACAACTTGATAATCATACAAAGCGTAAAGAAGAAAGTCAAATATATGTTTTCACACTATTTGTTTCCAGTAGACTACACAAAAAAAACACTACTGCATAGGAACTAAAAGGAAAATCCCTGCTCATCACAGCATAATTATTAATCACTTTTGAACAAAGTAATTCTAGCAAAAATAATATGATAAAAGAAATCCATTTATTGAAGCATATAATTGTTAATGTATTCTATGTATTTTGTTAAAACTTTGTTCTCATGAACAATATATTTTAACAGTAGTAACCGTACTATCTGTATCATGTACTATAGAATATATCCCAATTCCTATTTGAGCAAATAAAAAAGAGAGCACAATTGCTCTCTTTTTTCTATAACTTATTCTTCCCAAACTTTAACTTCTTTCATTACATCGCCTTGACGCATGTTTAATACTGTTTCAATACCGCTCGTCGCTTTACCAAACACTGTATGTACGCCATCTAAATGAGGTTGTGGCTCATGAACAACAAAGAATTGGCTACCACCTGTATTACGGCCAGCATGTGCCATAGAAAGTGAGCCAACAACGTGTCTATGAGGGTTTCCATCAGTTTCACATGGAATAGAGTAACCTGGGCCACCTGCACCTGTGCCTGTTGGGTCTCCACCTTGGCTTACGAAGCCAGGAATAACGCGGTGGAATGTCACACCATCATAAAATCCTTGATCTGCTAATTTTTTAAAGTTTTCTACAGTTTTCGGTGCCTCTTCTGGGAAAAATTCCAATTCGATTTTTTCACCATTTTCCATTAATATGTATCCTAAAGTTTTCATACGTATATGTCTCCTTTCAACTATCTCAGCACTATATTACCATATTCATGACGAGAAACAAAAAGAATCCGACAATCTGCATACTTCTTTTTTGAAATGTGGAAAAAGCTAGGTGACAAATAAGAAAAATATACTATAATAACTGTGTTGCCCGAAAATTTTAGAAAGAGAAAGGGAGCGATTTTTCGTGAAAGCGAAATTACTAGCTCTGCTATTAGCTGTAGCCGTATTTATTATGCCAACAGCTTCATTTGCAGACATCATTGAGGGAGAATCAATTGTTACACTAGGAGAAAACTTATCTGAACAACAAAAACAAGATCTGTTAAAAGAAATGAAAGCACCAAAAGATGCTACAATTATTACTGTGTCTAATGCGGAAGAACATAAATTTCTAGAAGGAATTGTTCCAAAAGCACAAATTGGTACGAGAGCAATTTCCTCTTCTATGATTACATACACAAAACCAGGGTCAGGTCTCATTGTACGCTCAAAAAACATTAATTCGATAACAGATGCAATGTACACAAATGCACTTATTACAGCAGGTGTGAAAGATGCAGAGATTCAAATTACTGCACCATTTAAAGTTTCTGGAACCGCTGCTTTAACCGGTTTAATGAAGGCATATGAAACAACATCGAACAAAGAAATTCCAGAAGATGTTAAAAAAGTAGCCAATGAAGAAATGGTACAAACAGCAAAACTTGGTGATAAAATCGGTGAAGAAAAAGCAGTTCAACTTGTTGCAAAAATTAAAGAAGAAATTGCAAAAGAACAGCCAAAAACTACTGAAGATTTACGTTCATTAATAAAAAAAATTGCTGATCAACTCGGTATTACATTAACAGATGAACAGTTGGATAACTTAGTAGCGTTATTTGATAAAATGAAAAATCTTAATATTGATTGGAACCAAGTTGGTAGCCAATTAAACAAAGCAAAAGACCATGTATCGGCCTTCTTAGGATCTGAAGAAGGACAAAGTTTCTTAGATAAAGTAAAAGATTTCTTCTCTAGTATCATTGATTTTGTTAAATCATTATTTAAGTAAAAAGCTCGTCTTTGACGAGCTTTTTTATTTTGCATTAACGAGCATCTGAGCTAATAATTAGCAGGATTTAAGGTTTCACTTTATACGAGCAAAGGTAATTTCATAATAGCCTCTTCAACCGAACGAACAACATGATTTGCCTTCTCTTTCACATACGGATGAGCATGATGAAGAGTAAACGAGTGCGGAGTTACTTCAAACATAGAAATATCATTAAAAGAATCACCAATGCACGCGACTTCCTTTGCCTCAACTTTTAAATATTCCATTAATCGCTTCAGAGCGCTCCCCTTACTTACTCCCTTTGGCATAATGTCAACGTAGCGCTTACCCGATATAAAAACTTCTGCTTCGCTATGAAATGTATCTCGCAATTCTTGATCTAATGCTACAATTTTCTCTTCACCCCCAAAAACAAACAACTTCGCAGGATGTACAGTCTTCCCAAATTCCTCTTCTAATGCTTTTATTTCAGCGATATGCACTCCCATATACTCTTCAAAAGTATGATGATGTTCATTCTTCCTTTTTGTATATCGCTGCTCATTTGCACATACAATATCTGCTAGTCCCTTTTTATGTATATATCGATATATTTCCTGGGCAACCCCATCTTCAAAACTCGATTCATGAAATACTTTTCCATCCGGTAGTAACATTGTCGCTCCATTTAAACCGGTTGTGTAATACGGGAACGAGAACCTTTCTACCGCCTCATTAATTCGGTGAGTAAAACGGCCAGAGGCAAAACAAATATTTGTCCCTTTTTCAGCTAGCCAACAAAGCGCTCGTTCATCTTCTTTTTGCATATGATTCACATTGTAAACGAGCGTATCATCTAAATCACTTACAAATAATTTAATCATGTCCTCTTCCCCTTTCATACACAATATCTACTCTAATTGTACAAAAAAAATGTTTGGTTTTTGTTAAAAAAGCAATAATTTTTCAATAAAAAATAAGCGAGAGCATAATCCCGCTTATTTTTGTCTTCGCACATTTTGAGGTCTTACAATACTTGGACGAACCTTTAAACTAGACATAGTTGGACGGAGTAAAACTTTTGTTAATGCACCCCAATCAAACGGTAAAAACGGCCATAAATACGGTGTTTGTAAACTTTTTATAGACGCTAAAAATAAAATCAATACCGTCATTCCGATTACAAATCCCATCTCATGAAAGATGCCGGTCAAAATAATGACAAACAATTTTCCGACCTTATTTCCAAGTCCAAGTTCATAACTCGGCGTTGCAAATGATCCAATCATAGAAACCGCTACATACAAAATAACTTCTGGTACAAACAAACCTACATCAATTGCAATTTGACCAATTAATATAGCTGAAATCAAACCTGCTGCTGACGACAATGGTGTCGGTGTATGAATAGCAGCCATTCTTAAAAATTCAAGTCCAATTTCAGCCATCAAAACTTGTAATAAAATCGGTAAATGCGTCATCTTATTTGGCCCAATGAAAGCTAGTTTCTCCGGTAAAAGCGTTGGATCAAATACAAACACTAACCAAAATGGCAATAAGAATAAGGAGAATATAACACCCAGAAAACGTACCCAACGTAAAAATGTACCTACAGCTGGATTTTGTCTAAACTCTTCTGCATGCTGTAAATGATGGAAATATGTCGTTGGCGTAATCATCGCACTTGGTGACGTATCAACGAGCACTAGCACATGTCCTTCTAATAGATGATTTGCTGCTACATCTGGCCTTTCTGTATATCGAATAAGCGGGAATGGATTATAACCTTGTTTTACAACAAATTCTTCTACCGTTTTATCCGCCATCGTAATCCCGTCTACATCAATGTTATTTAATTCTTGTTTTATAATCTTCACTAAATCCGGATTTGCAACATCTTGTACATATGTAATACAAATATCCGTTTGCGACCTATCCCCTACTCGAATCATTTCATTTCGAAGACGTGGGTCGCGTATTCTTCTACGAATTAACGCTGTATTTACAACGATGTTTTCAACAAAGCCATCCCTTGCACCACGTACTACCTTTTCTGTATCTGGTTCTGTCGGTGTCCGACCTGGATAACTACGTACATCTATCGCGAACGCTTCCGTTTCACCTTCCACAAATATAACAATGAGTCCTGATAATACTTGGAGCATTACCTCATCCATCGTTTTCACTTTACTTACTTGTTGATGAATTAAACGATTCTCTAAAAGCTTCACTGTATCTTCTTCTACATCCCTTATTTCATTTGTATCTACCGCTTCTTCTAAAATATGGATAATATAATTTGTATCACAAAGTCCATTTACAAATAACACACCAATTTCTTTATTTAAAATTTGAAATTTACGAATACCCACATCGTATGTAACACCTAGTCCAACCGTTTGTTTTAAATAATTTTCATTATCACTTAAAAAAGATGAAATAGGGATATTCACTTTTTTAGGCTTCGTCATAAAACCCACTCCTTTCCAAAATTAATTGAATCGCTTTTCTAGTAATAGGTGATCCTCTCTCCCATTCATCATTTCCACACATCTTACCAATATCACCGACCCCCACAATGACAGGAACATTCAAATCATCTAAACAATAAATCGTATCCCCACTAATCCTGCCAATTTCACCATCTGGAAGTCCAAATTTATCCACACCGTATTCTGTCAAATTCCCATTCCGATCTACACTTACATCTACACGTGCCCATTCCCAATGATGTGTATTAGATGCTACTGCTAAAATACCAAGTACATCAACTTGTTTATGTGTTGCGACATATTTTAACGCCTTTTCACCAGATCCTTCTCCTATAAATCCGCTGTCATCAAACATGACAAATACAGGGTCATATGGTGTTTGCATAATAAGCTCAACAACTTTCTTCCCTGTCAATTTGGTTGGATTACTTTGCGATGCTGAAATACACCTTCCCCCAAATTCCTTTGTTAACAGCTCAATTGTCCGCTTTGCATATTCATCTCCATCTGTGACCAAAACAACCCTTCGTCTCATTTGATTTATCCTTTCGGTTTACATATAAGTGCTACAAAAAATGAAAATAATATTGCTGCTGAAATACCCGCTGACGTTAAGCTAAACATACCGATTCCAATTCCTAAATATCCATGTTTTTCTGCCGCATGCATTGCTCCGTGCAGTAGCGAATGCCCAAAGCTTGTAATAGGGACCGTTGCCCCAGCACCCGCAAATTTTATAAGCTTATCATACAATCCGAATCCATCTAATATAGCCCCAACGACTACAAATGTTGCCATTAAATGAGCTGGTGTTAACTTGGCGAAGTCTAGCAACACTTGTCCAATTACACAAATAGCTCCGCCTACAAGAAATGCATATATAAAATCCACAATTCACTCTCCTTTCACTCTTTCAAATACAACACCGTGCGCGATTGTCGGAATCGTTTCCTTCTGTTGCATCATCATCGGGCTTAATAATGCTCCAGTAGCAACAACAAGAATTCGTTGTAAATTCCCTTTGTGCATCTCACGTAATAAATGCCCGTACGTTACAACCGCTGAACAAGCACAGCCACTACCACCTGCAAACACTTCTTCCTGACTCGAATCGTAAATCATTAATCCGCAATCATTGTATATATTCCCGAGATTATATCCTTCCTCAAGTAAAAGTTGTTTCGCAATTGGTGTCCCAACAGCTGATAAATCACCCGTAACAATCAAATCATAATCAGCGGCACTTCTTCTTAAATCTTCAAAATGCTGTTGAATTGTATGAGCAGCAGCTGGTGCCATTGCCGATCCCATATCTAAAGGATTCGCAATTCCTAAGTCCTGTACTTTCCCAATCGTAGCTGCCGTTATTTTAATTGCACTCTCTTCATTGCTAATTAATATGGATCCTGCTCCAGTAACCGTTGAATTTGCTGTTCCTGGCTTTTGTCCTCCATACTCTGTTGGATAACGAAATTGTCTTTCAGCCGTCGCATTATGACTACTTACTGTAGCTAAGATGCGATTCGCAAATCCACCGTCTATAAAGGCTGCCCCAACCGCTAAAGTTTCCATTGACGTCGCACAAGCGCTAAACATTCCTAAAAAAGGAATACCACACTCACGAGCAACATAATTTGCGGTCACTGTTTGATTTAATAAATCACCCGCTAAAAAGAAATCAATTTGCGATTTTTTGATATTTCCTTTTTGCATCGCTTGTTGAATCGAGTCTGACATTAACCTTCGCTCAGCAAGTTCCCAATTTTCCTCTCCACAATGTAAGTCAGCATATGAAATATCAAAATCCTTTCCAAGAGGGCCTTCAGCTTCTTTCGGACCGACGGCAGTACCAGTTGCATTCACGAAGATATCATTTTGAAATACCCACGTTTGTTTTCCTGTCAACCTCATACCTATCCCTCCTTTAAGACATTAAAATTTTAAATGTATATCTTATTAACCCGATAATGTATGCACCGACGACTCCAAACACAATGACGCTGCCTGCAATCTTAAACATATTAGTAGCAATCCCAAGAACAATCCCTTCACTCCTATGTTCTAGTGCAGCACTCGCCATAGAGTTCGCAAATCCAGTAACTGGTACTGCTGATCCGGCTCCAGAAAACTGCCCGATCTTATCATATACACCACATCCTGTTAAAATCGCCGATAATAAGACAAGAGTGGCAACTGTAGGATTCCCTGCCTCTTGTTCACTAAAATGAAAATAATGTATATAAAATTTCATCAATACTTCTCCAACTGTACAAATGAGTCCACCTACAAGAAATGCCTTGACACAATTTATGAAATAGTTTGGTTTTGGATGGTACTCCTTCACTTTATTTATGTAGTCATCCTTTAGTTTTTTTTGTGTCATATATATATTGCCTCCTACTTTACGAAATAAATCCAGTGAAACAGCGAGCCTATTACTTTTCCAAGTACAAGAGCAACGAGTAAAACAACAATTTTTCCCTCTACCCCTACTCGTTTCGCTAAAATAGGTAAAACATTTAACACTTCTGTTAATGCCGCAGCAAGCATTCCAATGAATGTGCCACAAAATATCCCTAATATAACAAGCCAATATTGTGATGTTTGAAATGTAATATTTCTCAAACTACACCAAGCTCCTGTTAAAGTGCCTGCAATGACCGCCCACTCAAAATATTGAATGTGTTTTCCACTTCTCGTTAATTGAGCTAAACGTGGGATAATGCCTAGCACAGCTAAAAACGCAACATATCCGCTCCCTACAGCAATTCCTCCAGCGAGACCAATTAAAATAACGAATCCATGTTCAATCATCAGCTATCTGTTTCGTATTATCCTTATTTTCATGAACGATAACGTATTGATCTAGCGATTGCTGATATTGAAACATCTCAACTTCTAACGGACTTGGTTCTTCATTGATTCTCTTTTGAAATACATGATTAAAAAATAAAACCATACCTAATCCAAGACCTAGTGAATATGGAATTTGAAATAATAGCGGTTGTGCCTTAAATTCTCCAGTAATCATGTAATATAACCGTTGATGTACTTGTTGCATACTTACATCTTCATGGAAATAAATTATCGCAAGAGCCGCTCCAATGAAAAGCAACAACCATACAAGTCCAAAGAAAAGCGGATGCACTTTCTTTTTTTCGTATATAATTTCAACAAGAGTTTGTCCAGAACCAAATAAATTAATTTGTATATGAGACGCTTTTTGTTGAATAATCTCAATCACTTTCATAACATCAATTACAACGTGCGTTTTATCATGCGCTGTTATTTTGTAAACTATCTCATTTTGTAACGACTCAACTATCAAAGAATCTCCGGCAAGTTGAGCAACATCGCCCAGCTTTACTTCATAAGTAGGAGAAACTTTTAAGCGATTTCGCATTTTAATATAAAGCGTTTGTTCCAACTTCCAATCACCCCTTCACTCTTCCTCGTAGTTGTAGTATGGTTATTGGAATTTTTTCTAATACAATTTTTTCATAAAAAAACATCTGTACCGTTTCGGTACAGATGTTTTAACCTACGCCTTTTTCTTAAATAAATTTGCAATACTTAATGCGAGTCCTCCCCAAATAACTACCATACCAATAACCATCATCATAATCGCTGATCCACTCATCATGAAACACCTCGGTCCTTCCATTCTTTTTCAAGCTGTGCAGAATCTGAATGTATTTGTGCATTCCATTTTTTTAAGCTAATTACTATCGCAACAACAAGAAATGCTGCAGCTATCGACCAACCATATGTTACAACAAACTCTGTCGGATAATCTCCGTAGTTCTTTTTAATGTTTTGGATTGTACCATCAATTAACATATACCCTAACATAAGTGGAGTAATAACGAGTAAACTCACTCTCCAAAACGTCCCTAACTTTATATCAGATACAAAGTTTGCATGATTTTGATAAACTGGTAAACGGCGTAGAATAAGTCCTATTGTAACTACTTCAGCTAGTGCAATTGTAATCAATCCAAAATTGTTAGCGAAATAATCAACAACATCGAGGAACATAAGTCCACCGCGCGTTGCAAAAACAAGAGAAACTAATACTAAAAGCGTTCCCATAATTCCAATCGTCTTTTGACGACTCAAGCTGAATTTTTCAGATACAGCGGCAAAGCATACTTCCGCAAGTGAAATAAGTGATGTAATTCCAGCAACCGTTAAAGATAAGAAAAATAATACGCCAAATAACGGTGACATCGGTAACTCATTAATAATTTGCGGGAATACTACGAACGCAAGCCCTACGCCAGCACTAGCTACTTTATCAACCGGTACCCCCATGTTATTTGCCATAAATCCAAGAGCTGCAAAAACACCGATACCTGCCAATAACTCAAATCCTGAATTTGCAAACCCTGTAATAAAAGCATTATTTGTTGTATCTGAGTTTTTCGGTAAATAACTAGAATACGTAATCATAATTCCGAATGCTAATGATAGACTAAAGAAAATTTGACCGTAAGCAGCAAGCCATACTTTCCCATCAAAAATACGACTCCAATCTGGTTTAAAGAATGCATCTAGCCCTTGCATCGCGCCTTCCATCGTCACTGCACGAACAACGATAATAAGGAACATAACAACTAGTAAAGGAATAAAAATGCGGTTAACAACTTCGATTCCTTTTTTAACTCCTTTAAATGCAACACCAAGCACGATAATCCAAACGAGAGCCAATGGAATTAATACTTCTGGTACGAGTCCCCCGAATTGTCCTGGCTTATCTGCAACATGTAAATACTCTTTAAATAAAAATGATTGCGTGTCTTTCCCCCATGCTCCAGTAATTGAAAAGTATGTATACGAAATAGACCAAGCAATGATTACAGCATAATATGTTGAAACAATAAATGTCACACACATTTGCCACCATCCAATAAATTCAGCACGTGGATTAATACGGAAGAATGTAAGTGGCGCCGAGCCACGATGACGATGTCCAAGAGCAAACTCGAACGCTAACAATGAAATACCAGTAGTTAATAATGCAAATAAGTACGGTAAAAAGAATGCGCCTCCCCCGTTTTCATACGCGGTATAAGGAAAACGCCATATATTCCCTAGTCCAACAGCTGAACCGATTGCTGCAAAAATAAATCCAGCCCTCGTTCCCCATTGTTGCCTCGTTTCCATGTTTCCTTCCCCCTTTGTGACAAGTTCATACTTGGATTATATTTTAAATTAACTAAATTATCAATATATTCTGTTAATTTTTTAGAAATAATTGGATCCTCCTCCTTTTCATGACAATAAAAAAAGATCGAATAGATAGCTACTCATCTATTCGATCTTTCATCTGTTTCAATATTTTCTTTTCAAGTCTTGAAACTTGTACTTGCGAAATGCCTATGCGCTCCGCTACTTCTGATTGGGTTTGGTCTTTATAATAACGCAAATACACAATTAGACGTTCTCGTTCATCCAATTCTCTAATTGCTTCTTTTAAAGCAATTTTATCAAACCATTTCGTTTCAGATTGATCTGCAATTTGATCTAAAATAGTAATTGGATCTCCATCGTTTTCATACACAGTTTCATGTATTGATGAAGGAGCACGACTCGCTTCTTGTGCCAAAACGACTTCTTCTGGCGTTAGTTCAAGAGCCTCCGCTACTTCATTAATCGTTGGGGCTCTTCCAAATTCTTTCGAAAGCTCGTCTCTCATCTTTCGAATTTTGTTTCCTGTTTCTTTTAAAGATCTACTTACTTTCACAGATCCATCGTCACGTAAAAACCGTTGTATTTCACCAATAATCATTGGAACTGCATATGTTGAAAATTTCACGTCGAAAGATAAATCAAATTTATCTACCGATTTTAAGAGCCCAATACATCCAATTTGAAATAAATCGTCTGGTTCGTACCCTCGATTAAGAAATCGCTGCACAACCGACCATACGAGACGCATATTACTTTGAACGATTGTATCTCTCGCTTGTTGATCTCCATCTTGACTTTTTTGAATTAACGCTTTTAGCTCGTGGTCCTTTAACTGAGGTTTCTTCTTCTCATTTCTGACCTCTATGTCCATAGGCTATTCTCCTTAATTGCATAGAGCGTTACTATTTGATAAGTATTTTGTCAAATGGATTGTTGTCCCGAAAGATTCGTTTGAAATAACTTCTACTTCATCCATAAAATTTTCCATGATAGTAAATCCCATTCCGGAACGCTCTAATTCAGGTTTAGTTGTAAAAAGGGGTTGTCTTGCCTCATCTAAGTTAAAGATACCAATCCCTTCATCTCGAATCGTGAGTTTCACCATTGCTTCTTCCAAAATCACTGAAATATAAACAACACCTTCTGCATTTCCTTCATATCCATGAATAATTGCATTTGTAACTGCTTCTGACACAACTGTTTTAATCTCTGTTAGTTCTTCCATCGTCGGGTCTAGTTGTGCAATAAAAGCAGCTACTGTAACGCGAGCGAATGATTCATTCTGACTTAACGCTGAAAATTGAAGGTTCATTTCATTTCTCATTTATGCCACCCCCAACGTCGCGAGCGCATGCGCTTCACTTTCTTCTAAACGAACAATTTTGAATAGACCTGACATTTCAAATAAACGTTTAACAGGCGGTGAAATTGCACAGACAACCATTTCTCCACCTAATCCCTTTACATGTTTATATCGGCCTAATATAACACCTAGACCAGAACTATCCATAAATGTTAAGTTCTCTAGGCTCAAAACAATATGATGAACACCATGTGTCTCAATCATATCTGTTACTTTCGTTCGCAACTCTTCAGCAGTATGATGATCTAATTCACCCTCTAGTCTCACACATAAGACGTCACGTTTTACTTCTAAGTGCATGGAAAGACTCACACGATTTCCTCCTTATGCTCAAACTTTACTCATTAACATAAGATTTTCGTGATATAAAATAAGAATCCTTCCTACTGACAAAAGAAGAACTATTTCGTCATAAAGTGAAACCTTTCAGCAATTATCCCCGTATATACGAGCAGAAAAGCGGCAAAATTCCCGCCGCTATTTTGATGTTGAAAACATCCCAAAACTTCTTTTAAATAATTCCCACCAGCTTGCTGCAGCAACATCTTCTTTTGCTACAATTGTTTGTTTTAATAAAACATCTTTATCTTTTTTAATAACGAGTGTACCAAGTGCATCACCTTTTTTAATTGGTGCCTTTACTTTCTTTTCAGCAATCACTTCTTGTTTTACCTTGTCCATATTTTCGCCCTTCTTCATAAGAAGAGACACATTGTCTGACGCAACTAAATCTACTTTTTCTTTTTTACCTTTTCCTACTTGTACAGTCTTAATTTTCTCGCCACGTGTATACAATTTCTTTGTCATATATTGTCCAAATGCATAGTCAAGAAGCTTTGTTACTTGATTGTTCCGCTCTTTTGACGTAGGTGCTCCCATGACAACTGAAATAACACGCATTCCATTTTTTTCAGCTGATGCTGTTAAACAATATTTCGCTTCTGTCGTAAAACCCGTCTTCACTCCATCTACTCCAGGATAAAAACGAACTAACTTATTCGTATTAACGAGCCAAAATTTCTTATCCGTATTTTCACGTAAATAGTCTTCATACTTACCTGTATATTTTCGAATAAGTGGATACTTCATCAACTCTTTCGCCATAATAGCCATATCATTCGCTGTGGAATAATGATTTTTCGCTGGAAGACCTGTCGGATTTTGAAAATGTGTATTTTTCAGTCCTAGATCTTTCGCTTTTTTGTTCATCATATTTACGAATCCTTCTTCTGAACCAGCGATATGCTCAGCTACTGCAACAGATGCATCATTTCCAGATGCAATCGCAATGCCCTTTAGCATTTCATTTACAGTCATCTCTTCCCCAGGCTCTAGAAAAATTTGTGATCCACCCATTGAAGCTGCGTGTTCACTCGCTCTAACTTTATCGTTTAGTTTTAGTTTTCCTTTTTCAACTTGTTCCATAATTAATAGCATTGTCATAATCTTCGTCATACTAGCAGGTGGTAACTTTTCATTCGGATTTTTATCAAACAAAACTTTACCTGTATCTTGCTCAATTACGATTGCTGACGACGCTTGTTCGGCTAACTTCGGTGCTGTTTCTTCTGTTTTCTCCTGCTTCGTTTTCTCAGATTGTGCGAAACTAACTGAAGTACCAGAAAGCAATAACATGAAACAAACAAGTATTCCAAAAACTCGCTTCATGACTAACCCTCCATTCTATATCAAACCTATTTTTTCCAATTTATACATTTTTAATACCATATTTTTCTATCATTTTCAGTTGACAAATAAATTCATCGCCTATATTGTATTAAGTGTATTACACACAGTAGTACACTTAATACTCATCAGGAAGGAGACATTGCTCTTGCATATTCAACTTGATCCAAGAAGCAACACTCCGATATGGGAACAAATTGTCCAAAATGTAAAAGAACTCGTATTGAAAAACATGTTAGCTCCAAGTGATAAGCTTCCTTCTGTACGCGAGCTCGCATCTTTGCTCGTTATAAATCCAAATACAGTAAGCAAAGCTTATCAAGAATTAGAGCGACAAGGAATTATTGAAACATTACGAGGGAAAGGAACATTTGTATCCCAATCGATTACCCCAACATTAGACGAAAGGAAAATCGCTATGGTTGAAAAGCAATTTCATCAATTACTACTAGAAGCCTCTTATCTTGGGATTACGAAAGATAAAATTCACGATTGGATAGATTCATACTACAAAGAGATTGGAGGAAGTACAGATGCTGAAAGTGACAAACTTGAAGAAAACAATTGATAATCAAACAATTTTAGACGATGTTTCTTTCACATTACAAAAAGGTAGTATCGTCGGATTGCTCGGTAGAAACGGTGCAGGGAAAACAACTTTATTACGAACGATGGTCGGCATTTTAGACCCCGATGAAGGCACTGTTACATATGAGGATACAGATGTTCATATGCAGCCGGAAATTAAACAAAAAGTTGTATATGTTCCGGATTCTACTAACATACTGAACGGATATACAGTAAAGGAAATCGTGAAGTTTTATAAAGCCGTTTATACAGCATTCGATGAACAATATTTTTATGAAATATTAGAACGTTTTAACTTGCCGAACAAACGAATCCGTAGCTATTCAAAAGGAATGAAAGCACTGCTTGCCATCATTTTAGCTTTCGCTGCAAAAGCAGAATATATTATTTTAGATGAACCGACAAACGGGCTTGATCCTATCATTAAAAGACAAATCCTACAATTTCTCGTTGAAGAAGTAGCAGAGAAAGAAATTACGATTTTCATCTCTACTCATCATTTAGATGAAGTTGAAAAAATCGCAGATATAATCATTATTTTAAAAGGGCATACAGTAGATTCTATTACGTCACTAGACGATGCAAAATCACGATTTGCTAAAATACAAGTTGCTTACGAACGATCATTACCTCAAAAACTAGAAAACTTAAGCAATATTAAAATATTAAATCAAACGGGAAAAGTATATACGATTTTAATCGAAGGAAATGTAGCTGTAACGCTTGAGAAGTTTTATAAAGAGCAACCTATACTCATTGAAGAATTAACAATGTCACTTGAAGATGTCTTCGTTACGACACTGAAGGAGGATGGGTATGTTTCATAAAGCGTTGTGGATGTGGAATTGGAAGCGCGGGAAATATGCTGTATTACTATTCTTCTTTTATACTCTTTATCTTCTATCTTTCGGATACTATAAAGCAGCTCAGCGACAACTTGCTAATTATTATAAATTACATGAAAAGGGAACGTTCTATTATGATTATGCTTTTTGGCAAAATACAGGTAATAGTTTTTCGATAACTATTCTTATTATCTCTATTGCTTGTCTATTAATAGGATGGGAACGTAGCAACCAGTCTAATGCACTACTTATGACAATGCCATTTAAAAGAAAAGATATTTTCTTATCTAAATGGGCTTTCGGTTCATTCTGGATTGTAGGGTCTCTTCTTGTAAACTGGATTGTTATGTACTTAATTTATAGAACAACAATTCATTTTGATTATCAATCATTTGAACCATTTCATCGATACTTTCTTTATGCAATTGTTTCATATGTTGCAGTATATACAGCTGCATTATGTATTGGTACCTTTACTGGAAGCGTTGTTTCACAAGTCGCTTTTTGTATTCCTTGGTTACTAATGGGTCTTACATTTATTTCATTACTATACAATTTTACAATAAATCATTTAGATGCCCAAAATAGTAGAAACTCTTCCTTATATGAAAGTCTTTCTGAAATAAATAATAAAACAAATATAGTTGTACCAATATATAATTTTTCTATTTATTACGATTATGATCCAAAATCACGTAAAAAAGAAAAAGATTCAACTGCTTTAAGAGATCCAGCATCTTATAGTTACTATTCGGCTAAATGCATGCTAGTCCCTATTTTTTATACAATTTTTTACTTACTACTTGGAACATATTTATATACGCGATCACCAAATGAAAACAGTCAAAAGATATTTATTTTCCAAAAACATTTAAAACTATGGATATGGGGGACAACCATTTACTTTGCATTACTAGGTGGCTATAAAATAACTCAATTCAATTTCTTACTTAACTACTATATAGGTTTGTTTCTCGCTGGAATCATTACTTATGTTGTATTATCACGCCTAACAAATTATAAAGTTTTTTAAAGGAGAGATCCTATGTTTCAAAAAGCACTATGGCTAAGAACGTATCAACAAAGTAAATATGTTGTATGGCTATTTTGGCTCGTCAGCTTCTATACTTTGTCATATAAATACTATATGACTTCTATTCAACAACAACACTTTTTAAATATGAATAAAAAATGGAAATACATATATCATTACAACTTTGATTTATCACTTATAGACCCTGTCATATTTCAAGGTGGTACACTTATCGTACTCGCCTGTACATTAATTGGCTGGGAAAGACAAAGTAACTCTAGTGACTTGTTATGGTCTATGCCCTTTAAACGTTCACACCTTTATATAACAAAATGGTTGTTTGGAATCTGTAATATCGTTGCGATTGTCGTTTTAAACTGGGGACTATTTGCTATTATGAAAAAGTTGACTTTTCATAATAAATATCAAGTATTTTCCCCATTTCATAGTTATTTTATATACATGTTAATTGTATTAATCGCTATTTATACACTTGCCTTATGCATAGGAACAATTGCCGGGAATATTATATCGCAAGGATTTCTTACTGCAGCTATATTAATCTTCCCTGCTTTCCTTCCATTACTTATTTCTGGAGTCATTGCTGTTCACTCAAATACTGAATTTCATGAGGACAATAGCAATATACAACGTCGTATAGAAAACATACGTATTTCTGGTCCAGCAGAAAATTTTTATATTGACTTTAATTATGATCCACAAAGCGCTTATACCGATTCAGATGGAGTGCGTCATAACGAACCAAATTTCACAAGGATTCCACCAGCAAAAACATTAATTGGACCTATTGCACATATCATTATTTTGTTACCACTCGGGATGTATTTATATATTCGTTCAGCCAATGAACGAAATGGTAACTATTTATTATATCCAAAACTACAAAAAGTAGTTATGGCTTGTGCTATTTTCTTTGGCGGGATCGTTGGAGGTTTAATACTAAGTCGTGCACAGTCATTGTCCAGCTTTTACATCGGATTTTTGGCGGCTAGTTTAATTATGTATTTCCTCCTACCTAAAATATTAAAATGGAAAGTCTCTTGGAATTTCAAATAAAATAACCTCCTCGCTAAGAGCGAGGTTATTTTACATTCTCTCTCCTATCCCCATACACCATCTCTTCTTTCATCCCAAATCCATCACCATTTTGTACAATTTGTTCTGTCGGTGCGACTACACTTTCAGCAATTTTCCATTTCCCATTTTCTTTCACAAATACTTGTAGAAAATAGTTCATACCATTAAGTTGATATGCATTTTCTTTTTTCACGTTATAATGCACCGCAATGTAGTACACTTGAATATTTTCTTTCCCTGCTTTTGATACGTATTGCGATAATCTCGGAATGTACATAGATGCTTTCTTAAACGGCAATTGCTTCGCTTTAACGAGCTCTGAATTTGTTACATTACGCAATGTGTCCTGATTACGAATATTATCGCTGTGATGGAATAATACTGCATTTTGCATAGAACGAACCCATAATTTCGAATATAAGACCGTATTATCATTTTCAATATACTTCACTTCTTTTTGCACCACTTGAATAGGGGTATCGGCGTACGTGAATGTATGAAAACAGAAAAAACTTCCAAGTAAAATGGTAAGTGCAGCAATATATTTCATAATCTTTCCTCCGATCTTTTTAATTAAAGTATCGGAGTTTCAAAATGTTTTTATTCAAAAGAAAAAGGATAGGAAAGCTCTCGCTTCCTATCCTCATTTATTATAATACGCGGCCAAATAGTTCTAAAACCATTTCTATCTCTTGGTCGCTCCAACCTTTAAATCTATCTTTATAATATTCTTTACGTACAGCTTCAAGTTTTTCAGTTACTTCTCGTCCGTGTTCTGTAATTTCTAAGTACACGATACGACGATCTGAATTTGAACGTTTTCTTTCTACAAATCCTTTTCGTACGAGACGATCTGTTACAGCTGTAATATGACTGGAGGTTACGTTTACTTCACTCGCAATTTGCGAAGCCATCTGTGGACTTTTTAAAAACAACGCACGTAGGACAGAGAATTCATTATATGGCATATGCTCTGAAAAACGTGTATTAATATCATTTTGTAATAAACGTATCATCTTTCGAAATGATGCAGATAAATCTAAAATCAGTGTTTCTCTTTTTTCGTTCACTAGCCTCGTCCCTTTTTTATCATATTTACACATATTATAATCTATAAATACCTCTGTTGTATATGCTTTATTTCCTCATCATTCTCATTTATGTAACTTTTTTCATACGATTTTCTTTTTTGTTCACACATATACATATAAAGTAAAACTTTAATCAGTGGGGAGGTCTCCATCCCCCACTAATTATTAGCCCACACCAATCGGGCTTTTACGGGCAGTCTTACTGTCCGCAAATAGCGGGATAAAAAAGGATGGTGATGTAAAATGCAAGGTGGAATGAATCCGTATTTACATAATATCCGTACGACAAATGCTGGTAAAGAAGCTACTATTACTGTACAAGGAGAAGGCATTGTAAAAGCAAAACCAAATGTTGTTATATTAACACTCGGAATTCGAACAGATAGTAAAAATGTAAAACAGGCGCAAGAAGAAAATGCGATACAATCGAAACAATTGCTGGATGCACTCAAACAGCTCGGTATTGCCGATAAAGATATAGAAACCATTTCTTATACGATTACTCCTCAATACGAATATGTAAATGATAAAGCATTACTACAAGGATACCGTGTGGAGCATTTGTATGAAATTACCGTTTTAAATGTGCAAAAAGCAGGGGAAGTATATGATATAGCCGTTTCGAATGGTGCAAATGTAGCAAAAGGGTTACGTTTTCGAATATCTCATCCAAATAAATATTATGAGCAAGCTCTCATTCAGGCTCTGCAACAAGCAGTAGACAAAGCTCGTACAATTGCGAGTACATACAATTTAAATATTAATCCTGTTCCACTGTCATTCGTTGAAGAATCTGTCCAATTACCACGGGAGGTTGCATCCTATGCTACTTTGCAAGCGCACGCAGCTCCTCCCATTCAATCAGGAGAATTAGAAATCATTTCATCTATCCGGGCTATTTTTACTTATTTATAAATAATTTCATTTATAAGTAACCGTTATCATTTTCGTTGTTGTAAAAACATGATGTTCTGATATAATAAAGGACGGTGAGCTCTTACAAAAGAGATATCACGGGTGGGAGAGGGATATGAAAAAGAAGGTTTAACATGAAAGGAATACTTGAAAGAACATTTAAATTAGACTTACACGAAACATCACCAAAACAAGAAGTTTTAGCTGGAGTTACGTCATTTTTCACGATCGTTTATATTATGATTGTAAATGCGTCAATCTTATCAGATGCCGGCATTCCTCTTGAGGCAGGAATCTTGGCAACTGTTTTTAGTTCATTTGTCGGATGTCTACTCATGGCATTTTGGGCAAATGCACCTGCTATTCTTGTCCCTGGTATGGGTGTAAATGCATTCTTCACGTACACTGCTGTGCATACGCTCGGTTTAACTTGGCAAGAAGCATTAGCTGCTGTCTTTATCTCTGGTATTATTTTTGCAATTGCCGCGTTTACACCGATTGCTCGCGTGCTTTCGGTATCGATTCCAAAGTCATTAAAGGAAGCGATCACTGTCGGTATCGGGTTATTTTTAGCTTTCATCGGCTTGCAAAAAGGTGGTTTAGTCGTTTCGCATCCTACTACTGCTGTAGCAATGGGGAAATTAAGTAGTCCTGTCGTTCTTGCAACACTACTTACTCTTATTGTAGCACTTGTGCTATTTGTGCGTAACGTACGTGGAAACTTTTTATGGACGATTGCAATTGGAACTGGTATTGCATGGCTGTTCGGCCTTGTAGATACGAGTCAAGTGGGAAATAGTTCGTTTTCATTCGCTAATTACGGCGATGTATTTGGAGCTATGTCATTTGGGAAACTTTCTTCCTTACCGTTTTGGATTGCAACATTCTCCTTAAGCATGGTGCTTATTTTTGAGAACATGGGGCTTTTACACGGTTTATTAGAAGATGACCGTAAATTCCCACGTGCTTACCAAGCAAATGCAATTTCAGCAATGACATGTGGTCTATTTGGCACAAGCCCTACCGTTTCAACTGTAGAGAGTGCTGCAGGTATTACCGCAGGCGGAAAGACAGGTCTGACGTCTATCGTTACAGGATTGTTATTCTTCGCATCACTGTTTGCGCTTCCGTTTGTCAAACTAATTCCTAATAGTGCCATTGCACCAATCTTAATTATTATTGGCGGCCTGATGATTACAAGCATTCAAAAAATTCCTCTGAACGACTTTTCAGAAGGATTTCCAGCGTTTTTAATTATCGTTATGATTCCGTTCACATATAGTATCGCTGATGGCATTGCGTTCGGATTTATTGCTTATCCTATCTTGAAAGTTGCTCTTGGAAAGCGTAAAGAAGTCGCACCATCCATGTATATCATTACATGTTTATTCTTAGCCATGTTCGTATTACACGCTATTGGCTAGTAAAAAAACACCGAGTATTTCTCGGTGTTTTTTTTACTTAAACCATCCTTTTTTGTAAAACCAAACCATCATTCCTCCGCCAATTAAAGCCATTAAAAATAAACAAATAAAATAACTATACTGTCCGCCAAGCTCTGGCATATGCGAAAAGTTCATGCCATATACCCCTGCAATAAATGTTAATGGCATGAAAATAGTCGAGAATACAGTTAATGTTTTCATAATGTTGTTCATATGGTGGGAATTCAATGAAAAGTAGCTATCTCGAATATCTGCTGTTAATTCACGGCTCGCTTCAATCATCTCTGTCAGTTTAAGCAAATGATCATGTATATCTTTAAAATAAATTTCATGATCGCTTATACCGTAAAAACGAGTTGAATTTAAAATGCGATACAATAAATCACGCATCGGAATAATCGTACGCCTTAGCTTAGATAAATCTGCACGAATATCAAATACCTCTTCTAGCACACTTCCTGCTGTCTCACCCGTTAAATTATCATCAATTGCATTTAAATGGTCTTCAATGTAATAAACAGGTGCGAAATAATCATCTACAATTTGGTCAATAATGGTATGCGCTACATGTAAAGGACTCTTCTTAATACGTTTCTTCTCACCGAGCGTTTTCCATACTCTTTCAATCGCATTGTTATGAGAAAAATGGAAAGAGACTATAAATCGATCACTAACAAATAAATCGATTTCATGCGGTTCTAATCCGTCTTCGCCGAATGCATGGAGAACTAAAAAATTATAACCATCATAAAAATCTACCTTTGGTCTTTGTACATATTCTACACAATCTTCAATTGCAAGGGGATGGAACTTAAAATGATCTTGCAAAATATATGTATACTCTTCTTTCGTCGGCTTATATAAATCAAGCCAATACCATACGATGTTTTCTTTTTGCGTTTCTTCTAGCGAAACATCATATAAAACTTCATTTTTTTTCGTTATTGCACAAATTCTAATCATAATTTCACCCATTATTATTATAAACAAAAAATAGTCAAAAAAGCCAAGGAGAAATCTCCTCAGCTTTTTTTATTACTTTGTTACAATACCGTGTACTAAAGTTGGTGCATCTATATGGTCTTTAGCGATTTTCATGTTCTCATAAATTTTCGCTTTTACGTCTTCAACATTTTCGCGGTTTGCGTAAATTGTAACAAGAGAGTCACCTTTTTTCACGCTATCGCCTACTTTTTTGCGAAGCATTAGACCAACTGCTAAATCGATTTCAGACTCTTTCGTCGCACGACCTGCCCCTAAAAGCATTGCTGCTGTTCCGATTTCATCTGCAACGATTTCCGATACATAACCGTCTTCTTTTGCTTCCACTTCAATTTTAAATTGTGCTTGTGGTAATTTAGAAGGATCATCAACAACAGATGCATCGCCGCCTTGCGCTGATAAGAACGTTTTAAATGATTCTAGCGCTTTACCGTTGTTCATTACTTCAATTAACTTTTCACGAGCATCTTCTAAAGATGAAGCTTGTCCAGCAAGGTATACCATTTGACTTCCAAGCGTTAAACATAACTCTTCTAAATCTTTTGGTCCTTTACCTTGTAATGTATCAATTGCTTCTTGTACTTCTAATGCGTTACCAATAGCCTCACCAAGTGGTTGGCTCATATCAGAAATAACTGCCATCGTATTACGACCAACGTTATTACCGATTCGTACCATTGCTTCTGCTAAACGTTTTGCATCTTCATCCGTTTTCATAAATGCTCCTGCTCCAGTTTTCACATCAAGAACGATTGCATCTGCACCAGCAGCAATTTTTTTACTCATAATCGAGCTTGCAATAAGCGGAATTGAGTTTACTGTTGCCGTTACATCACGAAGTGCATACAATTTTTTATCAGCAGGTGTTAAGTTTCCACTTTGACCGATAACAGCAATTTTATTTTCATTTACAAGACGCATGAATTCATCATTTTCAATTTCCACATGGAATCCTGGTACTGCTTCTAATTTATCAATTGTACCACCCGTATGTCCTAGACCTCGTCCAGACATTTTCGCAACTGGTACACCTAAAGCAGCTACTAATGGACCTAATACAAGTGTCGTTGTATCACCAACTCCACCTGTTGAATGCTTATCTACTTTGACCCCTTCAATGGCTGATAAGTCAATTGTATCACCGCTATTTACCATTGCCATCGTTAAATCTGCACGTTCTTGATCATTCATATCTTGGAAGAAAATTGCCATTGCAAGTGAACTTACTTGATAATCAGGAATATCACCATTTGTGTATCCCTCAACGATAAAGTTAATTTCTTCTGTCGTTAATGCATGTCCATCACGTTTTTTTGCAATTAGGTCCACCATTCTCATTGTGAAGTCACCCCTTCATTTGTTTTACGATTGCTTTTACTAGTGCTAAGAAGTTAGCTTTAACACGTTCTGTCGTTTCAATTACTTCATCATGGTGAAGTGGCTGATCTAAAATACCAGCTGCCATATTTGAAATACAAGAAATACCTAGTACTTTCATACCTGCGTGACGCGCTACAATTACTTCTGGTACTGTTGACATACCAACTGCATCTCCGCCAAGTGTACGAAGCATACGAATTTCAGCAGGTGTTTCATATACAGGACCTGTCATTCCAACGTATACACCTTCTTGTACTTTAATGTTTAAGTCTGCTGCAACTTGTTTCGCCATTTCGCGAAGTTCTGTCGTATATGATGTAGACATATCAGGGAAGCGTACACCCATTTCAGAATCATTCGGTCCGATTAATGGATTCGTACCCATGAAGTTAATGTGATCTGAAATTAACATAAGATCGCCTGGTTCAAATGATGTATTTACACCACCAGCTGCATTCGTTACAACAACTGTTTCTACACCTAGTTCTTTCATAACACGAACTGGGAATGTTACTTTTTGCATATCATATCCTTCGTAGAAATGGAAACGTCCTTGCATTGCTACTACTGTTACACCTTGAAGTGTACCAAATACTAATTGACCTGCATGACCTTCTACAGTTGAAACTGGGAATTCAGGGATTTCGCTGTATGGTACTGTTACTGCATTCTCGATTTCATCTGCTAATACACCTAGTCCAGATCCAAGGATTAGTCCTACTTGTGGTGTCTCTTGAAATTGCTCTTTTAAGTATGAAGCTGATTTTGTAATAAGTTCACGATTCATTTGTTTATCCCCCTATTTCTTTAGCTCGTTTAAGAAGCTTGTTCCGTGTTCTGGCATTTTAACGTTAAAGTTTTCTGCTACAGTTGCACCAATATCAGCAAATGTTTGACGAAGTGATAATTCTTGTCCGCCATCTTTCATGCTTGGGCTATATGCTAATAACGGCACATATTCACGTGTATGATCAGTACCGTGGTGAACTGGATCATTACCGTGGTCTGCTGTAATTAATAATAGATCATCTTCTTTTAGTTTTTCGAATACTTCTGGAAGACGTGCATCATATTCTTGTAATGCTTCTCCGTATCCTTGTGGGTCACGGCGATGACCGAATAATGCATCAAAGTCAACTAAGTTTAAGAAGCTAAGACCTGTAAAGTCCATATTTAATGTATCTACAAGCTTATCCATTCCATCCATATTAGACTTCGTACGAAGTGATTCAGTTACCCCTTCTCCATCATAAATATCAGAAATTTTACCAATAGCAATTACGTCATAATCGCTATCTTTTAGTTCATTCATGACTGTGCGACCAAATGGTTTTAACGCATAGTCATGACGATTTGGTGTACGTGTGAAGTTTCCTGGTTCTCCAACGAACGGACGAGCGATAACACGTCCTACCATGTACTTCTCATCTAATGTTAGTTCACGTGCGATTTTACAAATTTTATATAGTTCTTCAAGTGGTACTACTTCTTCATGAGCTGCGATTTGTAATACGCTATCAGCAGAAGTGTAAACGATTAAAGAACCTGTTTCCATTTGCTCTTGACCAAGCTCATCAAGAATCTCAGTTCCAGAAGCTGGCTTATTACCGATAATTTTACGGCCTGTTTTTGCCTCTAATTCATCAAGTAATTCTTTCGGGAATCCTTCAGGGAACACTTGGAATGGTGTATCAATATATAGGCCCATGATTTCCCAGTGACCTGTCATTGTATCTTTACCAGTAGATTTCTCTTGCATTTTTGTATAATATCCAAGCGGTTTCTCTACTTTAGAGATTCCTTTCATTTCACGAATGTTACCAAGACCTAGTTTCACCATGTTTGGCATTTGTAATCCATTCATATGTTCAGCAATGTGACCAATTGTATCAGAACCTAAATCACCAAATTGCTCAGCATCTGGTGCTTCACCGATCCCTACTGAGTCCATTACGACTAGGAAAATACGTTTATATTTATTCATAACTGCGACCTCCTATAAGTTCAGTTCTACTTCTTGTAGTATGTTCAAAACGCTATAAAGTGAAACTGTTATCCATAAGAATTATCTTTCGTTCTCATTGTCAAACAGTACTTCTTTAAATTCTCTAACCTATTTCGTTTTACTTGAAACGACTGAAAAACATTTCTAGTTTTTTCTAAGTCAGATGTCAGACAACTGATATTGATATCATAACATGTTTACGCTTTCTTTTTAATACATTTTCGTAGAATTTCTCATTTTCTTCACACTTCTATTGTAATCCATTCTACAAAGAAGTGCTAATCATTTTATGAATAATTTCCTAATATAAAAATAAAAAAGCGGCTCTAAAGAGCTGCTTTTTTATTTTACTTCTACTGTTTCTTCTTTATGTTCATGCAGTTCGCCTTTTCTTACATGAACTTTCACTTTGTAAGAGCCGTTCTCTTTGAAAGTATGTTTCGTTTCATACTCTCCTTTATTTCCTTCTTTCGCTGGAATAAATTCGTGTTTTTCAACACCATCTTTCCAAATCTCGAGTTGAACTTCAGCACCAGTTAACGCTTCTTCTTTTTGCATTAAATGAACTTTCATTGTTGATTCAGCATTTGCCTTTATGTCACCAGCCATAAGGTGAATCATTGTGTCACTTTTATGATCGCCATGTCCTGCACTGTGATCGCTATTTTCTTTTTTCGCATCTTCTACTTTCGCATTCCCTACAGCAACTTTGTGTTCTGGCATAACGTGCATATCACGTGCATTTGTATGAGGAATAATATGATATACTCCATCAGTTTCAAATGTTTTCTCTACAGCATAAACACCTTTCCCTTTATGCTTACCATTTAACATCTCGTGTTTTTCGTCGCCATCTTTCCAAATCTCAAACTTTACGTCATCAGCATCCGTCACTCTTTCTTTTCCTTGTGTAACAAGTGCTTGTACTTCT
Source organism: Bacillus sp. LK2 (assembly GCF_001043575.1). NCBI lineage: Bacteria > Bacillati > Bacillota > Bacilli > Caryophanales > Bacillaceae > Bacillus > Bacillus sp. LK2. The sequence goes on from NZ_LDUK01000021.1 coordinate 264,304, forward strand.
GTTTTTTCACCAGGTTTTATTTCTTTCGGATTCGTTTGAACTGCTACGTTTATAGCTTCAAGTTTCTGTTCTTTTTTCGGTTCTTCTTTGTTTGTATTACAGCCAGCCAGTGCTAGCATCGCGATAAATAAAGTCATAATAAGTTTTTTCATCTTCATTTCCTCCTTCATACTTTCCTTAGTATAGAGGAAATACATTGTAATATTCTAGTCTTCTGCTGAAAACAATGTACGAAATGTTTGTGAAGTTTTTGTGAAGTGCTTTACTCTTCTCAATCTATGAAAAAAAAGAGCATAATAACTATGCTCTCGGATGGAACTGTTTATATACATCTTTTAATCTAGTTTTTGAAACGTGTGTATAGATTTGCGTTGTTGAAATATCTGCATGTCCAAGCATTTCTTGTACAGCACGCAAATCTGCCCCGTTCTCTAATAAATGCGTAGCAAAAGAGTGACGCAACGTATGCGGTGTAAGCTCTTTTTCAATATTTGCTTCTTTCGCTAATCGCTTTAAAATTTTCCAAAACCCTTGTCTCGATAATCGGTTTCCATGATGGTTTAAAAAGAGCGCATCTACTGCTTTTTTCCCCATCAATTCTCTTCTACCTTTTTCAATATACTTTTGAATCGCTTCCGTCGCTAAGCTTCCTAATGGAATAATTCTTTCTTTATTCCCTTTCCCTATGCAGCGAACAAACCCCATCGTTAAGTGTACATCTTCTAAATTTAATGCAATTAATTCTGAAACACGAAGTCCTGTTGCATACAATAACTCTAACATTGCTTTATCACGAATCCCAAAAGCACTCGCCGCTTTCGGTGTTTGAAGTAACGCTTCTACTTCGTCAACAGATAATACTTTTGGTAATTTCCGTTCTCCTTGCGGCGTTTCAATATGTACCGATGGGTCATGCTCCACCGCTCGTTCACGAAGTAGAAATTGGTGAAACGAACGAATCGATGCAATATGACGTGCCAATGTTTTTGAAGACTTCCCATTTTCTTTTAAATACTGCAAAAAGTTAACAATGTGTAGGCGTGTCACTTCATGAAATGTCTTCGTCTGTTCCACATTTTGCAAATACTTCACATAGCTTTTCAAATCACGTTCGTAAGATACAACTGTATTTTTCGCTAATCCTTTTTCAACAATCATATAATGAATAAAATCTTTTAATTGATCTTCCAATCTACACTACTCCCCATTTTCATAGAAAAACATCATTCTATTTACGAAAGCATCCTTTGCCGGCTCCTCATTCCCTGATACTTTTTCTACAGTCTCTTCTTTTGGCTTTTCATAACGATGGTAACTTTCATATTCTTCATTTATCCATAGTATAGCGAAATAAAACAAAATCGTACAACTCGTAAATAATAAAAATACTTTCATCCCATCAAAAGTTAATTTCAAAGCTCGGCGCATTGTAAATTCCTCCAAAATATAAGTTATTACAACATATGCCAAGCTTTCACCGATTTATACCTTATTCAAATAAAAAACCTCTTCCTAGTTAAATAGGAAAAGGTTATTTTTCATCCGTTTCATTTTCTTGACAATTTTTACAAATCCCATGGAATGTTAAACGATGATCTTTCACCTTAAAGCTCCAGTCTCGTTCTACTTTATTCTCCACTTCACCAAGTAAATCTTCTTGTATTTCTTGTACAGCACCGCATTGTGTACAGATTAAATGATGGTGGAAACGCTGTGCACCTTCTTGGCGTAAGTCATAGCGTGAAACACCGTCTCCGAAGTTAATCTTATCGACAACTTTTAACTCAGATAATAGCTCTAAAGTTCGATAGACGGTTGCTAATCCGATCTCTGGCGACTTTTCTTTTACAAGGAGGTATACATCTTCTGCGCTTAAATGATCTTCTTCATTTTCTAGCAGCACACGAACTGTTGCTTCACGTTGTGGTGTCAATTTATAGCTCGCTGCATGTAATTGCTTCTTAATTCGTTCAATTCTTTCTTCCATTCGGTACTACTCCCTCCTCGCCACTCTTACACCATTATATCAGAAGAAGGGCTTCTGTCAAAAGAAAAAACAATAAAAACAAATTGATAATTATTCTCAAAAAGTATTTATTTTTTATTAATAGCTTCCACGACTTCTTTCATTAAAATTGGTGATGCATATGCTTCGACGCTAGAAGCGATAGCTAACACTGCTCCAATCACGAGAAAAAAGCATGTATAACGAATTAATAACGGTAATAGTGGCTCAGTTATTTTCCGGATAAATTGGTGCCTAATCATTCTCAAAGAAAAGCTTGCAGCAATTGTTGTCATAACAAGAAACACTGGAATTATAATTAAATTTTGCGGCAATACAGATACAAATGCTAATAGCAATCCATTCCATCCGTGCTGACTTACTAAAAAACCTACTGTAAATCCAACAACTACTCCTTTTAAAAATAATAAGATAAAAATAAGTGGCAATCCAATAATGGAAATCCCTAAAATCCAAATAAAGCCAATATATTTTAATTGCGAAAAGTAACTTTCTCGAAACATTTCACCCGCAATAGCAAATTCTCCTTTAGAAACTTGTCCAAAAAAACGCTGTAAATAAAATGATAAATCTTGCTTTTGGTTTATTTGTAAACTATTCACAAGAATCGCTCCAAATATTACTCCCATCAATAATAAAACAGAGTTAAATATATATAGTGAAGAATTTTCCTGTATGTGAGACATTACACGGTCTTGCCAAGTTTTTCGCCACATTTTCCTTCCCTCCGTTCACACTCTTACTAAAAATGTATGTGAGAAAGAAAAAAGTATGACGAATTAACATTGAAATTCCGCTCTACTTTGCTAAACTAAATAGTAGAGAATAGGAGGGATTTCTCTTGAAACCATTATTGTTAGATTTTCCAACATTATTTCAAACTGAGCGCTTGCAAGTACGTAAGCCGTTTCCAGGTGACGGTACAGAAGTATATGAAGCAATCCAAGCTTCTCTAGAAGACTTATTACCGTGGATGCCAATTACAGCTGAAACAGAAGAAAGTGCTGAAGAAATTGTTCGCGAAGCTCACGGACAGTTTTTACTTCGTGAAACACTTGATTTTCACTTATACGATAAAGTATCTGGTACATTCATCGGAGCTATTACTCTTAAGCCTGAAAACTGGGATATTCCAAAGTTTTCACTTCACTTCTGGTTACATAGCGCTTATACAAAGCAAGGCTATATGACAGAAGCCGTTAAAGGGGCCATTCAATTTGCCTTTGATAAACTAGGTGCTAGAAGAATTGAAATTCGTACTGATGCAACAAATGTAAATGCATGTAGCTTAGCAGAACGTCTTGAATTTATTTTAGAGGGTACTATGGAAAATGATTTCCTAGCGCCAGACGGTAGCTTACGCGATGCACGTGTATATGCGAAAATTAATTAAAAAACACTCGCCTAAGGCGAGTGTTTTATTTTTGTAATTGTAAATATTGTACTGCAAACATCGTCTTCGCATCATGAATACGATGATTTTCCATAAGAGAAATTGCTTCTTCTAATGACACTTCCATTAATTCCACAAATTCATCTTCATCTAAAGCTGCTTTATTTTCTTTTTGTTTTAATCCTGTCGCTTTATATACATATAAAATCTCGTCTGCAAAACCAGGTGATGTATAGAAAGATGTGATAAATTCCATATTTTCACATACATATCCTGTTTCTTCTTCTAATTCACGAACTGCTGTTACCTCTGGCTTTTCCCCAGGTTCTAACTTCCCAGCTGGAATTTCCACAATTGCCTTTTCGAGAGCTTTACGATACTGCTCAACAAGTACAATTTTCCCCTCATCAGTAATAGCAATAATAGCAACTGCCCCAGGGTGATTTACGATTTCACGTTTACTCATTTCTCCATTTGGTAATACTACATCATCAACACGAACTTTTATAACTCTACCATCAAAAATCGGTTCAGTTTTTACTGTTCTTTCTGCAAGATTACTCATACTACTTCATCTCCCTGTTCTATTTCCTAATCGTTCTTCATACATTTTACCACATTGAAAGGAGCGTGATAGAAATGAAAATTTATATTTTACCAAATCGCGTCACTTTAGTCGGCAAAGCATGGCAAATTCGTCATAAACTAAAACAATATGGAAAAGAGTATACAACTGTGCAGGAGTGGATTACAGCAAACAAAAAGTAAACGTTTGTCAACCTTCTTCCCCTTTCGTACAATAAAGATAAGGAGGTTGACTTATGAAAAAACGTCAATTAGGAAAATCAGATTTATATGTTACGGAAATCGGATTTGGCTGTATGTCTCTCGGTACATCTGAAGTAGAAGCTATGCGTATTATCGATGAGGCAATCGATATAGGAATTAACTTTTTTGATACAGCGGACTTATACGATTATGGATTAAATGAAGAATTTGTCGGCAAAGCTCTGAAAGGAAAACGAGATCAAATTGTTCTTACAACAAAGGTTGGAAATCGATGGACAGAAGAAAAAAACGGCTGGTCTTGGGATCCTTCTAAAACTTACATAAAGGCCGAAGTAAAAGAAAGTTTACGTAGACTTCAAACAGATTATATTGATTTATATCAACTGCATGGCGGGACGATTGAAGATCCTATCGATGAAACTGTTGAAGCCTTTGAAGAATTAAAAAAAGAAGGTATTATTCGTCATTATGGTATCTCTTCTATACGTCCAAATGTCATCCGTGAGTATGCAAAACGTTCAAATATCGTTAGTGTATTAATGGAGTACAGCCTTTTAAATCGTCGCCCTGAAGAATGGTTCTCGCTGCTTAATGAACATCAAATTAGTGTCATCGCACGCGGACCACTTGCAAAAGGACTGTTAACTGACAGCAATGAAACGAAGATAGGAAAAGTGAAAGAAAAAGATTACCTCTCCTATTCTTATGATGAATTAAATACAGCATTAGCAAGTGTAAAAGAAATAATCGGGGGGAACTCTTTAACAGGAACAGCTATTCAATATTGCTTACATAATGAAACTGTTGCATCTGTTATACCTGGTGCAAGCTCTATTCAACAGTTGCAAGAAAATGTACATGCTGGTAAACAAACACCTTTAACAGAAGAAGAATATACACAACTTCAGCAAATTGTAAAATTTGATACATATGCTTTACATCGTTAAAAAGACGCTACCATACTGGTAGCGCCTTTTTATAACGTATCATATTTATCAGGATTCGTCCCTACATGTAAATTACGATCTAACGTATTAATTTGATTCATCTCTTCTTCAGTTAATGAGAAATCAAAAATAGTAAAGTTCTCTTCAATACGAGATGGCGTAACAGATTTAGGAATTGTCACAATCCCACTTTGAATATCCCATCTTAATATAACTTGCGCGGGTGTTTTTTCATATTTGTTAGCAATATCCTGAATAATTGGGTGCTCGAATACTTCCCCACCCCTCATTAATGGACTCCATGCTTCCATTTGAATTTGCTCATTTTGACAGAAGTTACGCAATTCAAATTGCGCTAACATTGGATGAAGTTCCACTTGGTTTACCATCGGCTTCACTTTGCAATTTGGTAATAACAGTTCTAAGTGATGTTGATGAAAATTAGAAACACCTATCGCACGCACTTTACCTTCTTCATACAATTTTTCTAAAGCTCGGTACGTATCAACATACTTCCCTCTTATCGGCCAATGTATTAAATATAAATCTACGTAGTCCATTTGTAATTTCTTTAAACTTTTTTCAAATGCCTCGAGCGTCTCCTCGTACCCTTGATCGTCGTTCCAAACTTTCGTTGTAATAAATAAGTCTTCTCGCGGGATTCCTGATTCACGAACCGCCTCTCCGACACCGCTTTCATTTTCATATACAGTCGCTGTATCAATCGAACGGTATCCAACTTCTAACGCTTTTTTTACTGCTTGTTTTACTTCGTCGCCTTCTTTCGCTTTATAAACGCCTAAGCCAATCATTGGCATTTTCACGCCATTATGAAGTGTAGTTGTTGGAATATGCACATTCGTTCTCCCTTTCATTGTTACATTTTTATAAACCACCACTTTATTTCAACAAGATTCATCCAAAAAGTCAAAACATACGTACAGTTTACATAATAATTTTATACACCTTATAAAAATAACGTGAACTCAGTCATTCACGTTATTTTCTATCCATTCTTTTGCTTTTTCATCAACATTACGTACAAACTCATCTTTTCCTTCTGTATACAGCGTGCCATCATATGTATATTTTTCTGCCAGTTCTTTCTTTAAAGTTGCATATGCCTCAGCTTCTTCACAATGAGCCATCATATAATCACGAAACGCTAAATGCCTTGTAATCTCAGAATTTTCTTTTTCAAATACGTGCAAGTGATACGAGCGTTTCTCCTCAGTTCCATGAATAAAAAAACGGCGACCTGAAATGCCATTTTCCCCTTTCACAATATAACCAAGCTCGTCAAATTGTTTATTCCAATGATCCACTCTTTCAATACTATCTACTTCCATTATCATATCAATGATTGGCTTAGCCGCAAGTCCTGGCACTGATGTACTGCCAATATGATAAATTTTCACCGTTTCTGGCATCGCCAATTTTAATCTTTCGGCTTCCATTTGGAATTTCTCACTCCAATGATTTTCGTACGGAACGACTACAATTTTTCTCATTTTAACTCCCCTTTTCTTACAAACTCGTCAAAAAAAATGATCAGTGATATTTCACTGATCATTTTTTATTATTTAAAGTCTTTCCAAGTAAGGTTACTTTCACTTAACAGTTCTTCAAATGATTTATTCTTTTCACGCTCTTTTTGCTCTTTACGCTTTCTTTCTTGCTCAGCTGCCTCTTTTTTCTCTTCTCTTACTTGCAACTCTTTTTTCTTATTCTTTAATTGTTGCATTAGTGAATCGTTCAATTGATCACCTAATGTAAGTGATTCTTTCTCTGGTTTATTCATTTGAGATTGTCTTTGCATTTGTCTTTGTTTCTTTTTCTTCATACTGCTCACCTTTTACTTTTTCCTCCATTATAGAGGATACACGGTGAAATCGACAATAAAAAAGGTACATTACTCTCGCATTCTCTATTATTTATTTTTTGTAAATATGTTAATTTTTCGAAAAAACTAAATTTTATTGTAGATATACTCCTATTAATCTATTAAAATTATGTCGTATGATGTCAGATTATAAAAAAGGAGAAACTAATCATGTGGAAAAAAATTATTCCTGCTGTCGCTATTTTAAGCACCATGACTTTTTCAAGTGTATTCGCCGCTCCTCCATCTCAGACTCCTGCTGAACAAAACCGATACATAGACGTACAAATGCTTGGTATTAATGATTTCCATGGACAACTAGACACTGTAAAAAAAATTAATAACAAAGAAGCTGGTGGTGCTGAATACTTAGCCACTTATTTAAAAGAACGTAAAAAACAAAATCCAAATACACTTCTTGTGCATGCTGGAGATATTGTCGGTGCTAGTCCACCAGTTTCAGCTTTACTACAAGACGAACCAACTATTGAATTTTTAAATGACTTAAAGTTTGATGTTGGTACAATTGGAAATCATGAATTCGATGAAGGTATCGATGAAATGAAACGCCTCATTTACGGTGGATATCACGAAAAAACAGGGAATTTCGAAGGAGCAAACTTCCCTTATGTCGCTGCAAACTTCTATAATAAATCAACTGGCCGCTTATTTTTACCGCCATTTACTGTAAAAATGGTTGATGGAGTTCCTGTAGGATTCATTGGGGTTGTTACAACGGATACACCAAATGTCGTTATGCCCACTATGCTAAAAAATGTACAAATTACTGATGAAGTAGAAGCTATTAATAAATCCACACAACAATTAAAGCGTCTCGGCGTTAAATCTATCGTAGTCCTCGCACATGTTGGAGGTACAACTGATGACACTGGTGTAACAAATGGTGATCTTGTCCGTATTGCAAATGAAACAGACCCTGAAGTTGATGTTATTTTCGGTGGACATAGTCATACGTATGTAAATGGTACTGTAAATAATAAACTTATCGTACAAGCGAATTCTTACGGAATGGCTTTCTCAGACGTAGATGTAACCATTGATAGAAAAACAAAAGATATCGTTAAGAAAAAAGCTGAAGTTATTACAACGTACCATGAAGGTGTAGAGCCTGATAAACAAGTAAAACAAAAATTAGATCAATATAAAGAAAAAATTGCACCGCTTGTAAATGAAGTTGTAGGGAAATCCACAGCACCTATCGACCGTAAACAAAACGATGCTGGTGAATCTACTCTTGGAAATTTAATTGCCGATGCACAGCGCCAAACAATGCAAGCACAAATCGCTCTTATGAATCCCGGTGGCATTCGTAACGATCTAGACGCTGGAGATATTACATGGGGCGAATTATATGGCATTCAACCTTTCGGAAATCAATTAATTAAAGTAGATTTAACAGGTCAAGATATTCGTGATATTTTAAATCAACAATGGCAAAAAGGAGCTACGAGAATGCTCCAAATTTCAGGTATTCAATACACTTGGGATGCAAATAAACCAAATGGCGAAAAGGTTACTAATATCCGTTTAACAAATGGTGAAGAATTAGCTTCCTCTAAAACGTATAGCGTAGTTGCAAATGCTTTTCTAGCTTCTGGCGGTGATGGATTCGTATCCTTTAAAAATGGAAAAAATGCTGAAACTGGTCCAAACGATTTTGAAGCGTTAGTCGATTATGTAAAACAATTAAAAGAACCAATTCAGCCAATTATTGATGGCCGTATTCAAAAAAACAACTAAATATTAATCAAACTAGTGCGTGACACTCGAAAGAAGAAGCTCCTTTTAATATGCAAGGAGCTTCTTCTTTTATGGTTATACATATTATCGTATTCTTCTAGTGCAGTAATAGATAAGCACATAGCCCCTTATTTCCTCGTAGTATACAGAAAACTATACTGAGAGGGTTCATATGTATTTCCGGCCAGACAATTGCGATGCTTTATATCGACAAAACGACAAACCTATTCGTAGTATTGAGAAAACAATGAACGAAATCAGATTCTTGAAATTCGGCAAGATGAAATAAAACATTTCCACCAATTTGTACAAATTCACACCCTTTTAACTGGTAAAAACCCTCAGCCTCAGATCACTGAAGAATGCCCAACTCTTTATTTGAACGGATTAGAATTCGCTATACAAGATGCACAACGCTCTGTTGATTTTTACTTAGAAATTGCAGACGAAGAGACAAATCAGCAAATAAAAGAAGCATTTCGACGCGCAGCTGCTGATGAACAAAATCATGCTGTTTAGTTTCCATATTACTTTTCAAAACACAAATAAAATAAGTTAAAAAGGATACACGCTCTTATATGGAACATAGTATCCTTTCTTTTATTTCTCTCGATATGATTCACGTCTATTTAAAGAATCGATAATTTCTCCAATCGTCACATTCTCCCTCCTCTCTTAATTGCCTAAGCTTGAAATCTAACCAGTATGTTATGATACAATGATTTTCTAGTAGTATATGCAAAAGAAAGAGCCCGTGCGATTCATACCATTTAAGAAAAGGAGGTTTACATATGCTTTTTCGTAGCCATACCCCTCAGTTTTATAACGAAAAGAAGCAATTAATCCCTAACAGTATCGCTACGATAGAAAGCGTTATGATTAATGATTGGAAACAATCTCTCCTTATACGTGGGCAAAATGTGGATCAGCCTATTTTATTATGCTGTCACGGCGGACCTGGTATGGCTCAAATCGGCTTTATTCGACATTTTCAAAAAGAGTTAGAAAAGCATTTTATTGTGATTAATTGGGACCAACGTGGGGCAGGAAAATCCTTTTTATGGCGGGATATCCAATCAAACTTTACGATTGATCAATTTGTTTCAGATGCAAAAGAAGTCATCCAATATCTTCTTAAAAGGTTCAATAAGCAAAAATTATTTCTCGCTGGTCATTCTTGGGGGAGTATTATCGGACTGAAAATCGCTAGTCAATGTCCGGAATATATAGAGGCTTATATCGGCATCGGTCAAATCGTACATATGAAGAAAAATGAGGAATTACTATTCCAACATTTAATTAACTCGGCAAAAAAACATGACCATAAAAAAGCACTAGCTTCTCTTTTAAAATTAGGTAAACCACCCTTTTTAGATACGAGACGTCTCATTATTCAAAGAAAGTGGCTTGGTACATTTGGAGGAGCAATACAAAACGGATCTTCCTTTTCTTTCATACGAAAAGGTTTCTTTTCTCCTGAATACACGCTGTTAGATTGGTTCAAGTTTCTCACAGGAAATTTAAAGTCCGGGGTTTTATGGGAAGAGATGCTGACAATCGATTTCTTTTCGTCTATTTCAAGTTTATCCGTTCCTGTTTATTTTTGTTCCGGTCGCTATGATTATCAAACTCCTTATGCACTCGTTCAACAATATTGCGATATCATTCAAGCTCCTATTAAAAAGATGATTTGGTTTCCAAACTCGGCGCATTCTCCAGATTTAGAAGAGCCTGAACTATTCGCCAAATCTTTACAATCAATTAAACAAGAGCTATCTTTTCAACATAAATAACAAATGGCTCTTTTACATTTCATAAAAAACATTTTATAATAATATGTCGCAAACACGTGTAACGACAAAATAACATACTTCGTATTTGCTTGCCTTAACAGAATAAAAATTAGGAGATTACATTTATTATGAACGCTGTACTCGTCGCAGTAGCAGTCATGCTATTGCTTAGTTTGTTACGTGTCCAAGTCATCGTCGCCATTATTGTTGGAGCTTTAACAGGCGGACTTATCGGTGGCCTGGGTATTTCAGAAACAATTAGCACTTTTACAACTGGTCTTGGGAACAGTGCTCCTATCGCATTAAGCTACGCAATGCTTGGTGGATTTGCTATTTCCCTTTCAAAAACAGGGCTTCCCGATGCAATGATCCAATCAGCCTTAAAATGGATTGGCAACGAACAAGACACAAAAAAACAAGTCTATTCTAAAATACTTATATTATTTATTATTTTAACAATGGCTTGTTTCTCACAAAATATTATCCCTGTTCATATCGCCTTCATCCCGATCTTAATTCCAGCACTTTTAAAAGTATTAAATGAACTGAAGGTGGATCGTAGGCTTGTAACATGTCTTATTACATTTGGATTGATTACCCCTTACATGTGGGTCCCAGCAGGGTTCGGAAAAATTTATCATGACGTGTTGCAAACAAATGCTGCGCAAAGTGGTCTTACATTTGATGTCGCACTTATTCCAAAAGCAATGACTATTCCAGCAATCGGTATGATTATCGGATTATGTGTAGCGGTTTTCATTACATACCGAAAACCACGTACGTATGAAATAGAACACGTTCATGCTGCACAGAATGAAATCGTTCCCTATACGAAAAGAAGCATTACTTTTGGTTTATTATCTATTCTAGCTACATTAACTGTTCAATTAGCAACAGAATCAATGATCTTCGGTGCTTTAGCAGGGATTATCGTCTTATCAGTTAGCGGTAGTCTTCCTCTTAAAGAAGCCGATGCTATTTTAACGAGCGGGATGCGCATGATGTCCTTTATCGGATTTGTTATGATTTCTGCCGCTGGATTTGGCGCTGTTCTTCGAAAAACTGGACACGTTGAATCTCTTGTGCAAACGAGTGCGCATATAATCGGAAATAGTAAACCGCTCGCTGCATTTCTTATGCTCGTCATTGGACTTCTCGTGACGATGGGAATTGGTTCATCTTTTTCAACCATCCCAATCTTAACAACAATTTTCGTGCCGTTATGCATCCAGCTCGGATTTAGCCCGATGGCAACAATCGCAATTATCGGGACAGCTGGTGCACTAGGTGACGCAGGATCTCCAGCATCAGATAGTACACTTGGACCAACTTCCGGTTTAAATGCTGACGGTCAGCATCACCATATATGGGATACATGTGTTCCAACTTTTCTACACTATAATATACCGTTACTTATATTCGGCTTTATTGCCGCAATTACACTATAAAAGGTGCGTTTTAAAAACGCACCTTTTACTTTGTTGTTTCTCTCTCAATGAATCTACATTCTGTTTTTACTTCTTCTTGTTCCACTTTCTTCTCTTTTATTTTTCCAATTAACTGCTGAAAAGCTATTTTTCCATTTTCTTCGATATGGCTTCCAATCGTCGTTAACGATGGACTTATCCATTCCCCCTCTACACTCCCATTAAATCCAATGATTTGCAACTTGCCTGGTATATGAATATTAAGAGTTTTCGCCGCCCTGATTAGCTCAATAGCGACCTTGTCACTCGAAGCTACAATCCCATCTATGTACGGATGCTTTTGCAATATTTCAAGAAACTGTTGATTCGTATACCCTTGTACAATTTCCTCTCGATAAGAAATTCCTTCTTTCCAAGCAGTGTCTAAAAATCCTGCCACATGCTCTTCCATTTCTTCACTCTCTACCCCCTCACCAATATAAGCAAGAAACTGACAGCCTTTCTCTTTTAATAAAGAAACAGCCTTCTGCCCACTTTCATAATAGCTCATAAGAGATTTCCTTTCCTCAAGCACAACGAAAGGAAGTGAGATTCCTCCTATACTTCGAAAAACAGTTTCCGTCATTATAACGCCTGCAATGTTATTTTGCATAAACATATCTATGTATCTATTCTTATTTTCTATATTACAAACTACTACTTGATATCCTTCTTTATATGCTATTTCCTCAACGAAACGCAGCAAAGTGATGTATAATGGATTATGCAAATTATCTACAAGTAATGCAATCATCGTTGAAGGCTGTTTAAATAAAGGCTTTGCTACAGCATTCGGCCTATAATGTAATTCTTCAATTGCTTTTTTTACTTGTTTCACCGTATCTTCATGGACATATCCTTTTTCGTTAATTACTCTTGAAACAGTCGCGACTGAAACACCGGCCAATTTTGCAACATCACGTATAGTTGCCACATCGTCACCCCTTAATATGGTAATAGATTACAATTTTAAACTAAACCAAAATATAACATTCGTCAAGGCTATTGTTTTATATTTCTGAAAATTGTTACATAACTTCCACTTTACTCACAAAATATACTCCAGCTGAATTTCATGTGAAATCGCGATATTATCATAACCAATAAACGGAATTTCTTTCTTTATTTTTCGTGCTTCCTTTACCGCATTAATATATAAGTTCGTCATCATAAAGTTACGTTTCTGATAAAAACGAAGTGCGTTCATATTATCATTCGTCGTAATGAGCCATACTTTTTTACATCCATTCTCCCTTGCTATTTGCAATACACAATCCACCAGTTTTGTACCAATCCCCTTTCCTTCTTCAAGACTATCTAACGATACAATTTCACACATGTTTTCTGTCACTTCACAAGTTATAATTCCCACTATTCTGTCATTTTGAAGCGCAACAAAACCGGGTAATTTTTCCAATCGATGTACTCTGCCCCGTGAGACCATCATTGAGCTTCCCCAATTTTCACACATAAAATCCTGAATTGTTTCTTTCATTTCTGGTGTAATTTTTTGTATATGAACCATACACGATTTCTCCCCTTTTTATATCATTGTGATACAATGTAAGTGTATCATATGTAGAGGTATTTGGAGGATGAGGTAAAGTATGAAACGTTTTTTTACAGCATTGTTTACTATACTAGGTGCACTAACTGCTATTGGGATTTTCTTTACAAATAAAGTTATGTACTTGAAGAAAAAAACAGAGGAAGAAGTTTTAGAACGCGAAACGAAAAAACATTTTCATTTGGACGATTTTAATGCTATTCAAAAAGAAGAAATTCACATCCCTTCTCAATTTGGATACGAACTTCACGGATATTACATGCCAGCTGGACATTCCAATAAATTTATGATTTTTTGCCACGGTGTGACTGTAAATAAAATGAATTCCGTTAAGTATGCAAACTTATTTTTGAGTAGAGGATATAACGTATTTATTTATGATCATCGTCGCCATGGTAAAACAGGTGGCAAAACGACAAGCTATGGCTATTATGAAAAACATGATTTAAAATCAGTAGTTGACTGGCTAAAAAGTCGTTTCGGAACGAATATTACACTTGGAATTCATGGTGAATCTATGGGTGCTGCAACCCTTCTTCAATATGCAGGACTTGTAGAAGATGATGCCGATTTTTATATTGCTGATTGTCCTTTCTCTGATTTTTACGGACAATTACAACATCGTTTAAAGGTTGAATTTCATTTGCCAAAATGGCCTTTATTACCTTTAGCAAATGCCTTTTTAAAAGTTCGTGACGGCTATACAATTCGTGAAGTTTCACCAATTGATTGCATAAAAAATATTAACAATCCTGTTCTCTTTATTCATAGTAAAGATGATGACTATATTTTAGCTGATATGACGAAATCACTTTATGAAGCAAAAGAGAATAATAAACAACTTTATATTGCAGAACATGGTGCACACGCTTGCTCTTATAATGAAAATAAAGAAGAGTACGAAGCTGCCATTGACAAATTTTTAAACACATATGTAAAAGAAACAAAAAACAGGCTTGCATAAGCCTGTTTTTTACTGCGCTAAAACGTCTGTAACTTGTTCCATATTTTCAGAAATCCACTTTACTGCCTCATCTAGCGTTGGGAATTCCGTCGTTTGAAAGGTCACCTCATCTTGAAGTAACCAAACATCTTTCGGTTCTTGTCCTACACCTGCGATTGACCAATGAAGTAAACTATATGGATGATTATCATTCAAAAATGACGCCCACGTGCGCTCATTTGCAATATTTTGTAGTGTTCGTAATTGTTTATCCATCTTTCGTCACCTTACTCTAATCAGTTATAAAAGCTATTATAACATTCCCTCTTCTTTCATACAAAGAACTCTTTTTTATTGTCAAGTCCTCCCCCTGATTATATGATGAGATTAAGCGTTTGGAAAGGAGGGATAACGTTGGCAAAAGTACAAATTAAAGTAAATGATAATGGCTCTTTTCGCGTTACAGGGGACGTGGAATTAGTCGATTCACAAGGGAATGTATTTCCAGCAAAACCGGCATTTTCTTTATGCCGTTGTGGTCTATCAAAAAATATGCCTTATTGCGATGCTTCGCATAAAGGAAAATTCGAATCTGTTGTTAGAGCACCAGAGGCAGAATAATTTTGTAAAAAACATGCACATTTTTTGTGCATGTTTTTTCTTTTAATCAACGCCTGTACACACCTTCCCATTACAACATTTCTATTCCTTTTGACTCCATTCAAAGCAACATGTATTTTCACACAATTCTTCACATTCGAACATTTTCTACTATGCTTTTTTCTTTTTTGTGCTATAATGTGAGCAAACAACATCCTTCGGGGTCGGGTGAAATTCCCAACCGGCGGTGATGAAGCGAAAGCTTTTAAGTCCGTGACCCGTTTTCAACTCGAAAACGGTGGATCTAGTGAAACTCTAGGGCCGACAGTATAGTCTGGATGGGAGAAGGATATGTTTTCTAGTAATTATATATAGCGAATACACTTTTATTTCAGTATGCATATTTTTAAAGGTTCATTTTGAATCTTCATATATGTTTTATTTTGTATACTTATCTTTCTATACTGAAATAAAAAGATACGACTAGCGTTTGAAAAACTCGATATTGTGCTAGGCTTTTTCCTTATGCCAAAATATCAGTCATCGTTAGGTTTCTTTCCTATACTTTCGTATTCGAACTATATTTCTAGAAATCACGTCTCCCAAACCCCAAGGATTTTATATCCTTGGGGTTTTTTGATTTTTTCAGGAGAGGTGAAGAGAATGACAGATCAAGAATATATGAGAATTGCCTTGCAGTTAGCACAAGGTACATCAGGACAAACAAGTCCAAACCCTATGGTTGGTGCTGTTGTTGTAAAGGATGGAAATATTATTGGAATGGGTGCTCACTTATGTGCTGGTGAAGAACACGCTGAAGTTCATGCTCTTCACATGGCTGGTGAAAGAGCAAAAGGCGCTACCGTTTATGTAACACTTGAACCGTGTAGCCATTTTGGAAAAACACCACCTTGCTGTGAATCACTCATTGAAAAAGGAGTCCAGCGTGTTGTAATTGCTACCCTTGATTGCAATCCACTCGTTTCCGGTAATGGAAAAAGGAGATTAGAAGCATCCGGAATCGAGGTAACTACCGGTGTTCTTGAAGCGGAAGCAACTTTATTAAATCGATACTTTTTCCACTATATGAAAACGAAACGTCCATTTGTAACAATAAAAACAGCAATGAGCTTAGATGGAAAAACAGCGACTGTAACCGGTGAAAGTAAGTGGATTACAGGTGAAGAAGCGCGAGCTGATGTTCACCGATATCGTCATATGCATGATGCTATCCTTGTCGGTGTGAATACAGTTATAACTGATAATCCACACTTAACAACAAGAATTCCAAACGGAGGTAAACATCCTATACGCGTTATTTTAGATACCCACTTACGAACGCCGCCATCTTCTCATGTCATAACAGATGGCTTAGCTCCGACATGGATTATTGTCGGTAAGGATGTAAATAAAGAGCAAATAGCATCTTATGAATCTAACAATATAGCTGTATTCCAAATGAAAACGAAGCAAATTGAAATACAAGATGTCCTATCCCTACTCGGGGAGAAACAAATTCTTTCTCTATTCGTTGAAGGTGGTCAAACGGTACATGCAAGTTTCTTAAAAACATATAGTTTTAATGAAATTGTGACCTATATAAGCCCGAGATTAATCGGTGGAAAAGATGCACCTACTTTATTTGGCGGAAATGGTTTTTCAAAATTACAAGATGCACTTCCCTTAACAATTCAAGAGATGAAACAAATTGGTAATGATATAAAAATTGTTGCAACCTTAAAAAGCGAGGTGACGGAATGTTTACAGGAATTGTAGAAGAGTTAGGAACGATATCAAGCATGACTCAAAGTGGGGAAGCAATGAAGTTAACTATTAGCGCAAATCAAATTTTATCCGATGTCAAGTTAGGTGATAGCATCGCAGTTAATGGGATTTGCTTAACCGTGACTCATTTTACGACTACTTCATTCACCGTCGATGCAATGCCTGAAACTATGAAAGCAACATCACTTCGTATGCTAAAGCCAAATGCCAAAGTAAATTTAGAACGGGCAATGGCTGCGAACGGACGATTCGGTGGACATTTCGTCACCGGACATATAGATGGCATCGGTACGATTTTAACTAAAAAACAACATTACAATGCCATCTATTACAAAATAGCAATTTCTGATGAATTACTACGCTATTGTTTGCATAAAGGATCCGTTTCTGTTGATGGCACTAGTTTGACAATATTTGATATAGACGAATCTTCAATTACAATCTCACTCATCCCACACACAGTAAGCGAATCTGTCATCGGAGAAAAAAAAGCCAGAGATATCGTAAATATTGAGTGTGACATGATTGGTAAATATATTGAACGCTTTATTTCAAAACCGGTAAAAAAAACAGATTCAATGACCGAAAGCTTTTTACAAGAAAACGGATTTCTATAAGGGGGAAACACAATGTTTCATCGTATTGAAGAAGCTCTAGAAGATTTAAAACAAGGAAAAGTCGTTATCGTATGTGATGATGAAAACCGAGAAAATGAAGGCGATTTTATTGCTTTAGCAGAGTTCATTACACCAGAAACGATTAATTTTATGATTACACACGGTCGTGGCCTCGTTTGCGTACCGATTACAGAACAATGCGCAGAGCGTCTACAGTTAGAACCGATGGTTTCTCATAATACAGATTCACATCATACTGCGTTTACAGTAAGTATTGATCATATTTCTACAACTACAGGGATTAGCGCTCACGAACGTGCAACTACGATACAAGAATTGTTAAATCCTACATCAAAAAGTGCTGATTTCAATCGCCCTGGACATATCTTTCCATTAATTGCGAAAGAAGGCGGTGTCTTGCGCCGTGCTGGTCATACAGAAGCTGCTGTCGATTTAGCCAAACTTTGCGGAGCAGAACCAGCTGGGGTCATTTGCGAGATTATAAATGAAGATGGGACGATGGCACGTGTACCTGATTTACTGCAGTGCGCAAAACAATTTGATATAAAAATGATTACAATTGAAGATTTGATTGCTTATCGCCGCCATCATGAAACGCTTGTAACGAGAGAAGTGGAAATTACATTACCTACTGATTTCGGTACGTTTCATGCAATTGGCTATTCTAACTCATTAGACACGAAAGAACATATCGCACTCGTAAAAGGTGATATTTCAACAGGTGATCATATACTTGTACGTGTCCATTCAGAATGCTTAACAGGTGATGTATTCGGTTCGTGCCGCTGTGACTGCGGACCACAGCTACATGCTGCGCTTGCTCAAATTGAGCGTGAAGGAAAAGGGGTTCTTCTCTATATGAGACAAGAAGGACGAGGCATTGGGCTTCTTAATAAGCTTCGCGCTTATAAATTACAAGAAGAAGGCTTTGATACTGTAGAAGCAAATGAAAAACTCGGGTTCCCAGCAGATCTTCGTGATTACGGTATTGGCGCTCAAATTTTAAAAGATTTAGGCTTACAAAGGTTACGATTATTAACGAATAATCCACGAAAAATTGCTGGCTTACAAGGTTACGATTTAGAAGTAATCGAGCGTGTACCGTTGCAAATGCCAGCAAAAGAAGAAAATAAAACGTATTTACAAACGAAAGTAAACAAATTAGGACATTTATTAAACTTATAATTAAGGGAGAGATAAAATATGGTATTCGAAGGTCATTTAGTTGGTACAGGTTTAAAAGTTGGGGTTGTTGTTGGACGTTTTAATGAGTTTATTACAAGCAAGTTACTCGGCGGGGCTTTAGATGGATTAAAGCGCCACGGTGTAGAAGAAAATGATATTGACGTTGCATGGGTTCCTGGTGCATTCGAAATTCCTTTGATCGCTAAAAAGATGGCCAATAGCGGAAAGTATGATGCTGTTATTACATTAGGTACAGTAATCCGTGGTGCTACAACACATTACGATTACGTTTGTAATGAAGTAGCAAAAGGTGTTGCGTCTTTATCACTACAAACAGACATTCCAGTTATTTTCGGTGTATTAACGACAGAAACAATTGAACAAGCGATTGAACGTGCAGGTACAAAAGCTGGTAATAAAGGATATGAATCAGCAGTTGCTGCAATCGAAATGGCTCACTTATCAAAACAATGGGCTTAAAAAAAAGAGGCTACGGCCTCTTTTTTTATTTTATTTTTTCACCTTTTTTCGTACATCTTCTATTAATTCATCCATCGTTTTTCCTTCTGTTTTTATACGAAGAGTTTGTGCTGTTCTCCACACATTTTCTCTCTTTTTCGATTCTTCTATAATATAAATTTCTTTCCGCACTTCTTTTAAATCTTTTCCTTCTGTTTCAAGTCCAAAATGCTCAGCTTTCGTTCGAAAATGTTGTTCAATTCTTTGTTGCATTTCTTTTTGTTCAGGATTTTCAGCCGCCTTAACTGGATCAGCACTTATTGCTTTTATTAAAATAAGACAAGTCATAATAGCTAATATATATTTGTGCATGTAAAATCCTCCAACCCAATATAAATTACTTTTTTACTATGTACAATTGGGCCTTGGAAAATTCGTCCACAAAAATTCTTTTTCTCGATTAAAAGGCAATAGTATCAAGCGTTAATGGCTTTTTATTACATTTTATTTACAAAAAAAGCAAACTCTTAAAAAAGTTTGCTTTTCATCTATATTATAGTGCACATTCTTCAATCTCAAATCCTAAATCTTCAATCATACCCCAGTCCGCAGTCGGCTCTTGTCCAGCTGTCGTTAAATAATCGCCGACAAAAATAGAGTTTGCTGCAAATAAACCGAGCGGCTGTACAGAACGTAAATTGATTTCGCGTCCTCCTGAAATACGAATTTCTTTTGTTGGGTTTACAAAACGCATCATCGCCAACACTTTTAAACATTCTACAGGTGTTAACTCTTTTTGTCCTTCAAGCGGCGTCCCCTTTACAGCAACAAGGAAATTGCAAGGAATAGAATCTGCATCTATACGTTGTAATTCAAAGGCAATTTCAGCACGTTGTTCAATTGTTTCTCCCATTCCAAAAATCGCCCCAGAGCATGGTGAAATGCCGGCTTGCTTCGCCTTTTGAACTGTATCAACACGATCGTCATACGTATGAGTTGAGCAAATACTATCATAATTATTTTCATGTGTATTTAAGTTGTGGTTATAACGATGCACACCAGCCTCTGCTAAACGTCCTGCTTGATCTTCGTTTAAGAAACCTAAACAACAACAAATCTTCAAATCTGTCGTTTCACGAATCTCCTTAACTGCTCCAATTACGTGATTTACTTCTTTATCCGTCGGACGACGTCCAGATGCTACAATACAATATGTACCTGCTTTACGGCGAATTGCTTCATGTGCTCCTTCTACAATTTTCTCCTGCGTTAACCATGCATATTTATCAATCGGTGCTTCTGAAATAATAGACTGTGAACAATACCCGCAATCTTCAGGACATAAGCCTGATTTCGTATTAATAATCATATTCAATTTTACTTTCTTACCAAAATGATGATGGCGAATGATATAAGCTGCATTCATAATTTCTAAAACTTCTGTGTCATCAGCTTCTAATATCGCTATTGCATCTTCTTTCGTAATCATTTTCTCTTCTACTACGTCGTATGCAAGTTTTTTCCAATCCCTTTTTGTTTGTACTTGTTTCATTTCATCTCTTCCCCTCTTTTGTTATATACGTAAATAAAGCGTGATATGTTGCCATTATCCCTTCTTTTTCCGTGAAGTCTCTTTCGTATATTCGAAGCATCGCCCGAAAGAGTGAAGGACTTTGACAATACGATTCTTCATTACTATTGGTCGCTCCTACTTTTCGAATAGAATGTAGAAACTCCCTAACTTCTGTAAATCTTTCTATGTAACATGTTTCAGAAACATGTACATCTCCTAATGGTATTTTGCATATATTTACCAACTGTTCTTTCGAAACGAAGCGTTGTCCAATTGAAGTACAATTGTGTATCCCCTTTTCTTTCTTAGCACGTTGGAAAGATGTATGTAATTCTTGGAAAGTCGTATTACCAAACGTTGAAAATAATAATATTCCCTCTTCAGACAAATGGTTAAATAAATTTTTCACTGTCGCTTTTAGATCATTTAGCCATTGAAATGTAGCATTTGAAATAATGACATCATATGAATCTTCTAATTTTAATTTCTCAATATCTTCACATCTAAATACAACATTCTCTACTTGTTTCCTAGCCTTCGCCACTGCAATCATCTCATTAGCAAAATCAACAGCTGTAATATGTGCTTTCGGAAATGAATTTGATAATTGCTCTGTTACATATCCAGTTCCACATCCAAGTTCTAAAATACGTATCGATGATGCTTCACTGTACCTTTCTTGCAATATAGAAAGTAACGATTGTGCCATTTTCTTTTGCACGTTTGCATATTGATCGTAAGATACCGCCGCCCCGTTAAACCGTTTTTGCAGTAACATTTTGTTGATCATGTCGTATCCCCTCTACAAATTGAATTATTTCATTTGCGCAATATTCAAAATTCGTTATGCATAATGCATGCCCAGCCCCGCTTACTACTTTTAGCGTAGCGTTCGTATTCTTCGTTATACTATGAGCTGCAGACAATGGACATATTACATCCTGCTCTCCATGAAGGAGTAACAACGGGGCTTTAATATCTGTTAATTCATTTCTCATATCTGTTTCTATTAAATAATCTAAACCTAATTGCAAAGACTGAGTCGTGTCTCCTTTAAATCGCATTGTAATCTCTTCAAAATTCTTATTCTCTTTTAACTCATTTTTTGTAAACATATTTTCATAGAAGCGCTGTAGCGTACTTTCTTTCTGCCTTGCTAAATTCTTTTTCATACGTTCTACAAATGAAGCATTCCACCCACTTGTATAGTCGCTAGTAATTGTAAATTTAGCAGTACCACCTATTAAAACTATACCTTTTGCCTTAATCTTTTTATAAGATTGGATAGCGGCTAGCGCTCCTAATGACCACCCAACTAAAATCACATTTTCATCATTTGCTGCATCTATGATGCGCCCCACAAATTCACTACTTTCTTTCACATTACGCCACTCTACACATTGAACAGAATATCCTTTAAAATACGGCAGAACTAAAGTCCAAACCTCTTCTTCCATTCCCCATCCAGGAATAAAAATAATCTTCAGCTCTTTCATACTAAAAACCCCTCTTCTTTACCAATACGAATAATATGTTGCGTTGCCCATCTTAAATTGGCTCTTGTATGTTGTGACGTAACTGCAAAGCGAATTCGGGAACTATTGACCGGAACAGTTGGTGGGCGAATTGCAATTGCTGTAATGCCTATCTCTTGCAATTTTTCACTAAAGCGTAGGGCATTTTCATTTGAACCGACTACAATCGGTACAATATGAGTTGAGCTATTCCCAATATCAAAACCAGCTTCTCCTAAACGGTTCCTGAAGTACGCACCATTCGCTATAAGGTTCTCTCTTCTTTCGTGATCTTCTTTCACAATCTCAATTGCTTTTTGTATCGCTCCTAATGTTCCTGGTGGTAAGGCTGTAGTAAAAATAAAGCTCCTCATCATATTTTGTAAATACTCTATATAAATTGCATCACCTGTTAAATACGCACCATAACACCCTAAAGCCTTACTAAACGTCCCCATATGTATATCAATTTTTTGAGCAATATCTTTTTCTATATGAGATAATCCAGCTCCACTAATTCCGTATATTCCACTCGCATGCGCTTCATCAACTATAATGATTGCCCCGTATTTCTCTTTAAGTTGCACTAAATCTCTCAAATATGCAGTATCACCATCCATACTAAAAACAGTATCTGTTACGATTAATTTCTTCTTTTCAGGTGACGCTATTTTCAACAGCTTCTCTAAATGATCCAAATCATTATGACGATACCTTTTATGTTCTGCCCCGCTTAATATAATTCCATCAACAATACTTGCATGATTTAATTTATCACTAAAAACAATATCATGACGACCAACTAACGAAGCAATCGCTCCAACATTCGCGGTATATCCACTATTTACAATTAAGGATCTTTCAGTACCTTTCCAATTACATATACTTCTCTCAACCTCGTCATACAGTGGATAATTTCCTACAACGAGACGAGATGCTGTCGCTCCAGTTCCATATTTTTTTGTACAGACAATAGCAGCTTCTTTCAACCTTTCATCTCCAGCTAATCCTAAATAATTATTTGATGCTAAATTTAGCATCCTTTTCTTATCTCGAATAAGCCATGTCTCTTCTGCTTGCTCTGTTACATGCAAATTGCGATACTGCCCTTGCTCATTTAATTGTTGTAATTTAGATTGAAGATGTGTGCGCCACATTTGATTCATTTTGGACGAACTCCTCTAATTTTGAAATCATTATATATTCTTTTGCAGATTCCAAGACTTCTTCTTTTGTAAACTCACCTTCAAAGAATGGTAATAAACCTAAAACCGGTACCCCACTCAATTCTTCAATCATTTCTTTATTTTCTTGTACTCTTTCCATTTCACATTCTTTACAACCAGATAAAATGACACCTGCCACTGTTAATCCGTGTGCCTTTGCGTAAGCTATTGTTAAAATTGTATGATTTACTGTTCCTAGTGTAGGACGTGCTACTACAATAAGAGGCAGCTTTAATTCTTTTGCGAAATCGATTACTAGAGCGTCTTCTGTATATGGGACGGCAAGCCCACCAGCTCCTTCTACAAATAGGCTATTAAACTCTTTTAATAACTCCTCATAGTGCGCAATAATTTCTTTTAACTTTACGACTCTTCCAGCTCTTTTCATGGCAAGTCTCGGAGCAAGTGGTTCTTCAATTGAATAAGGGCAAATTTCATCTTCTTTTGTCGGTACACCCGATAATGCTTTTAACCTTGCTGCATCCCCATCTGGATTTGACGCAACATGTCCACTTTGCAACGGTTTAAATACACCAACATTATACCCACGCTCACGAAATATACCTGCTAAGGCCCCTGCCACTACAGTTTTTCCAACTTCCGTATCTGTTGCTGTTATAAAGAAACTACTCATCATTCTTCCTCCGTAACATCTGAGATTGCTTTATATAAAATGCGTAACATCTCATCAATTTCAGCCATTGTAGATGCAAGAGGAGGCATAAATACAATGGTGTTACCAAGTGGACGTAAAATCATGCCTAACTCTCTTGAGCGTTTACACACTTGAACGCCGACTCTTTCTGTCCATTCAAACGATTCTTTCGTTTCCTTATTTTTAACAAGTTCAATGCCAACCATTAGCCCGCACTGACGAATATCTCCTACATGCTTATATTCATTAAGCGCTTCTAATTGTTTTGCTACATATTCCGTTTTATACGCAACATCTTCTATTAAATTAGTTTTTTCATATAGTTCTAAATTTGCAATTGCTACAGCACACCCTAACGGATTCCCTGTATAACTATGACCATGGAAAAACGTTTTTTGTTCTTCATAGTCTCCTAAGAAGGCATTATAAATTTCATCTGTCGTTATCGTAATTGCAACAGGTAAATAACCACCTGTTAAACCTTTTCCCGCAGTTAAAATGTCTGGCGTCACATTCTCATGTTCACATGCAAACATTTTTCCGGTACGCCCAAATCCCGTCGCTACCTCATCTGTAATAAATAATACATTGTATTTTGTACATAAATCGCGAAGCCCTTTTAAATATCCTTTCGGCATTGTAATCATCCCGCCAGCACCTTGCATTAATGGCTCCACAATAATCGCTGCTACTTCTTCATGTTTTTCTTTCAGTAGCTCTTCCATTTCTTCTAAATGTTTTTTTACAATTTGTTCCTTATTATCTCCATAAGGAGAACGATATGTATACGGATAAGGCATTTTGATTGCTTCAAATAAGAGCGAACTATACACTTGGTGAAACAAGTCTATTGCTCCTACTGAAACAGCACCAATTGTATCACCGTGATATGCTTCTTTTAATGTAACAAATCTTTGTTTTCTCGGTTTCCCTTTATGCTGCCAATATTGAAAAGCCATCTTAATTGCAATTTCAACAGCGGTTGAACCAGAGTCTGAATAAAATACTTTCTTCAAGCCTTCTGGTACAATATCAATTATTTTTTCTGCTAATAAAATAGATGGAACGTTAGCAAGTCCCAACATAGTAGAATGTGCAATTTTATTTAATTGCTCACGAATTGCTTCATCTAGTTCCGGTACTTGATGCCCATGCACATTTAACCAAATAGACGAAACACCGTCCCAATATTCATTTCCATTTACATCGTATAGCTTTCTTCCCTCTCCACGTTCAATAATGACAGGATCTTCTTCTATATAATCTTTCATTTGTGTAAATGGATGCCATACATAGGCTTTATTTTTCTCCGATAATTCTTCATATGTATAAGGTAATTTTTCATTCGTATTACTACTAACAGTCACAATTGTCACCCCTAATGTTAACTAGTTCATAAATACAGTTAACATTAAATCCGAATGACTGTCAATTATTTTTAAATCAAAAGGTTCTTAAAAAAGAACAACTTATCATACGATAAGTTGTTCTACCTTCCATGCTTTACCTTTCCAATTTCTAAAATAATTTCTTCATCTTTTTTTCCTTCTGTATCAATTCCAAGTTGTTTTGCATGCTCAATTAATAGATCGTGTCGCTGCTCAAGTCTGGCAGTGTTTACTTCTTTTTCAATCTCATCTTTTGTTTTTCCATCGGTAGAAACACCTAGTTTCTCCGCTGTTTTTTCCATTGATTTCTTCTCTTCAGTTTCTTTTACTTTTTTCACTTCTGACTGCTGTATTTTGTATTTATCTGGTTGGTCTGAGGAGGCTGCAAAAGCTGTGTAAATTCCAGCACCACTCCCAACAACTAATAAGGTTGTAAAAAGAACTATTTTTTTCTTCACTCTTTTCTCCCCCTTTCACTTTCATTATAACGCACAAATTTAGAGCTTTAAAAACATTTTCCCTTTATTCCCCTTAAAAAATCTTGAATGTTTTTATTGACATGTGAGACGAATATATGATAAAAATTTAACTAACATCATATGAATCGGCGTTGATAGGATTTAGTAGTATTTCGATTTCTGATTTCAGAGAGCTGGTGGTCGGTGCGAACCAGTACAGAGCGATTTATGAATTACCCCCTGGAGCTTCTTTTACGAAACGTGAGGAGTAGTGAAAGACGGTTATAGACCGTTATGTCTAAAGAGTGGTGAAACGACACTGTTTCACAATTTAGGGTGGTACCGCGAATTTTTCGTCCCTGCATATATTGCAGGGGCGTTTTTATTTTATTAGCGCATATCATACGACCCTTTATTTTGTGATACATTCATTTCACAAGCTAGGGTGGTACCGCGATTTCTTCGTCCCTGCATAATTATATGCAGGGACGTTTTTTTATCCAATCATTTCCGTATCATATAGAATTATTAACAATTACCGGTAATTTGTCACAAAATTCTAAATTTTAGAAGGAAATATACAATATTGGCGAATTTTATATAAAAAAGACTATTTTCGATTAATTAGGAGGGGAAAACAATGGTTTCAAAAATTGAATCTGTTCTTTTAACAATTTTTATCTTTTTCTGTATTGGTTTTAGTGTTATTCAATTAGAAGTTTCACCGCATATCCCAATTTTATTCGGTATCGTTATTTTATTAGCGTTTGGCTTTATGAAAAAAATCTCTTGGTCTACTATGGAAAAAGGGATGATCAGTAGTATTTCAGCTGGTATTCCATCTATATTTATTTTCTTACTTGTAGGCGTATTAATCAGCGTTTGGATCGCAGCTGGAACAATTCCAACTTTAATGGTATACGGCTTCCAACTTGTATCTCCTAAAATTTTCATTCCAACTGTTTTTGTTGTTTGTGCAATTGTTGGAACGAGTATTGGTAGTGCGTTTACAACTGCTGCAACTGTAGGCCTTGCCTTTATGGGCATGGGTAGTGCTCTTGGATACGATCCAGCTCTTATCGCTGGTGCAATTATTTCTGGTGCTTTCTTTGGAGATAAAATGTCTCCTTTATCTGATACAACAAACTTAGCTCCAGCTGTAACGGGTGTAGATTTATTTGAACATATTCGCAATATGCTTTGGACAACAGTTCCTGCTTTCATTATTGCTTTTATTGCATTTTTCATTTTAGGAAGCAGCGGTACTAAAGGTGACGTTGATTTTACAACCTTTATTAGTACATTAGAAAAAAATACAACGATTTCTATCGTTACACTTATTCCGATTTTATTACTATTCCTATTCGCATTTAAAAAGGTGCCCGCAGTTCCAACATTACTTGCTGGAATCGTAGTAGGAATCATTATTCTCTTTATTTTCAAGCCAAGTACGTCTCTACCTGATTTAATGAAAATTATGCAGGACGGTTACGTTTCTAAAACTGGTATAAAAGATATTGATAGCTTATTATCTCGCGGTGGTTTGCAAAGTATGATGATGTCGATTGCCCTTATTTTCCTAGCTCTATGTATGGGTGGTTTACTACAAGGAATGGGTATTATCACACAGCTTATGAATATCATCTCTAGCTTTGTAAAGACAAGTACACGCTTAATCATCTCTACCGCTTCAACTGCAATTGGTGTAAACTTCTTACTCGGCGAACAATACTTATCAATTGTTTTAACAGGACAAGCATTCGCTAACAAATACGATGAAGTCGGTTTAGAACGTCGTAATTTATCACGAGTATTAGAAGATGCTGGTACAGTAATTAATCCGCTCGTACCTTGGGGTGTAAGTGGCGTATTCTTATCAAACGTCCTTAGTGTTCCAACATTCGATTATGTTCCATACGCAATTTTCTGCTTAGCTTGTCCAGTCGTAACTATTATCGTTGGCTTTACTGGATTCGGTCTTTCATGGAAAAAAGAAAAAGCAGTAACAGTTTCATAATATACACATAAAAAAGGATTACCGTAATCGGTAATCCTTTTCTCATACAATACTTTACTATTTACTTGCTTTCTTTCTTCTAAATAACATAAGTAATCCCGCTCCAACAAACGCAAGACCAGCTCCAATTGTAGAAGCAACACTTGCACCTGTTTTCGGTAAATCATGTTCATCTTTTTCAGCTTCTTTATTTTCACTTACAGTTGTTGTTGTTTCTTTTGTATTTTGACTTTCCGTTGTAGTTTGTCCAGATCCAGTGTTGTTTCCTTCTTGTTTTGGTTCATTACCATTATTGCCTTCTTCTGTTGATGGTGTTGTTGGTTTTTCTCCATTACCTCCATCACCTGTTGGCGGTGTCGTTGGTTTTTCTCCATTACCTCCATCACCTGTTGGTGGTGTCGTTGGTTTTTCTCCATCATCATTCTTCTTCGTTATATCAATTGCATATTTAGCAAATTCATTTTCAGATGGTCCAACATATGATATTTTCCCATCTTTCTTTATATACTTTTGTGCATTTGGTGAAGAATCAAATGTTGTATTTAATTTATCTGCAATAATCGGTTTGAACGCCCAATTTTGATCTGCCGCTGGATCAATAACTGGTGTTTCTTGCATATACTTCACAATGATTTGACGTGTTTCATCTTGTGATTGGTATACAACCTCCCCTTTACTTACACCAGGGAACGTTTGGCTACTTCCACGATAGTTATTTGTCGCTACGATGAACTCTTGATCGTCAGCTACAGGCTTACCTTCATACGTCATATTTACAATACGATTCGTATTTGCATTTACAACTTTTCCATCTTTGTCGTATTTCGCTGGTTGCGTCACATCAATTTCGTATTTTAAACCATCTAAAATATCAAAGTTATATGTAGGATAGTTTACATTTACTAATGGCTGTTCTTCTGTTTTCTTTGGATCGATTTGATTAAACTGACCAGCAGACATTTCAAGCCATTCTTTTACCTGTGCTCCATTTACTTTCACAGCATATAATGTATTTGGATATACATATAAATCTGCAACGTTTTTAATCGCTAAAGTTCCAGCCGGAATATCAGTATAGTATGTAGCACCGTTTCGGCCACCTGCTTTAAATGGTGCTCCTGCAGATAAAACTGGAATTCCCTTATATTTACTATATTGTCCATTTTCAGCAAATAACTTTTCTACATACCATTTTTGGGCATTCGTCACAAGTTGTACAGAAGGATCATCTTGTACTAGTGAAAAATAACTATTAATTGGTGCTGTCGTTTTACCTACAGGTGTATTAACATAGTTAATTGTTGCTTCATGATCATCTTTAATTTCATTAACTAATTTTTGATCTGATTCTACTAATGCGTTTCCTTTACCATCAGCAATCGGACGAAGTTGTGGCTTAGATTGATCTTTTTGCACTTCCCATTTTCCGTTTACCTTTTTCAATTGCATATCAATAATACCTAAGTTACTGCCAAAAACGCCAGGCATTACAACCGGAACACCATTAAATATATCCTTCACTTCAGTATGTGAATGTCCCATTAATACTGCATCTACACCAGAAACTTCAGTTAAATAAAACGATGCATTTTCCATTCCAACGTTGTATCCACTCTTATCAACACCTGAATGAGCTAATGCAACGATAACGTCTGCACCTTCTGCTTTCATTTTCGGTACCATTTTCTTCGCTGTTTGAACAATATCTTTCGCTTTTACTTTTCCTTCTAAATTCGCTTTATCCCAGTTCATAACTTGAGGTGGAACAAATCCCATTACACCAATTTTCACTTTTTGTTTTTCACCTGATTCATCCACTACTTCTTTCTCAAAAAT
Organism: Bacillus sp. LK2; assembly: GCF_001043575.1. Taxonomy (NCBI): domain Bacteria; kingdom Bacillati; phylum Bacillota; class Bacilli; order Caryophanales; family Bacillaceae; genus Bacillus; species Bacillus sp. LK2. The sequence continues at coordinate 294,205 of NZ_LDUK01000021.1, forward strand.
ATGATATGGTTTAAAATAATTTTCATCGTTCGCTTCATTATTATCATGATCATCTTTATAAACATTCGAGTTAATAACTGGGAACTTCGTTTTACTAATCACTTTGTTTAAATAATCTAAACCGTAGTTGAATTCATGATTCCCAAGAGAGATGACGTCATACTTCATTAAATTCATTAAACGATATAATGGATGTACATAACTTGGATCAACAGGATTCTTCGGATCATTTATTTTATTCGCCACATAATCCCCAAGCGGCGTCCCTTGTAATGCATCCCCATCATCAAATAGGACAGAGTTCTTCGCTTCTTCACGCGCTTTATTAACAAGCGTTGCAGTTTGCACGAGACCTACTTTATTATCTGTTTTCGTTTGATAATAATCATAATTCATTAAGTTAACGTGAATATCTGATGTTTCTAAAATTCGTAAGTTAACTGTACTCTCCCCAGTTTTTTCCTCTGCATGAGCTGTTGTTGGCAATACTTGCGGCGCTATAACACCAATAGCAAGAGTTGCTCCAGCTAGCATTTTTTTTGACTTTCTCACAAAAAATCCCCCTTATACAATTACCCCAAAATAATGAAATGAATCTCCATCAGTCCCTAACCACATACTTTTTTCTTCTATTAGAGCGACGATTTTCACCTTATCTGACATTATCATATCTAAACTTCTTTCATATCGTCAATATTTTTTGACACACTTCTACAAATTTCCTGTAAAGTTATTGTGAAGTTTTCATAAATATATAATATGCCCTTACATTGCTTATACTGCTGAATATGATACAATTACCAATTACAAGGAGGATGAATTTATGAGAAAAGTCATCTTAACAATTGTTTGTCTCCTCCTTCTAATCATTTCTTATTCTAATTTTGAAAAGAACGATGAGACAAAACAAAAAGAAATTAAAGAAAAAACAGAAAAACCATCTGCTCCAAGTTGGATTGATAAACAAACGAACGACTCCTTTTATCACCTCGTATTAGGTGATTCACTCGCCAAAGGATATGGATCTACACAGGGGGGATTTGCCGAATTAGCTTCCAGACAACTGGAAGAACAAATTCATAAACCAATTACAGTAGAAAATCTTGGTGTAAATGGCCTTACTACGGATCGTCTCGCTAAAAAAGTTCAGTCCGAAGAAGTTCAACAAAAAATTAGGGAAGCGAATATCATTACTATTAATATTGGAGGAAATAATTTATTTCGCTTAAATCGTGATGTAGGTGTTATAGATGGTATTAAAATGCTAAATAAAGAAAAAGCTCGTTTCGAAACGGATGTAAAAAACATTGTAAAGACAGTTCGAGATCAAAATCCGAATGCTTTACTCATTCTCTCTGAACTCTATAACCCTTTACAACTCGATGACTCCATCGCAAGTTATGCAGATATGTTTTTAGATGGTTGGAATGATTCTGTTCATGCTATTTCAAAAGCGAATCAACCATCTATCGTTTTACCGATTCGCAAATTAATATCGAACGATAAAAAAGATTTACTATTTGACCAAGTACACCCAAATGATAACGGCTATGCGATTATTGCCAATACATTTACAAAGCAAGTGTTATCCTACAAATATTAAGGCGACCATGAAACAATTCTATTTTTATACCTTGTCTTTTTTGTTACAATGATAGTGGAAGGGGGCCTTTACATGGAATCACGCGAGTGGGAACGTATCGTTGATCATCTGCTTTCGCTAGTGCCTCTTTTTTATCGCAAATTTATGCTTCCTGGAGAATTTTCTTCTCAAAGACATATGCCGCCATCACATACACAGGTGTTACTGCTTTTGCATGAAAATGGTACATTAGCAGTTTCAGAAATTGGCAAGCGGCTAGCGATATCACGGCCTAACATGACCCCTCTATTGAACAAACTCATTCAAGAAGAACTAATAGAGCGTCATTATAGCGAAAAAGATCGACGGGTCATTTTAATTTCCCTAACAGCTGAAGGGAAATTGCTAGTAGGTCAGTATCAGCAATTCATTTTAGACAAACTAAAAGAAAATTTCCAAACATTATCTGAGGAAGAGCGCGAAAAGCTCATTTATTCTCTTCAAACCATTCAAAATTTAATTTTGAAAACAAACGTATAAAGCTGCTTCTAAATAGAAGCAGCTTTATGATTCGTAATAATTACCATAATAAACATTTGAATACGGCCATGTCATTAAATATGGCTTTCGCTCTTGCGTATTCTGTTGTTGAGGTTGTTGTAATTGCTGCGGTTGTTGATACACTCCAAATTGTCTTCGCATATCATGTACCGGATAATATGTTGGATACGAGTATACTTGAGGTACGTAATAATAATACATTCATTCTCTCCCCCTTTTTCTTAAACATATTCAACGGAGAAAATGAATGTGACATTCTTTATATTTGTACAAGTGGTTCTCTCACTCGTTTCTTTCTTTTCTTCAAACGTAACTTACGATTCTTTTCATATAAATAATGCACAACGAAATATGAAATTACCCCAAACACAACTCCTATTATCGTCATACCAATCAATACATACACTTCACTCTGTAACAAGCTCTTTAACATTGTGAAAATATGGCTCGAAAACAAATCTGATATCGTAAATGGTTCATGATGTATTTTCTTTACATGAAATGGATAAATCGTTTTCCCTAACGCGTAAGCAAATGGAAATAAAAATACTGGGAGAAACGATATTTTCCCAATAATATTGCCAATGACTGCGGCTGGAAAAGATCCCTTTGCCAACCTGACAATTGGATAAAATATTAAATATACGAGCGATGCCGTATAAATTACTAACATTTCTAAACCAAATCCAATAGCAAAGCCTAACGACACTTTCTTTGCTCCTTCTGGCGATCGCAGTAACTTATAATATTGAAACTTTAATATTCTCCACATCCGTTGAAAAAACGAATATGTCTTCTTAGTTGTTTTCACAATTATCATCTCTTTAACTATATTTTTTCTATCTAGTATGTCCCTACATAATATGAAAAACAAAATTAATTTTCTCTTTTTATTATAAATGATATAGAGATAATTAACCAAATATACATCCGACATTTCAATAAAAAAAAACCTTCCTTTTTAGGAAGGTTTTCCAGTATTTTGAAACAAACTCACTAATAATGCTTTTTGCGCATGCAATCGATTACCAGCTTGCTCAAAGACAACAGACTGTGGCCCATCTATAATGTCCCCTGTTACTTCTTCCTCACGATGGGCAGGTAAACAGTGTAAGAAACGATATGTTTCCTTCGCATGCATAACAAGTTCTTTATTGATTTGGTAAGGTTGAAATAAAGTATATTTCTCTTCTTCTCCCTCTTGCCCCATACTCATCCAAACGTCAGTATAAATAAAATCCGCTCCGCTTACCGCTAATTCAGGATTATGCAAAATTTCAATTTCAGACCCTGTTTCAGCTGCAATCGCTAATGCTTTTTTTACAATTTCTTCATTCGGTTCATACCCTACGGGAGTTGCAACAGTCATATTCATTCCGACTTTTGCACTCGCTAACAATAGCGAATGACATACATTATTTCCATCACCTACATAAGCTAATTTAATCCCTTTAAACGCATGAACTTCTTCATATATCGTCATTAAATCTGCCAATGCTTGGCAAGGATGATGATCATCCGTTAAACCGTTAATAACTGGAATACTGGACTCTTTCGCAAGCTCTTCTACATCTGCATGCGAGAATGTACGTATCATAATTCCATCAATATAATGAGATAGTACTTTCGCAGTATCTGACACCGTTTCTCCTCTGCCAATTTGCATCTCTTTTCCACTTAAAAACATTCCATGTCCTCCAAGCTGTACCATCCCTGCTTCAAAAGAAACGCGAGTACGAGTTGAATGTTTATCAAAAATGAGACCTAATATTTTTCCTTGTAATAAAGGCTCCTGCTTATTCTTTTTTAAATATATAGCAAATTCAATTAAAGAAATGATTTCTTCTTGCGTTAATTCCTCTAGTGTTAAAAGATTTTTCGTATTTAATTTTGGTACTTGTACAGTTGACATGAAATTTCCCCCTTATATGATTGATGCATTTTTTGTACAAACTATCTTTTTTATCATACATACCGCTTGTTCTAGCTCTTCATTCGTTACAATAAGTGGCGGTAATAGTCTTATAACATTAGGCCCTGCTTGTAATACGAGAAGTCCTTCTTCTTCTAGTTGTTCTATAAAACTTGCAACTTCATGCTTACACTCAATCCCAATCATAAGCCCCTTACCACGTATATTTTGAATACATTCGACATGTCGTAATTCCTCTCGCAACTTCTCTAATACGTACTCGCCCTTTTCCTTTACTTCTTTTAAAAACGATGGTTCCTTACTTACTTGCAATACTTCTTTCGCTGCAGCCATTGCAATATAATTCCCACCAAACGTTGAACCGTGTGATCCTGCAGTAAACGACGTTCCAAGTTCTTTCCGGCCAATCATCGCTCCAACGGGAATGCCATTTCCAAGAGCCTTAGCAGTGGTAACGATATCAGGATCTATTCCCATTTGTTCGTAAGCAAATAGTGTTCCTGTTCTTCCGATCCCTGTTTGTACTTCGTCTATAATAAATAATGAACCGAACTTATTACATAATGTTTCAATCGCTTTCAAAAAAGATAGATCAGCAGGTATTACTCCTCCCTCTCCTTGAACAACTTCTACCATTACCGCCGCAACTTCTTCATTCATTACTTCCTCTAACGCCTTAATATCGTTAAAAGGGGTATGTAAAAAAGACGGAAGTAGTGGACCAAATCCTTCTTTCACTTTATTTTGCCCCGTCGCACTCATCGTTCCGAATGTTCTACCGTGAAAAGATTGCTCACATGTTACGACGAGAGATTTTCCAGTATGCTTACGGGCTAACTTCAAAGCAGCTTCATTCGCCTCTGCTCCGCTATTACAGAAAAACACATAATCTAATGCTATATTTTCTGTTAATGATGACGCGACTTCTTCTTGTAAGCTGTTTGTAAACAGGTTAGATATATGCCATATATCATCAAGTTGCTCTTGTACAGCTTTCATAACAGTAGGGTGACAATGTCCTAAATTACATACGCCAATTCCCGACGTAAAATCTAAATACTGGTTACCATTTTTATCAATAACTTTCGTTCCATTCCCCTTTAGAAACTCAATTTTTCTTCTTCCATACGTCTGAAAAAGATGGCTTGTCATACGATACTCACTCCTTTTGTTACCGTAGTTCCAATACACTCTCCTGTGCCCCCAGTAAAATCCTTTGTACCATTTACGATACTTACCTTTTGCACTCCCATTTTTAAAGATGTAAGTGCCGCCTGTACTTTCGGAATCATCCCGCCTGTAATAACTCCTTTTTCTATAAAAGTAACAATTTCAGATTCGTCCGTTTTCTTTACCAATTTTCCTTCATGTAATATTCCATCTACATCCGTAATAAAAATGAGTTCTTTTGCGGATAATGCGACCGCAATCCCAGCTGCAGCGGTATCAGCATTTATGTTATAAATCTCATTATCATTTATCCCGATTGGAGCAATAACAGGAATATAATTCATATTTATTAATCCTTTTAATAAGGCTGTTTCTACATAACTTACTTCTCCCACATATCCTATCCCTTCGCTGGCAGGTTGAACTTGAAGTAAATTACCGTCACACCCTGAACAACCTACCGCAAGTAAATTATGCTTTTGTAAATTCATTACAAACTTTTTATTCGTACTTCCGCATAGCACCATTTGAACAACATCCATAACCTCTTTCGGCGTTACTCGTAATCCATCTTTCTTTTCTACCTTGATATTATAGTCTTCTAACTTAGCATCAATTTCTGGGCCACCGCCATGGACAATCACTACCTTATACTTCTGTTGCAATTTCTTTATGCACTCAAAAAACGCACTATTTAATCGATTCAACATGCTACCGCCGCATTTAACTACAATATAATCACTCATCTTCTCTCTCCTTATGTACGATAACAAGCGTTTATTTTCACATATTCATAACTTAAGTCGCAGCCCCAAGCCGATCCCGTTTCTTCTCCTAAATGTAAATACACATCAATAATAATTTCATGTTCTTGTAATTTCTTTTTCATTCCCTCTGCAGAAAACATTTGAGGTTCACTATTTTTTAACACATTGATAGATTGAAGGGTGATATCAATTGTATTTGGATTAATAGCTACTTCACTTTGGCCAATACTACTAATTATTCGCCCCCAATTTGGGTCTTCACCGTATATTGCTGTTTTCACAAGACTCGAACCGACAATTTGCTTTGCGATTTTCTTTGCTTCTTCGCTTGTTCGAGCCCCTAGCACATTTACTTCTATTAACTTCGTAGCCCCTTCACCATCTTGCGCAATTTTTTTTGCTAAATCTTCACATACCTTTTGTAAAGCAAATACGAAAGTTTCCCACTCTTTATGTTCCATACTTATTGGCTTCGTTTCTGATAATCCACTTGCCATAACGATGACCATATCATTCGTAGAAGTATCTCCGTCCACCGTAATTTGATTAAATGTATGATTCGTAATTTGTGATAGTGCTGTTTGTAATACGTCATGCTCTATATTAGCGTCTGTTGTAATAAAACTAAGCATCGTTGCCATATTGGGATGAACCATCCCAGAACCTTTTGCGACCCCAGCAATTGTTACTTCTTTTCCGTCAATTATCATCTCATAGCAAGATTCTTTCGTCATAAGATCCGTCGTTAAAATCGCTTCACAAAAAGAATGAGCTTCACTTACTTCCTTTGTTGGTACAAGTGATTCAATTCCCTCTCGAATTATATCCATCGGTAAAGGTACTCCAATTACACCTGTTGAAGCGACCGCGACGTAATTCGTTTTTACTCCAAAGTGTTCAGCTCCTAATGTTCGCATCTCGTAAGCATCTTGCAATCCTTTCATTCCCGTACAAGCATTTGCATTTCCACTATTAACGACGATTACTTGTAATTTCCCTTCCGCCGCTATACTATCTTTCGTTACTTGCAACGGCGCTGCTTGCATTTGATTTGTTGTATAAACAGCGGCACACGATGCTGGCACTTCACAAATGATTGCACCTATATCCTTTTTCTCCTTTTTCAAACCATTTGCAGTACCAATTGCCGAAAAGCCTTTCGGAGTGACAATTGAACCATTTTCTAATTTATTAATATTAATGGACGATTCTTTAATCATAATTTCCCCCTTATGGATAAAGCGGTATATGCTGTAAACCCGTTGCCTCTTCCAATCCCGCTAATATATTTGCATTTTGAATCGCTTGCCCCGCTGCACCTTTCATCATATTATCTATAACAGAAACTACTGTAATTCTTTCTGTTCTTTCATCGTAGGCTAACCCAATATCACAATAATTTGAGCCTCTTACTTCTTTCGGGCTTGGGAATTTTCCTTGAGAACGAATTCGAACGAAAGCTGAGTTGTGATACGTTTCTTCATACAACTTTTGAAGTTGTTGCATTTTGATTTTTTGTTTTACTTTTGCATAGAGTGTAACCATAATTCCTCGTGATATCGGTATTAAATGTGTACTAAATGTAATTGGCTTCGCTTCATCATTCCATTCTATAAGCATTTGCTCAATCTCAGGAACGTGCTGATGCTTATTTACTTTATAAATGTGAAAATTATCGTATAGTTCTGGAAAGTGAGTCATTGTTGTTGGTGTTTTTCCCGCTCCTGATACTCCTGACTTTGCATCTATAATAATTGAATCTTCTTCAACTATCCCGTTTTGCATTAACGGCGCTACCGCTAGCAATGTCGCTGTTGCAAAACATCCCGGATTTGCAATTAATTCAGCGCACCTAACCTCTTCCCTTTTCCATTCGCTTAATCCATACACTGCTTTTCTGAGAATCTCTCCCTTTGCAGCTGGCCGCTTATACCACATTTCATATAGCGAAGGATCTACCATACGAAAGTCACCCGATAAATCAATTACTTTTAAACCTACTTCTAATAATTTTGGTGTGAGCTCCACAGATACTCCCGCGGGCGTTGCTAAAAATACAATCTCCGCTACCTTCCTTATTTCATCCACATCAATTTCTTGCAACTTATGAACGAGAACACTCCGCAAATGCGGATATGCATTCGCTATACATTCACCAACTTGCGAAAAGGAGTGGAGAGATGCTATTGAGAAGTAGGGGTGTTGCTCTAATAACCTAATTAATTCAATACCTCCATATCCAGTTGCTCCAATAATTGCGACTTTCATATGCTCCTCCTTCAATCGATTCTTTAAATTAAGTATGATTATAATATTGTATATTTATAGAGTCAATTAAATATTTATTGATTTTACAAACTTTAAAAACTTAATTTTACTAGAAAAACAATATACGCAGATGAATTTTTATACAAAAATTATGTATGGTAGTATTTTTATTTCACTTCAAGTACAATAAAACAATACATGTATACATATGGGCGGGGAAAAACATGAATGAAAAATTAATTGAGAAAATGATTACAAAAAGTTTTCGGCAATATCAATGTAATCCTGTTTCAAAAGAGGATCAGGAAATGTTAATTAAACATATTCAAACGATAATTCATTCAAATACTGAAATTGATGTGTACGAGGCGGTTGAAGATATCGTTTACGATTATGTGACCGGAAAATAAAAAAATAGGAGATTTCCATATGGAAATCTCCTATTTTTTACTTAATGATTTACCTGCAACACGTTCAAATACCCCCGGGAATAATGCATAGAGCTTCGGCCCAATTCCCATCCACTTCGGCAAGTTTACTTCACGTTTTTTCGTTTGCATCGCCTTTACGATTTGTTCTGCTACATATGTTGGTTTTAACATGTAACGTCCCATATTTTTTACATATGTACCTGATTGATCGGCTATTTCAAAAAAGTTCGTATCTATCGGTCCCGGGTTAATTGCTGTTACATACACATTTGTGTTAGATAACTCCATACGTAAACTATTCGTAAATCCTAATACAGCGTGTTTTGTTGCTGCATAAGCACTCGACTTCGGAGTTGCTATTTTTCCAGCCAATGAAGCAATATTAATAATTTGTCCTTCGTTCCTTGTTACCATATAAGGTAATACTGCTTTCGTACAAGCTACTAATCCAAATACATTTACTTGAAACATATCCTTTACTTCATCCATTGACGCATCTTCAAATGTTTTAAAAATACCAAATCCCGCATTGTTTACCAATATATCAATACGTCCTACTTCTTGTAATACCTTTGAAAAAACTGATTGTACTTTCGTTTCTTCACTTACATCTAATACATAGTAATAGCAAGGCGTATTATAAGTTGCTTTAATTTTTTCTGCTAATGCTTGTAGTTTCTCTTCTGTTCGAGCCATTAATACTGGAGTCGCTCCTTGCTCCGCAACCTGCATTGCGACTTGCTCTCCAATTCCACTAGAAGCACCTGTAATGACGATTACTTTTTCTTGTAAACGTCCCGTCATTGCTGTCACCTACTTTGCATAATAAATCAATTGTTGCGAAGATTCATCAATCATCACTTGTTGATTATATGCTAAAAAGTCTAATTGTCCAACAGTTTCTGAGATAGTAAGTGGCAATTGTTCTTTATATAATACCGGAAATAATTTTACACATACTTCAAATGCTGTCATTGGCTTTTCTTTTAATAACTCAAGCACTTTAAACGCTCGTGTTTCTTGCTTTTGTAACCTCGTTTCAATAAGTTGTTTCACATTCAAAACATCTTCCCCATGTCCTGATAAAATACGTGAAATATTCATCTCACTTAAACGTTTTAACGTTTGATTGTACTGCAATAATGGACGTGCTCTTTCTGTTTGCCCTTCATATGGTGGTTCTAATATTGGATTAGAAGAAATATGACTAATGAGCGCATCCCCACCAATTAATATTCCATCAGATTCTCTATATAATGAAATATGAGTAGAAGCATGACCTGGCGTTTCAATCACTGTAAATCCAGGTAACGAATCTATACGATCTCCCTCTCTCACAGTGTGTGTTAACGATCTATTACAAGAATATTTAAGTGTCTTCGTCGTCAATAGTGCCTCATCATTCAAAAATGCTGCTGGAACTCCGAACTGTAGTGCTGTCTCTTTAAAAAATTCATGATACCGCTTTAAAAACTCGGCATTCTGCGTAATCCATGGTTCATTCCATGGATGTCCGATAATATTTACTTTTTCAGAAAATGTATTTAAAAGTCCACAATGATCCGCATGGTGATGCGTAATCACTACCGTTTCAATATCTTCTATCTTATATCCTAATACATCTAAATGACTTTCTAGTGCCTTCTTTGCCTCTTCTGTATTTGTCCCTGTATCAATTAACGTTAATGTTTCTCCCTCAACTAAAAACACATTCACTGTCTCAACTGCAAATGGAACAGGAATCTCCATTCGATGAATCGCCGTCATGCTTAGCCCCCCCTGTTTCTTTCCGGTTCAAAAATGAATACCTCTTCAGTTTACAACTTCTCCACAAATTTGTCATTATTTTCAGATAAAAAGAGGTGTTTCCCATAAAAAAACGAATGTATGTACATTTATAAGCATTTCTAACCAAATTTAAAGGAGGAACATCATGTCTATTCAAAATATTTCCTTTCTCGGTGCAGGCTCTATTGCCGAAGCAATTATTGGTGGTTTATTAGACGCAAATGTTGTCAAAGGGGAACATATTACTGTAAGTAATCGTTCTAACGAGACACGATTACAGGAGTTACATAAAAAATACGGGACTAAAGGTACACATAACAAAAAAGAATTACTTACTGATGCAAATATTCTTTTTCTAGCTATGAAGCCAAAAGATGTCGCAGAAGCGATTATCCCTCTTAAAGAACATATAAATAACAACCTGCTTATTATCTCGTTATTGGCAGGTGTTTCTACCCATTCAATTAGAAACCTACTTCAAAAAGACATTCCGATTATTCGTGCAATGCCAAATACATCTGCGGCTATTTTAAAATCTGCTACCGCCATCTCACCTTCAGAACATGCAACGGAAGAACATATTCGCACTGCAACAGCTTTATTTGAGACGATTGGCCTCGTCTCTGTTGTAGAGGAAGAAGATATGCATGCTGTCACTGCATTATCCGGAAGCGGACCAGCTTATATTTATTACGTAGTGGAAGCAATGGAAGAAGCTGCAAAAAAAATTGGTCTGAAAGAAGATGTTGCAAAATCACTTATTCTTCAAACGATGATTGGTGCTGCTGAAATGCTAAAAGCAAGTGAAAAACACCCTTCTATTTTGCGAAAAGAAATTACTTCTCCTGGCGGAACTACCGAAGCAGGAATTGAAGTATTACGGGAGCATAATTTTCAACAAGCACTAGTTTCATGTATTACACAAGCGACGAAACGATCACATGATCTCGGAAAAACATTAGAACAAATCACAAACGAAAAATAGAAAACGGAGCTCAACTTTATTTGAGCTCCGTTTTCTCATAATTATTCTTAATTATTACTCTTCCCAAAGATCTCTTCTTGCAGACGACGACCTGTCGGTGTTGCTGCAAGTCCACCTTCAGCTGTTTCACGAAGTGCTACTGGCATCGTTTGTCCGATTCTAAACATCGCCTCAATTACTTCGTCACATGGAATTGTGCTAGTTACACCAGCTAATGATAAATCAGCTGAAATCATGGCATTTGAAGCACCTGCTGCATTCCGTTTTACACAAGGTACTTCTACAAGCCCTGCAACAGGATCACATACTAAACCAAGCATGTTCTTTAAAGAAATCGCCATCGCTGTAGCTGCTTGATCTGGTGTTCCACCAGCCATCTCAACTGCGGCTGCGGCTGCCATTCCACTCGCTGAACCTACTTCAGCTTGGCAACCTCCTGCCGCACCAGAAATACAAGCATTATTCGCAACAACCATACCGAAAGCTCCTGCTGTAAATAAAAATTCAATCATTTCTTCACGTGTAGGCTGTAATTTTTCTTTAAGTGCAAACAGTACGCCTGGCACTGTTCCAGCTGATCCTGCTGTTGGTGTTGCACAAATGATTCCCATCGCCGCATTTACTTCATTTGTCGCAACAGCTTTACTCACTGCGTCCAAAATTGTATCCCCGGATAAGCCTTTTCCACTCTGCATATACGCTTGAACTTTCACAGCATCCCCGCCAGTTAAACCAGTCGGTGATTTTACACCACGAATACCGCGTTCTACTGCTTGTTCCATCACGACTAAGTTCTTTTCCATTCCGGCAATTACTTCTTCACGTGATATACTTCTTGTTTCCATTTCACACTGAATCATAATTTCTGCGATTTTTACATTTTGTTCTTTAGCTTGCGCCACTAGTTCCGCTGCGTTCCGAAACATGATGTGTCCCCCCTGCAATTAATCCATAATAGTTACTTGACAAATATTTTGTTGCCCATTTATTTCTTCAATCACTTCGTCTGCTAATAATTCATCTGTTTCAATGACCATAAGCGCTCTTCTTCCTTTTTCTTTACGAGAAACACTCATTGTACTAATGTTAATCTCATGTTTTGCAAGGATTGAAGCTACAGCTGCAATAGCACCAAAGCGATCGTTATTTACAATAAGCAGCGCTGGACTCGTTCCTGATAATTGAAGATCGAATCCGTTTAATTCTACAACTTCGATCTTACCGCCACCGATTGAGCAAGCAACAACTTCGATTTCCTCTTCTCCTTTATACAGACGAATTTTCGCTGTATTAGGATGTGGAGCATTTGCATCTTCTTCAATGAATTCCACTTCAATTCCGCGTTCTTTTGCAATGTCTAACGCACTTGGAATACGTAAATCATCTGTTTCAAATCCTAGTATTCCACCGATTAACGCTACATCCGTACCGTGACCACGGTATGTTTTTGCAAATGAACCATATAATGAAATGCTAACTCTCTCTGGCTCATGACGAAACAGCTGACGAGCAACTTGCCCCATTCTTGCAGCGCCTGCTGTATGTGAACTTGATGGACCAATCATAACCGGACCAATAATATCAAACACTGAGCGATACTTCATCATAACTCCCCCTAAAACTCTATGAAAAGATTATTTTCTACTATTAAAAATGATATGAGATAACCAGCAATAAAGCCTGGTAGCAAACCAAATTTTAACACAGAAGCCCCTACAAGCATAGCATAAACAGGTGATACACCCATTGCTAATGCAACTAAAGTTGCACCAGCTACTCCGCCCAGACTACCTGCTGATTGTCCAACCTCTTTTAAGAATGGTATACCAATCAAATCTCCACCAACGTATAATTGAAAAGCTTCAACTAAGAAACTTGCAACGGCCGCATTTGCTAAAGCTCCATTGCTTTCATACCATTTGACGCTTTAAAACTAAAGAGTGAAAAAAGACTTAGTACAAATAATAGTAATACCGTTCCCTTAATAATCTCTATGATGCCCTCTCCCTTTTTAGTCAATTTCGTTTGTTACGAAAAATGGCTAAAACGCACGCTGTAACTTACGATAAATTATAATGTGCCCTCATTATAGCTTGTTTTTTATAAAACGCTTACTTTTATTGAATTTTAAAATTTCTGAACAAAAATCTATTTCCCTTGTTTGTATTAGTTGTATATAAGCGTGCTTATATAACAGTTTGTCTAAATAATCGGTATTATGTATTGTTATCCTATATATTCAAACCATTACAAAACTCTGTATTATTCCATATAAACATGAAATGATAACAGTTTGAGTAAAAAAAAATTATCATAAATAAAAAAAATGGCAAACGTACGTTACCATTTTTTTACGAAAATATTACTTCTCTACTGGGAATGATTTTAAATCCATCGCTATTTCTGTATTAGAAAATAACTCCCGTGCCTCTTTCAATAATTCCTTATATGTATCTCCTTGATAACGCGAACTAATATGAGTCAATATTAATCGCTTCACATTTGCCTTAAGTGCGATACTCGCAGCTTGCTTTGTTGTGGAATGGAAATAATCATGCGCCTGTTGCTCATCTTCTGCTGCAAAAGTTGCTTCATGAACAAGTACATCAGCATCTTGCGCAAGCTCTTTACTCGCTTCGCAATATCGTGTATCGCCTAAAATTGTAATAACTCTCCCTTTTTGAGGTGGACCGATAAAATCTTTTCCACTTAGTACAGTACCGTTCTCTAATTCAACTACTTCACCATCTTTTAAGCGTTTAAAAATCGGACCAGGTTTCACGCCAATTTCCAGCAGCTTATCCACTAAAAGAGCTCCCTGTATATCTTTTTCTACAATACGATATCCGAAACATTCAATTCCATGTGATAACCTTTTTGTTTCTACATAGAATTCATTATCGTCAAACACAATGCCTTCTTCTGTAATCTCAACGATTTCAAGTGGATATTTTACATGTGTCGTACTTACCGATAACGCTACTTCAATAAATTGTTTAATTCCTTTCGGTCCATACACCGTTAACGGCGTTGTTCCTCCTTGGAAAGAACGGCTCCCTAATAAACCCGGCAAGCCAAAAATATGATCTCCATGTAAATGCGTAATAAAAATTTTTTCAATGCGTCGTGGGCGCACAGATGTATGTAAAATTTGATGCTGAGTCGCTTCACCACAGTCAAATAGCCACGTTTGCCCTCGTTCTTCTAACAATTGTAGGGCGATTGCTGAAACGTTCCTTCCTTTTGAAGGAACACCTGCACCAGTTCCTAAAAATACAAATTCCACTTTCTTTCCTCCAGCTCTTTATATAATCTACTCTTCATCTTACGGAATGTTATTTCAAATGGCAAATTGAATTTACATAACCAATCATCTAGACAACTATATAACACGAACATTGGAAATAAAAAACTTAACAATCGTTCGTGTTTTGTAGTAATATAACTATATCACATATAAAGGGAGCGTTTTATTATGAAAGAAGTATTTCGTTTACAAACTGATTTTTCATCTTCATTTGATCGCTGGGTAAGTTCTTTCGTTTCTGATCACCCAGCACAACTAGAATGGACGACTTTAAAAGAATTAATTCATGAATATACAACATCACATACAAATGAGACGTTACCAACATATATTTCTTCAGCTTTAACATATTACGCACAACGCATTGCAACAACAAACAGCTCAGAAATTGTTATTTTTGAAAATCCTACAATCTCATAATCTATAATAAAAAGCACTGTAATCAGTGCTTTTTATTTATATCCATTAAAGTATTTATTCCCCACCTTATTTCCAAAAAAACACCTCTTATTTCCTACTATATAGCCATCATGAATCTATTTGATTTTTCAAAAAAAAGAGACAAAAAAGATATTGACACTACAAATTTACAGTGCTAATATTCAACTTGTAATTGAATATGGTCTCTGTTAGGTGAGGCTCCTGTATAGAGAAACGCTGCTGCCCAAAAATGTCGAGAGACGCCAATGGGTCAACAGGAAAGGTCGGAATGAAGGCCTTTCTTAACGTAGCTGGTTTCAGTACCTATGCTATACAGTGCTAAAACTCAACGAGGGAGAGGTGCGTATGTTTTGTCATACACAAAAACTGTTTTTATCTATGTTTAATAACAGTCTTTGTTGTTGACTCTTTTTAACTGCGAATTCAGGCCTTTACTCGTTTTGAGTAAAGGCCTTTTTTATATCTTTATGCACCTTACTATGAAACAAACATAGCATATTTAGAAACTACTAATTGTACGGAGGTGAGGAACAGTGGCAAGTGATGATTCGGCCCAGATACCCATATGTTTTACGTTAATATTTCATCATGTAGGTAGGAAAGAAGCTGTTCCTCCCTGTTTAATATAGTCGAGTAACAGATTGTTTCCTCCTTCATGAAAAGGAGGAACTACCAATGTTAAATTTACAAAGACAAGAAACGAAGCATGCTTACGATCAAGATAGCATGAAAACAAATAACGAATTATTAGTGGAAGTTGCAACGCAAGATGTAAACTCAGCGTTAAAACTTCTAGACACAACACAAGATGGACTCTCTAAACAAGAAGCGTCTCGTAGACTTTCTTTATATGGTCCGAACGAAATTGCTCATAATAAAACATTGCCATGGTATATTCAATTTCTGCTGGCATTTAAAAACCCATTTATTTTTGTTTTGTTAGCTCTTGGAGCACTCTCTTTTTTCACAGATGACATAAAAGGAACAATTGTCGTATCTGTGATGGTACTACTAAGTGCAACGATTCGTTTTTTTCAAGAATTTCGTTCTCAAAAAGCTGCAGATAAGTTAAAAGCTATGGTTCGAACAACTGCAAGCGTCTCTAGAATAAATGGATTTATACACGAAACAAAAAACGTAATGAATTTAAATCGTAACCATACAACGGAAATCCCAATTGAAGAACTTGTACCTGGTGATATCATTTCACTTTCAGCTGGTGATATCGTTCCAGCTGATGTGCGTATCTTATCGGCTAAAGATTTATTTGTAAATCAGTCTTCCTTAACAGGCGAGGCACTTCCGGTAGAAAAATATGAAAACTGCTATCATACGGAAAATAAACATATATTACCGAAAAACATGAAAAAAAATTACAATCCACTCGATATGGAAAACCTTTGCTTCATGGGTACAAATATTGTTAGCGGTAGCGCAAAAGCTATTGTCGTTTCAACAAGTACGGATACGTATTTCGGCTCTTTGGCAAAAAAGGTTATCGGAAAACGTGCAGAAACAAGCTTTGATAAAGGCGTAAACAAAGTAAGTTGGCTCTTAATCACATTCATGCTTATTATGGCACCTATTGTCCTTCTCATTAATGGATTCACAAAAGGAGATTGGCAAGAAGCTTTCTTCTTTGCTATTGCCGTTGCAGTTGGTCTTACACCTGAAATGTTACCAATGATTGTAACTGCTAATTTAGCTAAAGGTGCCGTTAACATGTCTAAGCAAAAAGTAATTGTAAAACAGCTAAACTCTATTCAAAACTTAGGTGCTATGAACATCCTTTGTACAGATAAAACTGGAACTTTAACAGAAGATAAAGTTGTCCTTGTTCGTCATTTAGATCCTAATGGAAATGAATGTAATCGCGTCTTACAATTTGCATATTTAAATAGCTTCTATCAAACTGGATTGAAAAATTTAATAGATAAAGCTGTCATTGAACATACAGAGGAAAACCATAAATTTGATCCATCAGCTTTTCAAAAACTAGATGAAATTCCATTTGATTTTGCTCGCCGTCGTATGTCTGTCATCGTGAAAGAGATTTCAGGTGAACATACAATGGTTTGTAAAGGTGCCGTAGAAGAAATCTTATCAATTTGCAACTACACTGAAGTGGATGGGCAAATTGTCCCTCTTACTGAAGAAGTGAGAGAAAATGTAAAACACCTTAGCGAAACTTTAAATAGTGAAGGAATGCGTGTCATCGCTGTAGCATACAAGAAAGATAACAAACCTGATTATAAAGCTTATGCAGTACAAGATGAATCCGCTATGATTCTTACTGGATATATCGGCTTTTTAGATCCACCAAAACCATCTGCTGCTTCTGCAATTCAAGCATTGCATAAACACGGCGTACAAGTGAAAATCTTAACTGGCGATAACGAAATTGTTACAAAAAAAGTTTGCAAGGAAGTTGGATTAAATATAGGGGAGCCTGTCCTCGGTTACGAAATTGATTCTTTACCAGATAAAGCATTAGCAAAACTAGCAGAAGAAACAACAGTGTTCGCAAAACTAAATCCAATGCAAAAATCTCGCATCATTCGCGTATTACAAGGAAATGGTCATACTGTAGGTTATATGGGGGATGGTATTAACGATGCCGTTGCACTACGTGATGCTGACGTTGGGATATCTGTTGATACTGCTACTGATATTGCAAAAGAATCTTCCGATATTATCCTACTTGAAAAAAGTTTAACTATATTAGAAGCAGGCATTTTAGAAGGTCGCACTACGTTCGGCAATATTTTAAAATATATAAAAATGACAGCTAGCTCTAATTTTGGAAATGTATTTAGTGTATTAGTGGCAAGTGCTTTCATTCCATTTTTACCGATGCTTGCAATTCATCTATTAATTCAAAACCTACTTTACGATTTTTCTCAACTTTCTATTCCATGGGATAAGATGGATAAAGAATTTTTAGAAAAACCAAGAAAATGGGATACTGCAAACTTACGTAATTTCATTATTTGTATCGGCCCAATTAGCTCTATATTCGATATTATCACATACGTTGTCATGTGGAATGTATTCGGTGCAAATACACCTGGAGAACAATCGCTATTCCAATCTGGTTGGTTTGTCGTTGGGTTACTAACGCAAACATTAATTGTTCACATGATCAGAACACAGAAGATTCCATTCATTCAAAGTACTGCATCAATACCAGTTCTCTTATTAACTGCTTGTATTATGGCAATTGGTATCTACATTCCGTTCTCACCACTTGGTGCAGCAGTTGGTTTACAAGCATTACCACTAAGCTACTTCCCATGGTTAATAGGAATATTATTAGGTTATGCTTTCTTAACACAATTCCTGAAAAAACTTTATATTAAAAAGTTTCATAGCTGGTTGTAAAAATAAGAATGAGTGGGTATTTCTCACTCATTCTTAAAAAATATACCATGTACTTAAATGTATGGAGGTGACCATGATGGTATGGTATGACATCGTATTAAGATTATTTATAGCAATTATTGTAGGAGCTTGCATCGGAATGGAAAGACAATGGAGACATCGAATGGCCGGGCTACGGACAAATGCTCTCGTATCACTTGGTGCCTGTATATTTGTTTTATTATCCGTCATGCTTGATCATGAAGCTAGCCCATCACGTATCGCTGCTCAAGTTGTGAGTGGTATTGGCTTTTTAGGGGGCGGTGTTATTATTCGTGACGGTTTTAGTATTAGAGGGTTAAATACAGCGGCAACTTTATGGTGTGCAGCTGCTGTAGGTACTCTTACAGGCGCTGGCTTCCTCGTTGCAGCTATGCTAGGTGCAGCCGGCGTCTTACTAGCAAATATACTACTACGCCCAATCGCTCTATTTATGAATAATAAATCAAAAGAAGATGTACCCGAGCAAACAAACTACTTACTTTCTCTTACTTGTTCAGAAGAAAATGAAGCACATATTCGTTTTCTTCTCATGCACATGGTAAGTTCAGAAGGTATCGGTTTAAAAGAATTGTACAGTGAAGACGTTGATTCTAACAAAAAAGTATCTATACAAGCTACATTACATTGCAATACAAATGCAGCTGTCTTAATCGAAAAAATAGTAAGTAGAATGCTTTTAGAATCTGGTGTTACTGCCGCTGGCTGGAAAACCTCACTAGATTTAGAAGCAAGTTAAATCATAAAGGTGTCATGAATATAAAAGAAGGTTTTATATTCATGACACCTTCTACATACACCCATTTTTTATTTTCAAGTTATTAGCAACTGCTTGGAATAACTTAAAGTAATCCATACTCGTTCGATCTTTTTGTTTTAACTTGGCATGGGGCTGAAAAAGGTTCTGACCGCTTCTTCTCATGGCCGGATTCTCTTTTCCATCTAAAAAAGAAGGTTTTATATTCATAGCACCTTCTACATAAATTTATTTTCTAGTTTTTGCTGAAACGACTTCTCTTGCTTACGTAATAATTGACTACCTCGCTGTAAAAGAGGTGTTCCATACTTATCATTAATCTGATCAATAACAGCAAGTAGCGGCTCTTCTTTCGCATCTTCTTCGAATGAAAACAAATCTAACTGTTTGACCGAATCTGTCTTCCACTCCAATTCAGTAGCTGTAACACCTAATAAACGAATGGAATCACCATCCCAATGTTGTTTCAACAAACGTGATGCAGCTTGAAATATATCACGTTCTTCCCAAATTGCATTTTTCAATTGTTTGCTTCGTGTTACCGTCCGCCTATCATGGTATTTAATCATAATTTGGATATTATAGCTGACAAGAGTTCGCTTTTGTAGTCTATTACTCACTGAGCCCGACAGTCGCCCTAACATATCAAGCAATTCTTTCTCTTCATCCATATCCTTTGAGAAAGTCATCGAATTTCCAACACTTTTATGTTGTCCCATTTGATTCGGATCAACATCCCTATCATCCATACCTTTTGCACGCTTTTGTAAATCAACACCGTGCTTTCCAATTTTAGCGCGAATGATATGCTCGTCTCCTTTTGCTAACTGTCCAATTGTATTTATATGAATATCTTTTAGTTTTTCAGCTGTTTTCTCTCCAATTCCGTGCATCGCTTCAACTGGTCGTGGCCAAATGACTTCTGGGATATCACGTTTTCTAAGCACTGTAATACCAAGTGGCTTTTTCATATCAGAAGCAGTCTTTGCTAAGAAAAGATTTGGAGCAATACCAATGCTACACGGAAGCTGTAACTCTGTTAATAACGCTTGTTGAATCATCTTTGCTATTTCAAGCGGCGAACCTAGCACATAGCAATCTGTAATATCTAAATACCCTTCATCTATAGAAACTGGTTGTATCTTTTCTGTAAAACGGGAAAGGATTTGAAACATTTGAAATGAGGCTTCGCGATATAATGTAAAATTAGGACGCCTTACAACTAGTTGCGGACATAATCGCTTTGCTTCCCAAAGGGGCATCGTCGTACGTATTCCATAATCTCTCGCTTCATAACTACATGTTATGATAATCCCTTTTCTCTCTTTTTCATTCCCGGCAATCGCTAATGGCTTTCCTTTTAATGGTGGATCATGGGCAATTTCAACAGATGCGAAAAAACAATTCATATCTACATGTAAAATAACACGACCATTTTTCGGATACATTTCTCGCATAATACCACCCTCCTCCAAGAACATTCGTTCCTTCATTATACCAAATTCATGTACAATATAATAATTACTTATTCTTTTTCATCTTTATTTTTGCTATACTTTATGAAAGAAATGGATTTTATTGTAAAGGAAGTGGATTGTTATGAAACAACACAATAAACTCAATAATGTATTTATTTTCATTATTATAATCCTTGCAATTAATTATTTGTTACTTCCCCTTTTTAACATCAACATTCATGTTTTAGGAATCTTCTCTCATTTCATACGCTTTGTAACAACTTATATATTGCCATGGCTCTTCTTATACTGGCTTATCCGCCTTGTAAAAGCACTTGAATCAAAATAAAAAAAGACGTGTAAACCATAGTTGGTTCACACGTCTTTTTTACTTTATTACTTCGCTACTTCTTCAATAATAGCTACAACTAATTCTGCTGTTTTCGCTAATTCTTCAACAGGAATTTTTTCATTTGTTGTATGAATTTCTTCATAACCAACTGCCAAGTTAACTGTTGGGATACCATGTCCGGCGATTACGTTCGCATCACTTCCTCCACCACTTTGGTGAAGAGAAGGTGTACGACCGATGTTTTCAGCTGCACGTTTCGCTACTTCTACAACGTGATCGCCATCAGCGAATTTAAATCCTGGATACATAACCTTTACTTCAACATCTGCTTGACCGCCCATTTCTTTTGCAGTTGTTTCAAATGCTTCTTTCATTTTTGCAACTTGTGCTTCCATTTTCTCATTTATTAAAGAACGAGCTTCTGCAAAGATTTGAACATGATCGCAAACGATATTTGTTTGTGTACCACCTTCAAAACGTCCAATATTTGCAGTTGTTTCAGAATCGATACGGCCAAGTGGCATCTTTGCAATCGCTTTTGCTGCGATAGTAATTGCAGATACACCTTTTTCTGGGGCTACGCCAGCGTGAGCTGTTTTCCCACGAATGATAGCATTCACTTTCGCTTGTGTTGGTGCTGCAACTACGATTTCCCCAACTTTTCCATCGCTATCTAATGCATAACCATATTTTGCTGTAATGCGCTCTCGGTCTAATGCTTTTGCACCAACAAGACCAGATTCTTCTCCAACTGTAATAATAAATTCAATTTTACCGTGAGGAATGTTTTTCTCTTTTAAAACACGAATTGCTTCAAACATAGATGCTAATCCAGCTTTATCATCCGCTCCTAAAATTGTAGTACCATCTGATACGATATATCCATCTTTAATAGAAGGCTTAATTCCATTACCAGGAACTACTGTATCCATATGAGAAGTGAAATAAATTGTATCAACACCATCTTTTGTTGCTGGTAAAGTACAAATTAAGTTACCTGCACCGTGACCAGTCACACCCATTGTATCATCTTCAAATACTTCTACACCTAAAGAAGTAAATTTCTTTGTTAACACTTTGCAAATTTCTGCTTCAAATTTCGTTTCAGAATCTACCTGTACTAACTCCATAAATTCATTTACTAAACGTTCTTGATTAATCATAAGACTGCGCCTCCTGCACTACCATTATGTATGTAACAATATTAATTATAACAGAATTTCGCAAAAGTTTCGAAATACAAGACAAAAAACAGATGGTTCACACATCTAGATACCCATCTGCTTTCTATTACTCGTTTAATAGCACCCAACGCATATGATCTTCCCAAACTCCATTTACCATCAACATTTTGCGAGATACGCCTTCATATTGAAACCCTATCTTTGTCACTACTTGTATAGATGCTAAGTTTCGTGGCATAATCGGTGCTTCTATACGGTGTAAATGAAATTCTTCAAAGGTAACTTGAATTGCTTTTCTAAGCGCTTCTGTTGTATAACCTTTATTCAGTTCTTCCTTATCTAATTTATAACCAAGTACACAAGATTGATAAATTCCACGAACAATTAGATTAAATGAAATACACCCAATAACTTTCGTATCATCGCCCTTTTTAAAAATCCATAATCGAATGATTTTACCTTCCGCGAACTCTCTTCTATCCTTTTGTAACCTTTTCTTTTGATAGTCTAACGTAAAAAAATCATCTGGTCTATATTCTTCCCACGCCTTTAAAAACTCACGATTTCTGTCGTAATATTGAAGAACTTTTTCTGCATACGACTCATCAATTTCCCTTAAATGTAAGCGATCTGTTTCGTATATTTTCATCATCGTATCTCCATTCTTCAGCTTGCATAACAAAAACTCACAATCTATCTTTTAATATATTCTCCACGCATACCCAAATTTCCTGTTATATTTTGCAACCCCTTCCCGAAATTTGTCCTTTCTCTCCCCTTGTCCACAATTTCATTTCTCGTTACAATGAAATTGTACTGATTTGCAAGGAGGCTTAACGATGCATAAAAAAGCTCAAAAAATTATGGTTTATATAATGTTAATTTCTATGCTTGTAACAACATTACTTACTGGCGCAAGTATGTTTTGGTAAAAAGGACGATTCACTCGTCCTTTTTTTACTTTCTATTTATACAAAATAGACCATCTCGAAATCGAGATAGTCTTTTTTGTATGAAAATTCTTATTTTATATATAGTACAATCGCTACAATGCTAAAGGAAAAGGCCATTACAAGTGCTATTACAAAACTCGTGTACTGTTTTTGCTGAAATGCCCCAATGACGAAAGTAAAATTAAGTAATGCCATCAATACAATTGATACTACGTAAGAGCATATATTAAAAGTTGCTAATATGAATGTAATGACAAATAGAAAACCAACACAAAACTGCATATAAGAAATTTTTGGATTCAAATACATATGAGCAACCCCTTTACTTAGTTATCTTTATATATTCTCATTAACGCATGGTTATGTACACATGTCAAGACAACTTAATAAAGTGAAACTTTAATCAGTTGGGGTTTTGTTCATAATACACTGATTATTAGCCCACACCAATCGGGCTTTTACGGGCAGCCCTACTCCCACCTAACTTCTTTGCTTTAGCCAAATTTTGAGGTGGGGATCTTACTGCTCGCAAATAGCGGGATAAAAGAAAAAGCCAACTTCTCGTTGACTTCTCTGAATGCAATGGCTCCTTTTTCCTTCGCCAATTGCTGAAATGATTTCTTCGATTTCACAATCCATACTTTCGTTCCAATTGGAATACGATCAAACAAATATTCCACATCTTGTTTCTTCATTCTTATACATCCTTGTGAAATATACTTTCCAATTGAACTAGGCTGATTTGTCCCATGTATCCCATATTTACTTCCGTCAGTTCCTTTTGCGTTAAATCCCATCCACCTCGATCCAAGTGGATTTTTCGGAGACCCCCCAGGAATATCCTTCGCAATATAATACGGATCCTTCGCTTTCAATACAATATCAAAAGTTCCTTCTGGTGTTAATTCATTTGTTTTCCCCGTCGCTACTGGAAAAACCTTTTGGATCTTCCCATCGTCAATGTAAGCTAGTTTATTCGTCGCCTTATTTACAATTATAAAAGGATCCCCAGCACGAGGATTATCACCAAGAGGCCAAATCGGTGATAAAGAAAGACATAATAATAAAGAGAGAAGATACGGCATAAATAATTCCTGCCTTCTATATAAGTTCTTTTATATTATCCTTTCCCTTAAAACGACTTTTAATGAGTAGATACTGCTCCATCTCATAAACAAGTTGAACAAGTTTCGCACGTATTTCAAATTCTTCTCGCGTGACTGGTAGCGGCATTTCTCTAAACACTTCTCGCATTTCTTGAAGTTGTCTTAACGAAATGACCCCTGTACTTTCAGGACGAATGGAATTCCCTATATTTTCGATTACGTCTGCAATCATATCAGCTTGTTCATACGTCCACGATAGTGACGCAGCTAATGGTATCATCCGCTCTAAAATTTCAAATTGCTGCATGCGCATATCAAAATAACGGTAATAATAGTCATCTTCACGCATAAACTCATTCTCAAGCTTTTTAAATGATAAATCTTTCGCTTCTTTCAACATCATCTCTGTTTCAATTAATTCTGCTCCACTCCAATTACTATCGCGATTTCTTAAATAAACAACCATTTCAAACAAAATTGTTTTGAAGTGCTCTTCTATTTTCTCTTGATACTCTTTCAGTTTATTCTCACTGCTTGGCATGTACATGTTTACTAATAAAGCGACACTAATTCCAATCGTTAATATAGCAATTTCATTACCAACTATAGACCATGTAATTTGCTTTAATGAGTACAGATGCATAACAATAACTGAACTCGTGACAATACCTTCTTGAATTTTGCACATAACTGCAGTCGGAATAAAGGTAAGCAGTAATAAGCTAATCGCAAGTGGTGTATAGCCAACCGTTTCAAAAATGCAAAACGCGAATACCATCGATAATACGCAAGCTAAAAAACGGTGCAACGATACTTGAACTGATTTACGTTTCGTGTTTTGTACGCATAAAATGACTAAAATACCAGCTGAACTATAAAATTCTAACCCTAATAGCTGAGCAATAAAAACTGCCGCACCTGTTCCAAGCGCTGTTTTCACTGTTCTATATCCAATTTTAAACATATCATTACTCCTATATGTATAAACGTATTTAAAGATAGTATAAAAAAAGGATGACGCGATGTCATCCTTTTTCTACTTATTATTCACGTAACCTTTACATATTACAATATCTTTTGCAAAAATTCTTTTGCACGGTCACTTTTTGGTGCCGTAAAAAACTCTTCCGGATTGCTATCTTCTACAAGTTTTCCACCATCTAAAAAGAGAACGCGGTCTGCTACTTCTTTTGCAAATCCCATTTCATGCGTAACAATCGCCATCGTCATTCCTGTCGTAACTAATGATTTCATAACTTCTAGCACTTCTTTCACCATTTCTGGATCTAGCGCTGATGTCGGTTCATCAAATAGCATAACTTCCGGTTCCATCGCCAGTGCCCTTGCAATTGCTACACGTTGCTTTTGTCCCCCTGAAAGACGATTCGGATACGCAGCTTTTTTATCTAATAACCCTACTTTTTCTAGAAGCTTCTCAGCTTTCTTTTCAGCCTCTTGCTTCGCTACACCTTTTACATTAATAGGAGCATACGTAATATTCTCTAATACAGTCATATGAGGGAATAAATGAAAATGTTGAAATACCATTCCGACATTTTCACGAACGTGCATAATATTTGTTTTCGGATTCGTTACTTCTTCCGTTCCAATCCAAATGTGACCATCTGTTGGTGCTTCTAATACATTCATGCAACGTAAAAATGTTGACTTGCCAGATCCTGACGGTCCGATAATTGCAACAACTTCTCCTTTTTCAATCGTTGTCGTGATCCCTTTTAATACTTCATTTTTTCCAAATGATTTATGAAGGTTGTCAATTTTAATCACTTTTCTTCATTCTCCCTTCAATTGCCTTTCCAACTAATGTAAGAATAATCACTAACATATAATAAACAAGTCCAACAAACAGTAATGGCTCTAAATACTTAAATGTTTCACCGCCTACAATGTAAGCTCGGCGCATTAAATCTGTTGCTCCAATTACAGTTACTACAGCCGATTCTTTCGTAAGAGTCGCAAATTCATTTACAAGTGCTGGTAATATATTTTTTAATGCTTGAGGTAAAATTATATTTCTCATCATTTTCCCGTAAGGAATACCTAAAGCCATCGCCGCTTCAGTTTGTCCCTTATCGACCGCTTGAATTCCGGCACGAATTACTTCTGACATGTATGCCCCTGAATTTAAACTAAATGCAAGTACAGCTGCTAAAAAGGCAGGTATATCATAACCAATCATTTGCGGGACACCGAAATAAATAATCATTAATTGCAATACAAGCGGTGTGCCACGAAATATTGATGTATAAATATCTGCTACAATATTTAATACTCGTATTCTAGCAATTTTACAAAGCGCTAATAACGTTCCTAAAATAAATCCTGCTAAAGCTGATACAGCCACAATTTTCAATGTAACTTCTAAGCCTTTTAATATATATGGTATAGAAGGCGTAATCGCCGAAAAATCTAGATTCATCCTTTTCATTCCCCTCACAGAAAAGTGAAAGGCAGCTTATTTCGCGCTGCCAAACCATTTCTTCACTAATTTATCCATTTCTCCATTCTCTTGCATTTTCTTAATTACTTTATTAAATTCTGCTGTTTTATCACTATTTTTCGGAAGGGCAATTGCTGCACCTACTTCTTCTGGTGCTTCTTGAATTTCAATTCCTTGTAATTCTTTCATATTTTCTAAATAATTTTTAGCTACTGTATCTTCTAAAATAGCTGCGTCAAAACGGCCAGCTTTAATTTCTTGTACGATTTCCGGTATACGGTCACGTCCCTCGGCTTTGAAATCGACTTGTTTTTGAAATTCTTTTGCCTTTTCTTCTTGAATTGACCCTGTTTGTACCCCTACTTTTTTCCCTTTTAAATCTTCTAACGATTTAATATTGGAATCTTTTTTTGACACGATCATGTTTTTAGCAACAAAATAAATGTCTGTGAAATCTGCATTATTTTTACGCTCTGCAGTTGGCGTCATACCCGCCATAACAAAATCAACTTTTCCTGAGTTAAGAGATGCTAATAAACCACCAAAATCCATATCTTTCACTTTCACTTCATATCCAAGTTCTTTTCCGATATATTTTGCAATATCAACATCAAAGCCGATAATTTCATCACTTTTTGATGCTTCCACGTATTCATATGGTTTATAGTCTGCTGAAGTCCCCATAACGAGTACTTTCTTATTCGTGTTACCTGCGTTAGTTGCCTTCGAATCCCCTTTACTACAGGCACTAAACATACTTACAATTAAAATAAGTGCAAATGATATTGATAATAACTTCTTCATCCTTCTTCCCCCTAATAATGTATATTTAAAAGTTTAATAGAATATTTATTCGTTGTTAGTATTGTATCAGTACTTTTATTTTTATGCAATATTTAAAATAAAAATAAACACAAAAACATTATTACCGTCATTCACAACGCATAAAAACATGCATAAAATAACATTCTTATGCATGTTCGATCATTATAAAAACTAAATAAAAAAGCGGTACATCCACTTAATCGTGGACGTACCGCTTTTTCTCTTCCTTATAGTTCTTCGCAATTATCTTCGAAGTAAGATTGTAGTTTTGCAATTACTTGCATTGGTTCATGACCTTCAATTTCATGACGTTCTACCATCGTTACAATTTTTCCATCTTTCAATAAAGCAAATGATGGAGATGAAGGTGGATATCCCTCAAAATATTCACGAGCTCTTGCTGTAGCTTCTTTATCTTGACCCGCAAATACCGTTACAAGGTGGTTAGGACGTTTATCATAATGTACGGAATGTGCAGCAGCAGGGCGAGCAATACCGCCTGCACAACCACATACAGAGTTTACCATTACAAGTGTTGTACCATTTCTTTTAAATGCTTCTTCAACTGCTTCTGGTGTCGTCAATTCCGTATATCCCGCAGAGACAATCTCTTCACGCGCTTGACGGACAACATCGTTCATAAAAAAGTTAAAGTTAATCAATGTGTTCCCTCCTCTAATTCTACCTATTTGTATCTTACCAGTTAATGTTTAGAAAATACAAGTAAGTTTACTTGTATTTAAGCATAGAAAAGGTGTTAGAGCTCTTGCTCTAACACCTTTTCTTAATGACCTCGATGTTTTTGCTTTGCCTTTTGTACTTTAATTAAACGTTTCCGCTGCTTTTCTGCTTCTCGCTTCTCTTTAGATTGCACTTTCTTTTCTTGTTTATGCAGTTCATAAGATAAACTAATTGCCTCTTGCGCCTTTGTATAACGTTTTACATTTAATTCTTTAGCAGCTTGCCTTATGATACGCTTAATACTTTTCGGACGCTGTTTTTCTTTAATCTCCACACCACATCTTGCAAAGCGCTGGAAATACGCTAACATTGGACCATTTACAAATATAAGTACTTCTTCATCTGATGGTTCCGTCCCAAAAATATACCTGGCTCCATACAATTTCCCTTTTTCTTGGCGCATAATAATTCCTACAAAAAATTGACCATCGTGATATACTGTCAATTCCATTGACAGCCCCTCCTTAGCAAAATTAGAAATACCGGACATCCCGGAGGGGAAGGTTACTGACATGAAATCATGCGTCTGGACTACCAACCAGAGCTGTGTTTTTGTATTTCTTCCACTATTATTATATCTTTCTTTCCATAATTTTCATATATTCAACAATCATTTTTTTATGTGACCCTACAATATAGTCAGGTAGCTCTGTTACTGGAAAGAACTTAAGCTGAACAGCTTCTTCTTTATTCATAACAAAATTTCCTTCGTATTCATCGGTATAATAGGCAGTTGTTACGGATTGAAATTCATCACCGTTTGCTAATTTGGTAAAATAATTCGCTCCAGAAAATACATTGATTAATCGTAAATTCTTAACTTCTATTCCTGTCTCTTCATATACTTCGCGGTAAGCTGTTTCTTCTGGTGATTCACCAAGCTCCATTAACCCGCCAGGCAGCCCCCATTTTCCGTACGGCTCTGTTCGTTGCTGTAATAATACATATCCACTTTCATTTATAACGAGTACAACAGCTCCAACTAAAATTAAAGGGCGATGACCAACTATTTTTCGTAATTCTTCTACATATCCCATCGTATCGCCTCCTTTTTCGTTGTCCACACTATTGTATCATATGTATGAAACGACAAAATGCGTATATTTTTCATTTTTTTAACAAAATATTTATTTTATGTGCTTCATCTACTGTAGCTAACATAATGGATTCGATTTCCGCACTCTTCTCTAAAAACTCTTTCGCCCACTCTTCTGTTTTTCCTAATAAAGCGAGTACATCCTGTTGAATTCTACCATCCTTCACTAAAATAAAAGCAACTGGAGATTTTTTCCCCGCCACTTTAAGATCAAGCCGAGAAACTGCTTCATATTCTGGATACTGAAATATAGAAACAACACCACTTGCTTCCCATAATGCTAATTTAATCGTTTGAATATCGCTCACATTTCGCATGCGAAGTTCCGAAAATAAATATTCTGCCGTAATTCTCGCTTTTTTCAAATTGCTAAAATCAATGGAACCATTGTGTATAAGAATAACTGGCGCAGGCTCTAAAAAACGTCTCCACCTATCCCATTTCAACATTAAAACAGAGCTTACAATATGTAATACAACTAGTATAAAAGTTGTAATCATTGAACCAAGCAATCCGACCTTTTCATCGGATAGTGCATTAGAAATATTCCCACCAAGCAATAACACTAATACAACATCTAAAAAGCGAAGTTGTGCAATGGACCTTTGTCCCATCAATTTCGCAACTAAAATTAAAAATATATAAGCTATAACTGCCCGAATAATCCATTCCCCATTAGAAATATGCCGTGCTCCTTCAAAAATATGTATATACATAACTTTGCACCCCTTAAACGTTGCAAACTACAATTTTGTTTTAGTTTGCAACGTTTAAGAGCATATATGTAAAAAAGCTGATTCGTTTTTAAACGAACCAGCTTTTTGTTACTTAACTGAAAACATATATTTTTTATACGTTTTCCGTACCGATAATATGAGTCCCATCATAATCATATTCGAGAATAAGGAACTTCCCCCATATGATAAGAAAGGTAATGCGATACCTTTTACAGGCATTAATCCAACGATCATACCAATATTTTGAAATATTTGAACCGTTAGTATTCCTATTGATCCCGCACATAATAGTGTACCAAATAAATTATCAGCAGAATAACCAATAATAATTGTTCGATAAAGTAGTAACAGGAACAAGAACACAACTAGTGCTGCTACTATAAATCCACCTTCTTCAGCAATTGTAGCGAATATAAAGTCAGTGTGTTTCTCTGGAATATAGACGCTCCCTTCACCGTACCCTTTACCTTCCATACCTCCACTACCTACAGCTAAAATCGATTGCTGCGTTTGATAGCCTTCATTTGCATTTTCAAATGGATTTAACCAACCTATAATACGTGATTGTTGGTGAGGTTTTAGTAAAGTAACCAGTTTATTAAAGAAGAAGTCTGGGTATCTTACAAATATAAATATTAATGCAGACAATATTGTCACTGGAATTACTGTACATATCGCAATTAATTTCTTTTGAATTCCTGACATGAATAAAATACATGCGATAGCTGCTGCATATAAGAACACCATTCCTGTGTCTGGTTGGCTATATACAACGGCCATAGGTGGAAGAGATACTAACATAATCTTCCCAACCAATTTTAAATCAGTCTGGAATGTCCGGGCCATATACTGAGCATTATGTTTCACCGCTAAACTTGCAACTAGTAGAAGCAATGAAATTTTGAAAAACTCAGATGGCTGGATTTGTCCAACCAATGGAAAAACGAACCATCTTTTTGCACCTAATTTTTCAGGTGTGAAAGTGGAAACCGGTAGTATTTTCAAAAGAATAAGTGAACCAAACCCAACTATATAAAGCGGCCAAGACAATTTTTGCAATTGATCTAAGTCGATGCTTGCAACAAGCAATAACAATACAGCCCCAATTATGTAGTTCAAACCCTGTTTCGCAGCAAAGTTTGCATCTCCATACTGTCCGGTTTGCTGACTGCTATATATAGCGGCTATACTCGTAACACATAATGCACACAAAATTAAAATTAATTTTACATCTAAACTTTTTAGAAACTCGGTACTTCTTTTCATGACATCCTCCTGAAACATTGTTACAGCAAAATAAAAAACCAGGAGTCAACATTCTTCATGTTTTGACGACTGATTACACATTATCTATAAAACACTTATATAGAATAACTCTCTTTTTCATACAATACAATATATTATACTACAGTTTCATCAGTAAGATTTGCCAAAAAAATTATTCTTTTCTTATTTTATATCTATATACCATATATCAGCAATGTATTTTCGCAAATTCCTTATACATGATCATTCATTGTAAGATTAATGGGAAAAGGTTTATACATATTGTAGGAAGCAAATGAAGAAATAAGATGATAAAAAGCTCGCATAAGCGAGCTTTTTATTAATATACAGACGTATTGTTTTCTGACATGTTTTCTAAAATTTCTTTAACACGTCCTAAGAACTTACCACAAATTAAACCATCAAGTACGCGGTGATCAAGTGATAAACATAAGTTAACCATGTCACGAGCACCGAACATACCGTTATCCATAATTACTGGGCGTTTTACAATTGATTCTACTTGTAAAATAGCCGCTTGTGGGTAATTAATAATACCCATAGATTGAACAGAACCGAATGATCCTGTGTTATTAATTGTAAATGTTCCGCCTTGCATTTCGTCCGCTTTTAACGACTTCGTGCGTACTTTCCCTGCAAGTTCTGTAATTTCACGAGCGATACCTTTAATTGTTTTCTCGTCCGCTTGCTTAATTACTGGTACAAATAGTTCTTCCTCTGTTGCAACAGCGATTGAAAGGTTAATATCTTTCTTCTGAACGATTTTATCGCCTGCCCACATAGAATTGATTTGAGGATACTCTTTTAACGCTTGTGCTACTGCTTTTACGAAGAAAGCAAAGAACGTTAAGTTAAAGCCTTCACGCTTTTTAAAATCACCTTTAATTGAGTTACGGTATGACACAAGGTTTGTCACATCTACTTCAATCATCATCCAAGCATGAGGTGCCTCGTGTTTACTACGTAACATATTTGCTGCAATCGCTTTACGCACACCTGTTACTGGAATCTCGATATCTCCAGGCATTGTCGGCACAGAAACTGGTTTTGCAGCTTCTACTTTTTGCGCTACCGGTGCTTCTGGACGTGCTTCTACTACTGCTACAGCTTCCTCTTTTTTCGCACCTGCTTGCGGAATGTTTCCAGATTCCACTAGCTTTAAAATATCTTTACGAGTAATACGGCCATTTGCTCCCGTACCTTCTACTAAATCTAAATCAACATTATGCTCGCCCGCAAGTTTTAAAACCGCTGGTGAAAAACGTGGTTTTCCATCAGTTGGTTGTTTTACTTTCGGTGCTTTTTCAGATGTAGTTACTTCTGCTTTTGGTTCTTCTTTCGTTTTTTCCTCTACAGCAGTTGCCGCTACTTCATCTGCGCCTTCTACTTGAATGACACAAACAACTTCACCTACAGCTAACGTATCACCTTCACCAGCTATTAACTCCTTCACAATACCAGTGAAAGAAGATGGTACTTCTGCATTTACTTTATCTGTCATTACCTCTGCAAGTGGATCATATTTGTTCACATGATCGCCAACATTAACGAGCCATTTACTAATTGTACCCTCTGTAACGCTCTCCCCGAGCTGAGGCATTGTAATATTTTCTACAGCCATGTATAGTCCCCCCGATTAAAATTCCGCAAGTTCACGCATTGCTTTTTCAACTTTATCTGGATTTACCATAAAGAATTTTTCCATTGTTGGTGCATATGGCATTGCTGGAACGTCTGGGCCTGCAAGACGTGCAATTGGTGCATCTAAATCAAACAGACAGTTTTCAGCGATAATTGCTGCCACTTCACTCATAATGCTTCCTTCTTTATTGTCTTCTGTTACAAGAAGAACTTTACCAGTTTTTGAAGCAGCTTCGATAATTGCTTCTTTATCTAATGGATATACAGTACGTAAATCAAGAATGTGTGCAGAGATGCCATCTTGCGCTAATTTCTCAGCTGCTTGAAGAGCAAAGTGGACACATAATCCGTATGTGATAACAGTAATGTCATCACCTTCACGTTTTACATCTGCTTTTCCGATTGGTAATACGTAATCATCTTCTGGCACTTCACCTTTAATTAAGCGATATGCACGTTTATGCTCAAAGAATAATACTGGATCTTCATCACGAATTGCAGCTTTTAATAAGCCTTTTGCATCATATGGTGTAGAAGGGATAACAATTTTTAAACCTGGTTGGTTTGCAAACATCGCTTCTACAGATTGTGAATGATACAATGCACCGTGAACACCGCCACCAAATGGCGCACGAACTGTAATTGGACAAGTCCAATCGTTGTTAGAACGATAACGAATTTTTGCTGCCTCAGAAACAATTTGGTTTACTGCTGGCATGATGAAGTCAGCAAACTGCATTTCAGCGATTGGACGCATACCATACATCGCTGCACCAATTGCTACCCCAGCGATTGCTGATTCTGCAAGTGGTGTATCTAACGCACGATCTTCACCAAATTGATCATATAATCCGTGTGTCGCTTTAAATACGCCACCTTTTTTACCAACATCTTCACCTAAAACGAATACTTTCTCATCGCGTTCCATTTCCTCGCGCATTGCTAATGTAATAGCATCAATATAAGACATTACAGCCATGAAACGTTCCCCCCTATTCTGCGTATACGTGCTTCAATGCATCTTCAGGTGCTGCATACGGAGCATTTTCTGCATATTCTGTTGCTTCGTTTACGATATGCATAATTTCATCTAACATTTGTTTCTCAGATTCCTCAGTTAACACGCCAACTTCTTTTAAATAAGCAGCAAATGTTATAATTGAATCATTTTTCTTCGCTTCTTCTACTTCTTCTTTATCACGATAAACACGATCATCATCGTCACTAGAATGTGCTGTTAAACGATATGATACTGTTTCGATTAGAGTTGGGCCTTCACCACGGCGACCGCGGTCTGCTGCCTCTTTTACTGCTTTATATACTGCAAGTGGATCGTTTCCGTCTACTGTGTATCCAGGCATACCATATCCAATTGCACGGTCTGATACATTTTTACATGCTAATTGTTTTTCAACTGGAATAGAGATTGCGTATTTATTATTTTCACACATGAAAATAACAGGTAGTTTGTGTACGCCAGCAAAGTTCGCACCTTCATGGAAATCACCTTGGTTTGAAGAGCCTTCTCCGAATGTAACGAACGTTACTAAATCTTTCTTCTCCATTTTTCCAGCTAACGCAATACCAACTGCATGCGGTACTTGTGTTGTTACTGGAGATGAACCTGTAACAATACGATTTTTCTTTTGACCGAAGTGACCAGGCATTTGACGACCACCAGAGTTTGGATCTCCAGCTTTAGCGAAGCCAGATAACATAAGCTCTTTAGCTGTCATACCAAATGCTAGTACAACACCCATATCACGGTAGTATGGTAATGCATAATCTTTCTCTCTATCAAGAGCGAACGCTGCTCCAACTTGTGCAGCCTCTTGTCCTTGACAAGAAATTACGAATGGAATTTTACCTGCACGGTTTAATAACCACATACGTTCGTCGATTTTACGTGCAAGTAACATCGTACGGTACATTTCTAATACTTGCTCATCATTTAAGCCAAGCTCTTCATGGCGCTTTTCTTTTACTTCTGCCATTTTTCATAACCTCCTAAATCCACATTTTTATGCGTGTAACGCTTTTCCATCTACAGCTAGTGCTGCTTCACCAATCGCTTCAGATAATGATGGATGCGGATGAATTGTATGTGCTACTTCCCAAGGTGTTGCATCAAGTACTCTTGCAAGACCAGCTTCAGAAATCATATCTGTTACATGTGGCCCGATCATATGAACACCAAGAATGTCATTTGTTTCTTCATCAACTACAAGTTTTACAAAACCATCTGATTCTCCGTATACAAGTGCCTTTCCGATTGCACGGAATGAGAACTTACCTACTTTTAACTTATAGCCTTTTTCTTTCGCTTCTTGTTCTGTTAAGCCAACAGAAGCAACTTCTGGACTGCTATATACGCATTTTGATACCATCGAATAATCAATTGGTGTAACTTCTTTACCTGCAATATGTTCTACTGCAACAATTCCTTCATGAGAAGCAACGTGAGCAAGTTGCAAGCCACCGATTACATCTCCAATTGCGTAAATATGAGATTCTTTCGTTTGATAAAACTCATTTGTTTGAATGTATCCTTTTTCCACAACGATATCAGTATTCTCTAAACCAATGTTTTGCGTATTCGCTTGTCTTCCTACAGATACAAGCATTTTTTCTGCTTTAAATTCTTTATTCTCACCGTTATGTTCAGCTTGAATTGTTACTCCATTATCTTTTACCAATGTTTCTGGTAATACTTTTGCACCAGTTACCACTTTAATACCTTTTTTCTTGAATAGACGTTGCATTTCTTTTGAAACGTCATTGTCTTCTAGTGGTAATATAGTTTTCGCATACTCTAATACTGTAACTTCTACACCGAAGTCAGCAAGCATAGATGCCCACTCAATACCGATTACACCGCCACCCACGATAATGATTGAACTAGGAAGCGTTTCCATTTTTAGGGCATGATCTGAAGACATTACATACTCTCCGTCTAACTCTAATCCTGGTAATGAATTTGGACGAGAACCTGTTGCAACAAGTACATTTTTTGGAATTAACATTTCATTTTCTTCTCCACTTGCAAGTTCAACTGAAATTGTCCCTGGCATCGGAGAGAAAATAGATGGGCCAAGAATACGGCCAATACCTTCAAACACATCAATTTTACCTTGTTTCATTAAATGTTGAACGCCTTTATGAAGCTGCGTTACAATCTTCTCTTTACGCTCTTGTACTTTCGCAAAGTTTAGTTCTACATTACTTGCAATAACTCCGAACTCTTCGCTTTTTTTAGCAGTTGCGTATACTTCCGCACTACGTAAAAGAGCTTTACTAGGAATACATCCTTTGTGTAAACAAGTACCACCAAGATTTTCTTTTTCAACAAGTGCAGTTTTTAAACCTAGTTGTGATGCACGAATAGCAGCAACATATCCACCAGTACCGCCGCCAACGATGACTAAATCATATTCTTTTGCCATTATCTCAACCCCTAGCTACCGTTTCTTTTTCACGTACAACATATTCTTTTGGAGCTTCTTCTTCACGTAATACACGAAGTGCTCCTTCTGCTAATGCTTGTAATTCATCTTCTCCTGGATGTACGATAACATCTGCAATCCAATCTACTCGTTCTTTTATTTCATCGACAAGAATTTTACTGTATGCAAGTCCACCAGTTAATACGATTGCATCGATTTTCCCGTGAAGTACAGCGCTAGCTCCGCCAATCTCTTTTGCAACTTGATATGCCATTGCTTTATAAATAAGAGTTGCTTCAGGATCGCCTTTTTCAACCATTTGTTCTACTTTAATCGCATCATTTGTGCCGATTAGACTTACAAGTCCACCTTGTCCGACAAGCTTTTTAACCATTTCGTCACGATAATACTCGCCAGAGAAACACATTTCAACTAGTTGTCCTACTGGTACTGTACCAGCACGCTCTGGACTAAATGGTCCTTCTCCGTTTAAGCCATTATTAACATCAATAACTTTTCCTTTTTTATGAGCACCCACTGTAATGCCGCCACCCATATGTGTAACTAATAAATTTAAATCCTCGTATTTGTGGTTTAATTGTTCAGCCACTTTACGAGCAACCGCTTTTTGATTTAATGCATGGAAAATACTTTTACGTTCCATACCAGCAATACCGCTTATGCGAGCAATCGGCTCCATTTCATCTACAACAACAGGATCTACAATGAATGCCGGAATATTTAATCCAGAAGCAATTTCATATGCTAAAATGCCTCCAAGGTTTGAAGCATGATGACCACTAAACCCATTTTTTAAATCTTCTAACATCGCATCGTTTACTGTATACGTTCCGCCTTCGATTGGACGAAGTAATCCACCACGCCCACAAACAGCGTTCAATTTTGAAATGTTAATACCGTGAGAATGTAGAACTTCTAAAATCGTTTCTTTTCGAAACTCATATTGATCAATGATTCGCTTATATTTTCCAATCTGCTCTTCGTCATGACGAATTGTTTCTTCTAAAACGGGTCTTTCATTATCAAAAACACCAATTTTTGTGGATGTACTACCCGGATTAATAACAAGAATTCGATTTAAGGACAATGTTGCTACCTCCACTAATAAATTCAAAAGGAAGTGGAAACCTCATGAGAGGTAACCACACCTTTTGTAAAAGTTTTATATGAATAATTAGCGACGGCTAATAATGTCGTGACCGTTGCGTAAGTATGTGCTACGAGTGTTTTTCAAACTTGCAATGCGCTCTTCAGCTAGACGATCTGCTGCTACATAAGTTGCTACGCCATCGCGTTTTGAAATTTCGATTACTTTTGCAATTGTGTCATAAATAGACTCAACACGTTTTAGTGCACGTTCTCTATTGTATCCATATAATTCGTCTGCTACGTTAATTACGCCACCTGCATTAATAACATAGTCTGGTGCGTATACAATACCCATTTCATGAATGATGTCACCGTGACGATCTTCTTTTAATTGGTTATTTGCAGAACCTGCGATTACTTTTGCTTTAAGTTGTGGAATAGTTTCATCATTAACCGTTGCGCCTAATGCACATGGTGCATAAATATCACATTCAACACCGTAAATTTCAGTTGGCTCAACTGCTGATGCACCGAATTCTTCTACTGCACGTTGTACAGCTTCTTTATTAATATCTGTTACGATTAATTTTGCTCCTTCAGCGTGTAAATGTTTGCATAGGTGATATGCTACGTTACCAACGCCTTGAACAGCAATTACTTTTCCTTCTAGGTTATCTGTACCGAACGCTTCTTTTGCAGCTGCCTTCATACCACGGTAAACGCCGTATGCAGTTACTGGAGATGGGTTACCAGAAGAACCGAATGAAGGTGAAATTCCTGTTACAAAGTCAGTTTCTTCATGGATAATATCCATATCATCTACTGTTGTACCAACATCTTCAGCTGTAATGTAACGTCCGTTTAGTCCTTGAATGTAGCGTCCTAATGCACGGAACATTGCTTCGCTTTTATCTTTACGTGGATCACCGATAATTACTGTTTTTGCACCACCTAAGTTTAAACCAGCTGCTGCATTTTTGTATGTCATCCCTTTTGCAAGACGCAATGCATCTTCAATCGCCGCTTCTTCAGAATCATATGTCCACATTCTTGTTCCACCAAGAGCTGGTCCAAGTGTTGTATCATGAATTGCAATGATTGCTTTTAAACCAGATTCTTTATCTTGACAAAATACTACTTGCTCATAATCATATTTTTCTAAGTATTCGAAGATTTCTAATGTCATTGTCGTTTCCCCCTAATGTTTTACCCTTTTTGGTTTATTTTGAAGCAGTCGCAACTGCCAATGCTAATGAATATACTTTTGTTTCTGCTGAATCAGCACGAGATGTTAAAACAATCGGTGCTTTTGCGCCAGCAATCATTGCTCCTACTTTTGCATCTGCAAAGTAAACGAGTGATTTATATAGCACATTTCCAGCTTCAATCGTTGGGACGAGTAAAATGTCTGCCTTACCTGCTACATCACTTACTATGCCTTTATGCTCTGCTGCAATTTGTGATACTGCATTATCTAAAGCAAGTGGTCCATCAACGATACAATTTTTGATTTGTCCGCGGCGATTCATTTGTGTTAACATCGCTGCATCAATTGTCGCCTGCATCGCTGGATTCACAACCTCTACTGCTGCGATTGGTGCCACTTTTGGCAACTCAATTCCTATTGCCTGGGCAACTTGAACAGTATTTTGTATAATAGCAGCTTTTTGTGTTACATCAGGTGCAATGTTCATCGCTACATCTGTAACAAAGATAAGGTGATCGTAATTTGGAACCTCAAACGTTGCAACGTGTGAAAGTACGCTACCTTTACGGAGTCCCCACTCTTTATTTAATACAGCTCTCAACATATTTGCTGTTGGGATGTTCCCCTTCATAAGTACATCTGCTTCACCGTTTCTCACAGCTTTAACAGAAAGTTCTGCAGCCTCAGCACTTGACTCTGCTGCAATCACTTCAATATGTTCTGAAGTTTGTAAACCATGTTCTTGTAGCATCCCCATTATTTTCTCTTGATTTCCATATAGACGAAATTGAGCTAGCTGTAATTTAATTGCTTTCGCTACAGCTTCAATTACTTCATGATCTTCAGCTACTGCTACAGCTACAGTTTTTTTAGGCTGTCCTGCTGCTTGATCAATTAAGTGTTCTAACTTCATATTTTGTAATCAACCCTTTCCGTCGTCCCTCGCCTATTTATTAAGCAAATACCGTGCCAACTTTTAAAAGTGGTCTTACCAATAATGAAAACGCATTCAAAATGCAGTAAAATCAATACTTTTAAAAAAACGGAATATTGTGTCTCATTTTGTCACTTCTTGTATACCATGCAATAAATTGCACGGTACGCAATTTATTGCATGCTATTTTTTGCATGGTTGTACTTTTCTAACTTGTAATATACGTTTCGAACCGAAATCCCTAACGCTTTTGCAGTCTTCGTTTTGTTCCCATCAAATTTCTCCAAATATTCATGGATAATATTCCCCTCAAATTCTGTCACTAAGTGTTCAAGGGCCTTCTCTTCTAATTCAGGTAATAAATTATTTTGTTTCGTCTCTACTTGTTCTTCTTTATGTAAAGGCGGTAAATGATGTACATCGATATATATCTCGTTATAATTCATAAAGATAATAGCTCGTCCTAAAATATTTTCAAGTTCCCTAACATTTCCTGGCCATTCATATGATTGTAAATACGAAACGGCTGCATCGGTGAGCCCTTCTACATTCCGGCCATAATCTTGGTTAATTTTTTGAATTAACCTTTCTGCAATCGCTGGTATGTCTCCTTTGCGCTGACGAAGGGAAGGAATTTGAATTGGGATTTTATTTAAACGATAATATAAGTCCTCTCTGAACTTCCCTTCTAAAATCGCTTTTTCTAAATTCACATGCGTCGCCGCAATCACTCGGACATTAATAGGTATCGCTTTCGTTCCTCCTACTTTCACAATCTCCTTTTCCTGCAGTACACGAAGGAGCTTCGCTTGCGTATTCGCAGATAACTCTCCAATTTCATCTAAAAATATACTTCCATTGTTTGCTTCTTCAAAGAAACCTCGTTTACCGCCTCTTTTCGCTCCAGAGAACGCACCTTCCTCATAACCGAATAATTCACTTTCTAACAACGTCTCCGAAATAGCCGCACAGTTTACACGGACGAACTTATTATATTTCCGATTACTTCCATTATGGATCGCATGCGCAAATAATTCTTTACCTGTCCCAGATTCTCCGCGTAGCAATACCGTTGCTGGTGTATTCGCTCCAAGCTTCGCTTGTTCAATAGCTGCCGTCGTTTCATCTGAATCGCCAACAATATCATCAAATGAATATTTCGCTTCTAATGTTCGAATAATTTGTCTTGCCCTATTCAATTCATTTGTTAACTTTTGAATTTCTGATACATCGCGAATTACACCGACGCTTCCTTTCAATATTCCATCAACAATAACCGGTGCTACGTTTACAATTACATCCCGCTTTTTTTGCCCAATCTTCATATGTATTCCTCGTACGGCTCGGCGTGTCCGAAGTACTTTCATATGCATACTTTCACCTTCTACAATATCAGTTGTAGCCGGCTTCCCTATAATATCCGCTTCTGTCAAACCCGTTAACTTCGTATAAGCAGGGTTTATAACTAGCCCTCTTCCTTTCTCATC
The DNA here is from genome assembly GCF_001043575.1 of Bacillus sp. LK2. Taxonomy (NCBI): domain Bacteria; kingdom Bacillati; phylum Bacillota; class Bacilli; order Caryophanales; family Bacillaceae; genus Bacillus; species Bacillus sp. LK2. Next base: position 335,636 of record NZ_LDUK01000021.1, read on the forward strand.
GACAACCGAAATCGCTTCCTCAGATGAGTTGATAATCGCCTCAAGTAGCGTTTGAATTTCTTTTAAGTCTGTAACTTCTTCCGCTAAATCTACAACTTCTGTAATATCTTTAAAAATCGCAAATGCCCCTTGAACCTCTCCATCTTCTTTTAATATTGGTATACGCGTTGTAATAATTTTCTTTTCATTCTCTAGCGTCAGTTCATAATTCACTTCTATTTGTTTCGTACGTATAATGCGCAGTAACTTACTCGTTGGAATGACTTCTAAAATATATTTCCCTATCGCTTCTTCTTTTTTATATCCGATAATACGCTCTGCACTTTTATTAAACAGACGAACTTGTCCCTCTCGATCTATAACAATCATACCGTCATGTGTAGAATTTAAAATCAAATCCCCTTGTTGCGTCTGTTCTTCCAGCTTCCCAATTAATTCTTCCTTCTCATGCGCTAATCTCGTAACAATTTTTGCAATATCCCCTGGTATAAGAAGAGTATCTTTATGCTTAACCTCCCATAAAACCTTATGTAAATCATAGTCACCTGTCATATCAAACATTACATCAATATGCATAGAAAGAAACGGGGTTACACTATCATCAATCGGAATTCCATATTCCTTAGCAATTTCTAATCCTTTCGCTATTGGATTAATATCAATAACCCCTATAATTTGAAATATATTTGAATTTTGTAACAGACTAAGCAGTGTACTTCCACCTTCACCTGCTCCAACAATTAACACCTTTTGTTTCATACATTACACTTCCTCTCGAAGTATCTCTGCAAAATTTTTCACACCCTTATCTTACTCGTTCAGCAACCTCTTGACAAACCCCCTTTTCATATAACATCATTTAATATATACGAAATAATCTGAAAAGGAGCGTTATGTATGCAGCGTTACCTTGCTCTATTATTAGCACTCATCCCTATTTCATTAGCTGTGCTTGGCATAAAGTTAATGAGAGACACTGTATTTGGGATTTTATTCTCTCCAATCCCTATATTATGGTTACAATTTTTAATCGGCGCTTTTTGCTTCGCACTTGGGTTTTATATCTTTGGCGGCTTCGTCCTACATAGAGATCGTAAGAGAAATAAAGTACAGGCCCGCTTTAGAAGATAGAACAAATTTTTCACATATCCATAAACAAAAAATGAGACCGTTATAATAGGTCTCATTTTTTTATCGACAATAACGTTCTTGCTGTTTCAGGATAATCAGTAATAATCGCCGATATGTTCATATCAAAATATTTACGCATAAGCGTTTCTTCATTTATTGTGTAAGGACGAACCTCTACACCACTTTCCATCGTTAATTCAGCAATGGCATCTTGAAGATAACGATAATTTGGATGCACTGCTTTAGCACCCATTTTTTTCGCATATGCCCACGGGCTATGCAGACCTTCGCGATATAAAATAGCTGTTTGAATATCCGGAGCCATCATATGACACCGCTTCATACTGTAGTGATTAAAAGAAGAAAAAATAGTCCGATCCTCTAAACTAAACTTACGTACAAGTGTTATTACTTCTTCCTCTAAGCCTCTATATGGAATTGTATTATTTTTCAGTTCAATATTGAGTAGCAATTGCGTTTTTGTAAGCCATTCAAGCACCTCTTCTAATAGAGGGATTTTACAAAAACCTACTTTTCCGCTGAATTTATAACTTGCATCTAACTTACATAAATCTTCGTATAAATAATTCCGAACAGCACCTTTTCCATTCGTCGTTCGATTCACAGTTTCATCATGGATGACGACAACTTTTCCATCTTTCGTTAATTGAACATCAAGTTCAATTCCGTCTGCCCCGAAAGCCTCCGCTGCTTCAAATGAAATCATTGTATTTTCCGGGTATGTTCCCGCCGCACCACGATGTGCAAATATAAGAGTCATCCTCACTCCCCCAATCTTATGCTATACTATACGAAAAAGGAGGTACTTCTATGAGACCATTACAAATTTCTCCAGACACTGCAGTCCGCCTATCAAAAGCGTTAGGTGTCCCGCTCGAACAGCTTATGCATATGCCACAACACATTTTAATTCAAAAGTTAGTTGAATTAGAAAAACAAAATAAAGACGAAGAATAATATAGTCCTGTTTTGCAGGGCTTTTTATTATAATTTATATTTCTTCCTTCATTATATCACGGATAACTTACCCACTAAAATTATGAATGCGTGAAACACCATAATAAAAAGCCCCCTATAAAGAAGCTTTTTCTACAACTTGCAAATTTTAATTTCCTCCAACATATTGAAGGTCTCCAGATTTGTGTAATTCACCTGTTACTCCATCTCCAAAATTATTTAAAGAAAAAGTTTGCTCTTCTAGCGGATCCATAACTCCTGTAGCTTTTCCGATATTACCACCTTGCAATTTCCAGAAGTAGTTATGATCGTCCACAACTTTACTAAAGTCTTTGTTTATCCATCTTTCAGCAATCGCTAAAAGTTCTTCTTTCGTTTCAAAAGTACTCTCATTTAAGATACTTCTTACTTTTTTAGCATTCTCTTTAGACATTGGGATTGCTCCCCATTTTTGCTCAGCTATTACTTTTTGGTGGGTCATACTGTGCATCGCTTTAACTACTTCTTCTTCAGTAGAATCTTTTGTAATTTGAAGTTTCGCACTTGCGCCACCAATCTCACCAAACTGCGCTTCTTTTTCTTTTGGAACTGTTTTATATTCGCTTGTATCTATTTCAGCACTAGCTTGTTTGTCCGCCGGATTATCTGCAAGTTCCAACATTCCAAAAGTTATACCAACAGTAAGCCCGACTAAGCCTATTGCACATCCAATCCAAATTAAAATTTTCTTTTTCATATAAATCCCCCAGTCATTTCCAGTTACTCCCTTAACAAATTCCATATCAATAAATATCCCTTTATAGATAATTTTACTAAATATATCTTTTTATTTTCCATATAAATCAATGAATCACCTTTAAATGTGTCATAATCATATTTCTTATGAAAATAACACTTCAATATTATCCTTATAACAAAATAAAAGATCAACGAGTGTTTTAAACCCATCGATCTTTTATGAAAAAATATATTTTTAATATGCTACTCTCAGCTAGCCTTATGTTCAAGTCTTAGCTTATCCGCAACCATTGCGATGAACTCGGAATTCGTAGGCTTTGCTTTGGACATTGATACTGTATAACCAAATAAGGACGAAATAGAATCAATATTCCCACGGCTCCAAGCTACTTCAATCGCATGACGGATTGCACGCTCGACGCGGCTTGCTGTTGTATTGTATTTCTTTGCGATATCTGGATACAACACTTTCGTAATAGATCCTAACAATTCGATATCATTATACACCATAGAGATTGCTTCTCTTAAATACATATATCCTTTAATATGAGCAGGTACACCAATTTCATGAATGATACTTGTAATACTCGCATCTAAGTTTTTCGGTTTTCCATCTATTGTTGTTGCTGATCGGAAAGATGGCAATGGACGTTTAATGGTAGCATTTGCCTTACCACTCACTTGACGAATATGACCTGTTAAATTCTCCATATCAAATGGTTTTAATATGAAATATGAAGCACCTAAGTCAACTGCTTTTTTCGTCACATCTTCTTGCCCGAATGCTGTCAACATAATTACGCTAGGCTGTCTTAGCCTTTCAATATGTCGCATTTTCTCTAGCACAGCTAGACCATCTAAATGTGGCATAATAATGTCTAAAACAAGAACATCAGGCTGCTTGTCTTTTAATAAATTTAAACACTCTTGGCCATTGTAAGCAGTTCCGATAACTTCCATATCATCTTGAGCAGCAACATAGCTCTCTAGCATTGATACCAATTCCTTATTATCATCCACAAGACATACTTTAATTTTTTCCACAGCTTTTCCTCCCTTACCGAATCGATTCTTCCGACATGTGTAAGCTTCTAGGCTACATGAATTGTTCGACAATTGTGTGAAAATTCCCTTTTAAAGTTTCTTACTTTCCGATAAAATCACAAAAAAATATGTTTATCGTTCATTTTTTTTCTTTCGCAACACATTCCATCATAGAATTCCAGCGAAACGTTCAACCCTTTGCTTATATTTTACAACAAAAAACAGCTCTTGCGGAGCTTTTACAAAATTTCAACGAATTTTCCAATAGAAAAGCGAGCTAATATGTATTAGCTCGCTTTTCTTTCTTGATCATAAATATTAATTCCAGCTTCATGTAACATCCATTCAATATGAACACCGTATCCTGACGTTGGATCATTTACAAATACATGTGTAACAGCACCAATTACTTTTCCATTTTGTACAATTGGACTTCCACTCATCCCTTGTACAATGCCACCTGTTTTCGCTAACAAGCGTTTATCTGTCACTTTTATTACCATACCTTTTGTAGCTGGGAACTTTTGCGGTACTGTGCTAACAACTTCAATATCAAATGCTTCTACTTTATCTTGATCAATAACTGTTAATATTTTCGCTGGCCCTTCTTTTACCTGATGGGATAATGCGATAGGCATTGCTTTATCCATTATACCGTTTGTCATATTTGTGTTCAATTTCCCAAAAATACCAAACGGACTATTTACTGTAATATTACCAATTACTTCACGGTCTGGTGAAAATCTTGCTAATTTTTCCCCTGGGTTCCCGTGACTCCCTCTTTCAATAGACGTTACTGTCGAACGCATAATTTGTCCATCTTCTACTTGAATCGGCTTTTTTGTATCATTATCGGAAATCACATGACCAAGCGCCCCATATTTCATGGAATCTGGATGTACAAATGTCATCGTTCCGATACCAGCTGCTGAATCACGAATATATAGTCCAATTCGGTAAGAGGATTCGCCAGTGTCTTTTTGTGGTGTTAGCTTAGTGCGAATGTATTTTCCATCTCTTAATAAAACAAGATTAAGCGGTTCACCTGTTTCTCCGCTATTATGAATAAATGGTGCTACATCGCTCATTCTTTCAATTGTTTTACCATTAATTTCAGTAATCATATCCCCAATCTGTACACCAGCTGTTTCACCAGGAGATACTTTACCCTTTTCAGTTTGAATTAAATGATGGCCTACAACAAGTACACCTTTTGTGTTTAATTTCACACCAATCGATTGTCCACCTGGGATAACTTTAAAATCTTTTAATACTTTCACATTTACTTTTTTCACTGGAAAACCAGCGAGTTGAAACACCATATCAGCTTCACCATTTTGGTGAGAATTTACCATAAGTTCTTGTTCATTTGAACTTACTGTAAATACATTACGATTTGTAGATGAGGCCTTAAAAACTGGTAATGATGCTATTTCTGATTGTTGTCCTTCAAAAACAACAAGTTGCTTCGGGGATGAAATAAACGTTCGAAGCGGTTTAAAACATCCAATAAGAACTAGAGAAACAAGGAGACAAAGACCTATTATTTTTCGAAATCTTTCTAATTTCAATTTGTTCACTCTCCTCGCTCCTACCCCACATTCAGCCTCTTGGCTTCACTTTTTAATCTCTCCTTGCAGTGCTTTATTTATAACCGGAAGAATTAAGAAATCGTCATTTGAGAAAAAAAGCTATCCATTACTGGATAGCCTCTGCTGTCTGCTTGAAATGATGTGCTTGCGTAAGTAACTCTTTCGCATGTTCTGTCGTTAAATCTGTAATTTCCACACCAGAAATCATTCGAGCAATTTCTGTTACTTTTTCATCCGTACTTAACACAGTAACGGATGTAATCGTCCGATCATTCGCCACTTGCTTTCTAATAAATAAATGCGAGTCCGCCATTGAAGCTACTTGAGGTAAGTGCGTAATACAAAGTACTTGCGAGTTTACTGATACACGATAAATTTTTTCCGCAATAGCCTGTGCAACCCGACCACTCACACCCGTATCCACTTCATCAAAAATAACAGATGCAACACCTTGATGCTTAGAAAAAATGCTTTTTAAAGCTAAAATAATACGAGATAACTCTCCGCCAGAAGCGACCTTTGAAAGTGGCTTTAACGGTTCACCTGGGTTCGTTGAAATATAAAACTCCACATGATCGTAGCCATCCGTCGTAAGTTTCACCGGTGTTCCTTCTACAAGAGGTTCTTCTGCGTTTCCTTCCCTCTTCATGATTCTCACTTCAAATTTCGTTTTTTCCATATATAGTTCTTTTAACTCTTGATGAATTGCGCTTGTAAGATGATCTGCAAGTTCATGACGCATATCACTTAACAACGTTGCCTCTTTTAGAATAACAACTTCTAATTCCTTTAACTGCTTTCTCGTTGTTTCAATATGTACGTCTTTATTTTCAATCGTAAAAATTTCTTGTTCAATTTTATCTGCATACGCTAAAATCTCTTCTACAGTATTTCCATACTTTCTCTTTAACATACGGATTTCATTCAAACGCGTTTCAATTTCATCTAAACGTTTCGGGTCATATTCCATCATATCTAACTTTTCTCTAAGCTGATATGCAACTTCTTCTAATAAGTAATAGCTATTTGCAATTGAATCATGATTTTCTTGATACGCTTCATCTAAGTGCGTAATACTCTCCATTTGTGCCATTGCATTCCTTACATGATCTAACCCCTGTCCGTCCGAACTTAACGAACGATACGCATCTCCTAACGCTTTATAAATCTTTTCAAAATTGGAGATTTTTAATCGTTCCTCAGTCAATTCATATTCTTCATCCATTTTTAAATCCGCTTTACGAATTTCTTCATGTTGGAATTGAATTAAATCTAGACGATGGGCCATTTGTTGTTCATTTTCACTTAAAGATTTCAACTGTTTTTTTAATTTCTCATAGTCTGCGTATACATTTTGATATACGTCCAATTGTTTAACAATACGATCTCCATCAAAATGATCGAGCATAAACATATGACGTTCTTCATTCATTAAATCTTGCGTTTCATGCTGTCCATGAATATCAACAAGCGTTTTCCCAATCTCTTTTAATATGCTGAGTGTAACAAGTTTCCCATTTACACGACATACACTTTTTCCGTTCGCAGCAATATCACGCTTCAAAATGATCATACCATCTTCTATTTCTATATCTAACTCTTCTGCCTTTGCGATACATGGATGCTTATCATCTTCTACATAGAATAATCCCTCTATCTCAGCCTTTTCTGTTCCGTATCGAACAAATTCCGCTGAACCACGGCCACCAACAAGCAAACTAATTGCATCAATAATAATGGATTTTCCAGCTCCTGTTTCACCACTTAAAACAGTTAAACCTTTTTGGAAAGAAATATTTAATGCCTCAATAATAGCAAAGTTTCTAATCGATAATTCCGATAACAATGCCCCATTCACCTCGTTATTAACTAATCCCCTATTAAGGGCTTTTCTCAGTATTCTTCATTCAAATAGTTATACTATATGTTTATATGTATAAATTACTCTTCTAACCCGCTCCATTGTACCAAACATTTGTTTTACGGGTCAATCCACCTATTTTCTAACTTTATTCGGAAAAAATAATGTATTGTATTTGAAAATCCATATTTTTAGCCAATAAAAATATCTTGTTTGCTTTCCACTTTACAGAGGAAAGCAAACAAGATTTTTCTGTTACAGCATATTTAAGAAACGATCAGAGACAACACCTGTATCTTCAGGTGTACGGCAAATAATTAAGCAAGTATCATCACCACAAATGGTTCCGATGATCTCATCCCACTCTAAATGATCAATAAGTGCCCCAAGTGAATGAGCGTTACCAGGCAATGTTTTTAGCACAAGCATATGTCCTGCCGTGTCTAATTTTACAAATGAATCCACTAGATTTCGTTTTAATTTTTGCAACGGGTTAAATCGTTGATCTGCTGGCAAGCTATATTTATAGCGACCATCATGTAATGGCACCTTCACTAAATGCAGTTCTTTAATATCGCGTGATACTGTTGCTTGCGTTACATTAAATCCCTCATTACGTAAAATATCAACTAGTTCATCTTGTGTTTCAATTTCTTTGTTCGCAATAATTTCCCTGATTTTAATATGGCGCTGACCTTTATTCATACATTTGCACCTCACACTATCTCTTACCATAGTTTAAACATTGGTATACTTCACTTATTTATGTTAACGTATAATCCGTTACTTGTACACAATTGTTTTTACAATCATTATACAATTACAACAAAAAGAGGAACAACATATGTTATTCCCCTTTCCCTTTTTGTTTTAAAACCTCATGTGCTTCTGTAACAACTTGCTCAATAGAAACTGGAGAATGATTTTCGCCATTCTCACGTTCACCGTGCCACTTTAGATGAATTAAAAATTCAATATTACCATCTCCACCTGTAATAGGTGAGAATGTTAAACCTTCTACATCATAGCCTTCTTTCAGAGCAAAATCGACAATCATTTCCACGACAGCCTCGTGTACTTTTCTATCACGAACAATACCTTTTTTCCCGACTTGTTCTCGCCCAGCTTCAAACTGCGGTTTAATTAATGCCGCTACATCACCATTTTGCATAAGCATTGTTTTTAAAACCGGCAATATAAGCTTTAATGATATAAATGAAACATCGATACTTGCAAACTGAGGTAAACCACGTTCTAAATCTGCCGGTGTCACGTAACGGAAGTTCGTTCGTTCCATCACAACAACACGCTCATCTTGACGCAATTTCCACGCAAGTTGATTATATCCTACATCTAATGCATAGGATAACTTCGCTCCATTTTGAAGCGCACAATCTGTAAAACCACCAGTTGATGAACCGATATCTATCATAACTTTATCTTGTAAATCAAGTTGAAATGTTTCTAACGCCTTTTCAAGCTTATAACCACCACGGCTTACATACGGCATAACTTGCCCTTTCACCGTAATCTCCGTATCTTGCGGAATTTTTTCCCCTGGCTTATCGAGTCTCATTTCATTCGCATATACAAGACCTGCCATAACAGCACGTTTAGCCTTCTCACGCGTTTCTATAAGTCCTCGATCTACTAATAGTACATCTACTCTTTCTTTTTTTACGCTCATTTGTTACGCCCTTTTTTGTTTTGATGGAATCATTGTATGAATACGGTCTACAACAGCATCTGTCGTTAAACCAATTTCTTCTAATAATTTTGTTACACTTCCGTGCTCTATGAAACGGTCTGGAATACCCATTCGTTCAATTAATGCACTATGGTATCCATTCTCAGACGCAAATTCAGCTACTCCCGTTCCAAAACCACCGATTAAACAAGCTTCTTCAATCGTTAAAATCGGTATATTCTTTCCTAAGAGATCATGTAAATACGCTTCATCCATTGGTTTAATAAAGCGAGCGTTCACTACTTTCACTGAAACTCCAGCCTTTTCAAGACGCTCAGCTGCTTCCATTGCCATTGGAATCGTCGTACCAAATGTTAAAATCGCTGCTTGTGTACCTTCTTTTAACGTTTCCCACGTACCAATTGGAATCGCCTTTAATTCTTCATCCATATGAACGCCAAGTCCATTACCACGTGCATAACGTAAAGCGATTGGTCCGTCTTCGTATTGCATTGCCGTATATACTAAATGTTGCCCTTCATTTTCATCTTTTGGCATCATCAACACGATATTCGGTAAGTGACGTAAAAATGAGATGTCAAATACACCTTGATGTGTTTCACCATCTGCTCCTACTAATCCAGAGCGATCTATTCCAATGAAAACATTTAAATTTTGACGACATATATCATGAACAACTTGGTCATATGCTCTTTGTAAAAATGTTGAATAAATTGCTAAAAACGGCTTCATTCCTTGCGTTGCCATACCTGCTGCCATTGTTGTAGCATGCTGTTCTGCAATACCTACATCAATCATGCGATCTGGGAATTCTTTTTGGAATTTCTCAAGTTTCGATCCAACAGGCATCGCAGGCGTAATTGCAACGATACGTTCATCCGTTCTCGCTAGCTTAAGCACTGTTTCACTAACAACAGCACTCCATGCCGGTGCAACTTCCTTCGGCTTAACAAAGTCACCTGATTCAATTTTATAAGGTCCTGTTCCATGCCAAGTTCCAATAACGTCACTCTCAGCTGGTTTATAACCTTTTCCTTTTTTCGTAATAACATGAACAAGTACTGGGCCTTTTGTTTTCTTTGCATATTGCAACGTTTCGAATAACTTTTCATAATCATGCCCATCGACCGGACCTAAATATGTAAAGCCTAATTCTTCAAAAAAGACACCTGATACTAGTAAATATTTTAGACTATCCTTTATTTTTTCTGCTGTCGCAGCCACTTTCCCACCGACTGCTGGGATTTTCTTCAATATATACTCCAGCTCATCTTTCACCCAATGGTATTTCCCTGCAGTACGTAAACGACCAAGTACATTATGAAGTGCACCGACGTTCGGTGCGATTGACATTTCATTGTCATTCAAAATAACAATCATGTCTGTTTTTTCATGCCCAATATGGTTCAATGCTTCTAAAGCCATTCCGCCCGTTAAAGCACCATCTCCAATGATTGGTATAACATATTCTTTCGTTTTCTTTATATCACGCGCAAGAGCCATACCCATCGCAGCAGATAGTGACGTCGAGCTATGACCAGTTTCCCATACATCATGCTCACTCTCACAGCGTTTTGGGAAACCACATAAACCTTGGTATTGTCTCAATGTGCCAAATTCTTTCGCACGCCCGGTTAAAATTTTATGTACATAGGATTGATGTCCTACGTCCCATAAAAATTTATCTTTCGGACTATCAAATAATTTATGCAGAGCAATTGTGAGTTCTACTACACCTAAATTAGGTGCAATATGTCCACCTGTTTGAGAGAGCTCTTCAATTAAAAACTTACGAATATCCTCACTCAATCCCTCTAGTTCACTGATAGACATATCTTTCAAAAAACTAGGGTTTTGAATTTGCGTTAGATCCACATGGATCACTCACTTTCATTTCATAATCTGTCAACATGTCAAATAGTATAAGAAACATTTACGCAACACAAGAAGTTCTCTTTTCTATTCTTTTTATCTTGTCCTGTTTCAGAAAATACTTCCATTTTTTCACTTACCCTATTATACATCATATTTCTTTACGCGATGAAAAAATAGCCGCTAACACGGAGTGATAACGGCAATGTAATCTACATATATTTTTGCCAATAACAAGAAAAGAAAAACCTTTTCCTACATTTATATCATAAAATGATGAATGACTCAACAAATGAAAACGCTGTTATCTTAGTTATTACGTTTTGCGATCAAATCACAAATAGATAGTAAATATTCATCTTGTAATTGTAAAGAGTTAATAGCATCTTTTGCTTTTGCAATCGTTTCCTCTAAAATAGATTTTGCTCTATCTACAGTAAATAACGTCGTATATGTGCTCTTTTCATTGGAAGCATCACTACCAATCGGTTTGCCAATCTCTTCTTCTGTACCTTCTACATCTAAAATATCATCTCTAATTTGGAAAGCTAGACCGATATATTTCGCAAATGTAAGTAACTTCTCTTCCTGCTCTTCTGTAGCATCAGAAAGTATCGCTCCTGCAAGTACAGCAAATTCAAGCAGTTTTCCTGTCTTATGCTTATGGATGTACTCTAATTCATTAATTGTAAGTCGTTTTCCTTCGGCTTCCATATCTGCCACTTGTCCAGCAACCATTCCTTCAGGTCCTGCTGCTTTCGCAAGCTCCAGTACAAGTCTTACTTTTTTTTCAGCAGAGATTTCTTTTGGCTCATATGCCATAATAACTTGAAAAGCATATGTCAACAAACCATCTCCTGCTAAAACCGCCATTGCTTCACCAAATACTTTATGATTTGTGGGCTTCCCTCGTCTTAGATCGTCATCATCCATACAAGGTAAATCATCATGAATTAACGAATATGTATGAATCATTTCAAGGGCACAAGCTGCACCCACGCCAAGATTTCTTTCTTTCCCAAACGCTTGTAACGTTGCAAATAAAAGTAACGGGCGGAGACGTTTTCCACCCGCTTCCAAAGAATATGCCATCGCTTCACGAAGCACATTTGGACATTGTAATTCATTTGCATAGCTTACAAGCTTTTCTTCTACGAAAGTTTTACTCTCTTTCAAAAAAGCATCAAAAGCTATATGTGTCACTATGCTTCATCTCCTAAAGCAGTAAACGGTTCAAGCTCTCCATCTTCCCCAAGGATAACTGCCATTTGTTCTTGTACATCTTTCAATTTCTCATCACAAAGCTTAGATAACTCCATGCCTTCTTTAAAATAAGAAATTGCTTCTTCTAAAGGTACATCACCTTGTTCAAGCTTAGAAACGAGATGCTCAAGCTGCGAAATTGCTTCTTCAAAGCTTAACTTATTTTCCATTATTCAATTCACGCTCCTCTATGCTCGATACGCTACAATCTAGTATTCCATCTTGTAATTGAACCGAAACAGCATCTCCAAGGTTAACATCTTTCACACTTTTTAATACTTGTTTCTCTTCATCGTATACAAGCCCATACCCTCTCATCATTACTTTAAGCGGGCTTAATGCTTCAAGCTTTTGAGCCGCTCTCACAAATGCGAACTCCTTCGTTTGAAGTAATGTTTGCATTTCACGTTGCAATTGCTTTTGCAACGTTGCAATTGCAGTTTTCGTTTGTATAATTTTTTGAGATGGGTGGTGCTTCTCTAAATAAAATGAAAGTTGCTTTAATTGATTTACTTTTTTATCTATATAACGCTCTTTCGCTAAAACAAGTTGTTCAAGAGCCCTATCTAACTGCTCTTCTTTTTGTTCGTACACTTGCCTTGGATAACGGAACGCATAAGATTTTTGTAACACTTGTAGTTTTTCTTCTTTTTTATGTACCATCTCTCTCATCGCTCTTTGCAAGCGGAGAGTTCTTTGTAGCACTTTCTCTTGCAATTCAAGAATATTAGGTGCCGCAAGTTCTGCTGCTGCAGTCGGCGTAGGTGCACGCAAATCAGCAACAAAATCAGCAATTGTAAAATCCGTTTCATGTCCTACAGCTGAAATAATTGGAATTTCACTTGTAAAAATAGCTCTTGCAACTACTTCCTCATTAAAGGCCCATAATTCTTCAATAGAGCCCCCACCACGCCCAACAATTAAAACATCAATATCTCCCATTTCATTCGCTGTGCGAATTGCTTGTACAATTGAGGGAGCCGCTGACTCCCCTTGTACAAGTACAGGAAACACAATAACGTTTCCAATTGGATAACGACGTTTAATCGTTGTTATAATATCGCGAATTGCTGCTCCTGTTGGCGACGTTATAACACCAATTGTTTTTGCATACGCAGGGATTGGACGCTTATAAACTTGAGAAAACAGCCCTTCTTCTTCTAAACGGACTTTTAATTGTTCATAAGCTAAATGAAGATTTCCAACTCCATCAGGTTGCATGTCTTGAATATAAATTTGATAAGAACCACTCGCCTCATAAACGGAAATTTTTCCTTTTACAAGTACTTTCATTCCATTTTCAGGTCTGAATTTAATGTTACGATTATGACCCGCAAACATAACCGCTGCAATTCTTGCATTTTCATCTTTCAATGTAAAATACATATGACCACGGCTATGATATTTAAAGTTGGAAATTTCTCCTTTTAACCAAACAGACTGCAAATGCGGGTCGTACTCTATTTTTGTTTTTATATAGCGTGTTAATGCTGTAACGGTTAAATATTGTTTCTCCATTGCTCTCTCCTCATAGCCGATTCAAATTATTTACAAACAACACCTGCACGCTTTGCAGATTCAACAGTGTTGTGAAGTAGCATTGTAATAGTCATTGGGCCAACTCCTTTTGGTACAGGCGTAATGTAACCCGCAACGTCCAATACATTATCAAAATCAACATCACCACAAAGCTTTCCTGTTTCCAAACGATTTACACCGACATCAATTACAACCGCACCTTCTTTAATATAATCAGCTGTTACCATTTTCGGTCTTCCAACGGCTACGATTAAAATATCAGCTAACTTCGATAATTCTTTAATATTTTGCGTCTTAGAATGACAATATGTGACAGTTGCATTTTCATTTAAAAACAGTTGTCCCACTGGTTTACCGACAATATTACTTCTTCCAATGACAACGACATGCTTTCCAGAAATATCAAGATTTGTTTCTTTTACTAATTCCACAATACCGTGCGGTGTGCATGGTAGGAATGTATCTTGTCCTGTCATCATACGCCCCACGCTAATTGGGTGAAATCCATCTACATCCTTTTCAGGTGAAATTCTTTCAATGATAGCTTTTTCTTCAATATGTTTTGGTAAAGGTAATTGTACTAATATGCCATTAATACGGTCGTCTCCATTTAAACGATCGATTTCAGCAAGCAAACGCTCCTCAGTAATCGTTTCAGGAAGTTCAATTAGCTCTGAATAGATTCCTACTTGCTCACAGCCTTTTTCTTTTCCTTTTACATAAGAACGAGATGCTGGATCTTCTCCAACTAAAATAACTGCTAATCCTGGTACAATCCCTTGCTCTTTTAACTTCACAACTTCTTCTTTTAATTGTGCTCGTTTTTTCTCCGCAACTTCATTTCCTTTGATGATTACTGCTACCATTTTAAGATTCCCCCTTAAAGAAATTACAGTGTATCTTTTATATTAGATAAAACGCCGTTAATAAAACGACGAGATTCCTCATCCCCAAATGCTTTAGCAATTTCAATTGCTTCGTTAATTGTTACATTGTGTGGAATTTCTTCCATGTATTTCATTTCATACACAGCTACACGTAAAATACTGCGATCAACAATACTAATACGTTCAAACTTCCACTTTTTTAAGTTTTGACGAATCGCTTCATCAATTACTTCTTTATTCTCGACAAAACCAACAACAAGTGATTCTAGAAACTCATTTGTTTCTTCACCTTCATCTAGCGTATTTTCCACCGCTACTTTCGGTTCTAATTCTCCTGTAATATCCATTTGATATAATGCTTGCATTGCTCTTTCTCTAGCCGTCCTACGTTTCATTGTAACTCTCCTTTATACTTCAAGTCTTTCCTTATGCTTTGTTATATTATTATAATTTATAAGCCGTCAATTCACTTACTCTTGCAGTTTTCATTGATTTTCCAACCTTATAATACAATGATAATAACACAATTTATCGTTTCACACACGGGGTACAAGGCTGAAAAATAATAAAAAGATTAACTTCAAGTTCCATATCTTATCACAATGTACGTTTTTTGGAAAAACGAAACATTTCCTTTTTTATTTCTTATTTTTTGAAATAGTATAATAATTAGAGGGTTTTAATTTGTGAAGAAATGAAACGATAAAAAAGATGCCTATTTTACTAGGCACCTTTTTTCACTCTTACACTGGTTCGATTTCTGTTTTTTGTGTTTCGAATGTTACGCCAACGATGTGAACATTCACTTCTTTTGGCTCAAGTCCTGTCATTGTAAAGAGCGCTTGGCGAATATTGTCTTGAATTTTTTGTGCAACAACTGGAATTGCTACACCAAAATACATAACAACATAAAGGTCAACAATAATATCTTCGTTTGCTAATTCAACCTTTACACCTTTACCATGATTTTTCTTACCTAACTTCTCAACAACATCTGTAGCAAAATTACCACGCATTGCCGCTACACCTTCTACTTCAGCAGCTGCAATACCTGCAATTACTTCGATTACTTCTGGTGCAATTTCTACTTTTCCAAGAGTTGTATCTTGACCCATATCTAACATATGTTCAGCCATGAAAAAAACCTCCTTTAATGTATCACTGCGTCACAAGTTCATGCTCTTCCAAAAATTTCGTGTTAAACTCACCTTTTACAAAATCAGGATGATCTAGCAATTGCAAATGGAACGGGATTGTTGTATGTACGCCTTCAATGACAAATTCACTGAGCGCTCGCTTCATTTTTGCAATTGCCTCTTCACGTGTTTTTCCGTGAACAATTAATTTAGCAACCATCGAATCATAGAAAGGTGGAATTGAATATCCCGGATATACAGCTGAATCGACGCGAATACCAAATCCGCCTGGTGGTAAGTACATTTCTACTTTACCTGGAGATGGCATGAATTTTTTGGCAGGGTTTTCCGCATTAATTCGACATTCAATTGCCCAACCATTAAATTGTACTTCCTCTTGCTGTAACGATAACTTTTCTCCAGAAGCAACAAGAATTTGTTCTTTAATTAAATCCATCCCTGTTACCATTTCAGTAACTGGATGTTCAACTTGGATTCTCGTATTCATCTCCATGAAATAAAAGCTTTTCGTTTTATATTCATAAATAAACTCAACCGTACCAGCACCTGTATAATCAACCGCTACCGCCGCTTTAACTGCCGCTTCACCCATTTGCTTGCGAATGTTTTCATCAAGTGCAGGTGATGGACTTTCTTCTAATAGTTTTTGCAGACGGCGCTGAATTGTACAATCACGCTCTCCTAAATGAATGGCATTTCCGTGTGTATCTGCCATTATTTGAATCTCAACATGGCGGAAATCTTCAACGTACTTCTCCAAGTATACACCAGGGTTCCCAAAAGCGGTACTAGCTTCTTGCTGTGTAATTTGAATTCCTTTCACAAGCTCTTCTTCATGGCGTGCAACACGAATACCTTTTCCACCGCCACCTGCAGTCGCTTTAATAATAACTGGATATCCAATTTGATTAGCAAGCTCGATCGCTTGTTCGGTATTTTTAATAATCCCTTGTGAACCTGGTACAATCGGAACCCCTGCTTCTTTCATTGTATCACGTGCAACGTCTTTTGTGCCCATCTTTGAAATAGCTTCCGGACTTGGACCGATAAAAATCAAGTTACACTCACGGCATAATTCTGCAAAATCTGCATTCTCTGCTAAAAATCCGTATCCCGGATGAATTGCATCACAACCTGTCAATTTCGCAACGCTTATAATGTTTGTCAAATTTAAATAGCTTTCTTTCGAAATCGTTGGTCCAACACAATACGCTTCATCTGCAATTTGGACATGAAGTGACTCTTTGTCTGCTTCTGAATAAATTGCAACCGTTTCAATATCCATTTCTTTACAAGCACGAATAATTCGTACAGCAATTTCCCCACGATTGGCTATTAATACTTTTTTTATCATCACAAAGACTCCCTTATTACGCTTTTACAAGAAATAGCGGTTGTCCATACTCAACAAGCTGTCCGTTATTAACAAGAATTTCAACAATTTCGCCTTCCACATCTGCGTCAATTTCATTAAATAACTTCATAGCCTCAACAATACATACGATAGAATCTTTCGATACTTTATCCCCAACACTTACATATGGAGGTGTATCAGGCGAAGAAGAAGAATAAAATGTCCCTACCATCGGTGATGTGATTTTATGTAGATTTTCATTTTGAACAGCTTTCTTCTCTTCCTGTTTTGGCACTTCTACTTGCGCTGCCGCTACTGCTGTTTCTACTTCAACAGGTGCTACTGGTTGTACTACTTGTTTCGTTACCGGTGTTTGCATAGTAACAACTTCATTACCACGTTTTTTCATTTTGATTGTTGTACCATCTTTTTTGTATTCAAATTCATCAATATTAGAGCTATCAATTAATTTAATTAATTCACGAACTTCTTGAATTTTAAACATGTAAAATCCACTCCCATACTCTTGTTTGTCCCGTTTTTACAGATTGGCATCAATAAAATTGATTAACTGTAAAAATACGATGCATTCTATTAGACATTTCATTCCTATGACATTTACTAATAGAAATATTTACTATTCCCATCTTACGATAAATTTTTTAAACATTCCAATTTATATTTCTTTATTATAAATTGAAACTCCTGTAAAAATATTATTCCACTAAAAATTTATTACCTAGTAATAATACCAAGTTTCACACAAAATTGGCAAGACCACTTCCTAAAAAACATTCTTTACATTTTCAAAACTGTACAGTGTAAATACGTAATCCCCTCAGTATTCTTCATTTTATCTACGGTAAAAAAACATATTTTTACCAAATATTATTTTTTTGTTTACGCGCCGTTCATTCTTCCTTCATAAAAGAATAGTATGTTCAAAGTGTAGAAAATTTATTGTAGTGAGGTGTGGACATATGATATGGCTCATTCTGTTCTTGCCTGCCGTAATGATTTGGACATTGGTCCTCTTCATCCACGTCAAATCCGGAAAAAGTAATCACCAGTATCATGAACCATTAATCTTTTACTCACAGCGTATTTCCCCGTTTCCAATTGAAAATACTAAATGTAACTACAAAGATGAAATAGAAAAAAGCTATCGAAAGCGATAGCTTTTTTCTATTATTCTTTTTATCTAATTTAAAGTACAAATGCCCCTTACAATTAAACCGTATTAACAGGATATTTAAAGTTCACTTTATTTTACTGATGGATCAAATTTTACCCCTACATCTTTTGAGCCGCCTTCACTTCTTACAAGCTGAATAATTTTATTCGCTTCTTTTTGTGAATGCTTTGCCGCTTTAACTGTGACTTTAATATCAGTTCCATCAGCTCTTACAAGAGCATCTTTATATCCACCTTGAGACTTAATCACTGTTTCAAGTAATTCTTGCTTCGTTTCCATTGTAGTGATTGCATCTAGATTATCTTTCGCTTTACTCTTTTCTTCTGCTGAAGATTTTGATGAATTCATTACACCTTGTAACTTTTCTTTTTCAGCACTACGCTGATCTTCCATTTGCATACGTAAAGCTGTGAAACTCTCATCACTTGATTGAACTGTTACGTTAGCATCTTTTTTACTTGTTTCTTTTTTAGCATTCTCTTTTTTGTCTGTTTCTTTATTTGTAGTTTCCTTACTTGTACTTTCTTTTGTTGTCTCTTTATTCGTAGTTTCTTTCGTTGTTTCTTTTGTGACCGCTTTATCAGCACCTTGCTTTTCTTGTCCCATCTTTTCACTCGTTGTTGGTGCCGCATTGTTCATTTTCTCAGGAGTTGTCACGTAATAAACAGATAGTACAACCACTAAACTTAACATCGTTAATAGCCAAACTGTTTGTTTTTTTAACACTTCATTTCCTCCCTATCAATTTTTCGGTGATACTGAAACGCGATGAGCTGGCACATCTAACAATCGCGTCACAGCTTCTTTTACCATTGCTTTTATTTGTATATTATCCACTCCCTTTGCTACGACAAGAACACCTCGTACTTTCGGTTTCTCTGTTCGCAAAACAATTGGAGTTTCTTTATCACCTTCACGTATAATGACTGTCTTTACATCAAGAGACTCGTCGTCTACTTCCCTTTTCCCGCCTGTTTTATCAGTTTCACCTGTCGTTTGTGAGCGTTTCACCGTATTTTTCTCAAGTATTTTTTCTTCAGATGAATCTAAATTTACTTTAATCGTTACATCTTTTACTCCCGCTATCTCTTCTAAAGAGGCTTTCAATTCTTGCTCATACGCTTTTTCATATTTTTCTACATTTGACATATTATCGTTATTTTTTTGTCCGAAAGTTGGTACGTCCTTTTCTTGGTTTTGAGTTTTTTGTTCTTTAAACACAGGTACTTCTTCTTTTTTGGGTGAAAAGTAATTACTAGAAAACATAAGCAAAATCCCAAGTATAAGTAGGACAAGTAAAAACTTAGGTGTTATCTTTTTTCCCTTCTCATTACTTTCTTTTTCATCTCCATTTAATAAGTTTCGAAAAAATGAGAACTTCGAATTTTTATCTTTATTGTCCATTTACTCTACCTGTCCTCCCTTCCATTTGAACTTGGATTTGTTTATCCTCTAGTTGCCACCTGCTTGAAAAGAAATCTTTCATTTCTACATTCGTTTCTTCTAATTTTTTTGGAGGTTCTTTCGTATTAATTTCAACTTGCTTTACTGTTGCGATTGCATCATTTTTACTACGTTCTTTTTCTTTCAACGTCACAACAACAGATTGAATATCTTTCGCTGACTTTACTTCTTCTGTATGTTCCGCTGCAACTATTTGTATTTCAGAGACTGTCATACCATACTTTTTCTCAAACTCTTTTCCTACTTCTTTTTTCATTTTGGTAGCCATCTCTTCTAAACTATATGCACGTGTTAGAGCTTGTATTTCTTTTTTCTTCGAATCTATTGAATTTTTTACTGATCCATCTGTTACATATTTTTCTTCGTTAAAATTTGCGATTACCTCGTTCACATCTGTTTGTAATAATTTAAAAAGGGGCGTTAAAATTAACACAATTAATAATAGACTTACAACGAATTTAACGTACTTTTGTAAGTTTGAATTTGGAAGAATAAGATGAAGCATTGTCGCCAAGAGTAAAAAAACGATAATATTTCTAATCCACTCTGTAACAAATTGCATACTCTTCACCTCCTATCGCATCATGAGCGTAATGTTCCCCGCAGCAATAATAATTGTGATACTTAAAAAGAACATAAACGATACGATAGCTAAACAAGCAAATACATAAATGATACTTCGCCCGATAATATCTAAACATTGAATAATTGCTCCTCCGCCAACCGGTTGCAATACTGCTGCTGCGAATTTATAAATAAACGCAATACAAAATATTTGAATCGCTGGAAAAGCGACAATTAAGCATAAAATAACGAGCCCGATAATTCCGACTGTGTTTTTTAATAATCCAGATGCACTAATAACAGTATCCGCCGCCTCAGTAAACATCCTTCCTACTACAGGAATGAAGTTTCCTGTTACAAATTTAGCAGTTTTCACAGCTATGCCGTCAGCAACGGCTGACGCTGTTCCCTGTACAGATAATACCCCTAAAAAAATCGTCAAAAAGATTCCGATAATCCCGACACTAACGTTCTGCAAAAGCTTGGACAATTTCGTAACTTTATATTGATCACTCATCGTGCTTACAATACTTAATATAGTTGCAAGTAATAAAAGTGGTAGAACGATATAATTCATCAGAAGCCCGCTCGTATTCATTAAGAAAATGATGATTGGATGAAAAAATGATACAGAAACAACACCGCCCCCGGTTGCTATCAGTGCAAGTAAAATTGGCAATAGGGCTAGTATGAAATCTACCATTGTTTGTATCGTTTCTCTTGCATATGTCATGACAACATAAAAGCTATTTAAAGCGAAAATAATAAGTACCATATATACGACTGCATCCGCAATTTTACTTACGCTACTCTTTGAAAAAGAAGATTGTAGTGATTGCAACAATGCACTAAAAATTGTGAGCATAATGAGCGTTCCAAGTAACTTTCCATTTGCAACAAGCTCGTGAAATAAATATTTTAATAGACCTATCATCCACTCTTTTATGGAGAATTCTTTTTCTCCCTTTACAAACTCCATAAAGCTTCCTTTTTGACTCTCTGGTAAATAGCCTCCATATTTTGTAACAAGCCCGTCCCAAAATTGCTTCACATCTTCAATTCCGAGCTTATCCAATTGTTGATCAACGACGTTTGTTTCTACAGGAGAAGCTTGTACAACAATCGGTAAAGAAAAGAAAAGGAAGCAAGCAAATAGCAGCTTAGCTCCAAACTTCCTCAACATTCACTCCCCCTTATCCCGTAGGTAAAAACCCGAGAATTGTTTCAATTACAACCGTCAAAATAGGAATTGCCATAACGAGAATTAAAATTTTCCCAGCTAATTCAATTTTCGAAGCGATTGCACCTTGACCAGCATCTTTTGTAATTTGCGCACCAAACTCAGCGATATAAGCAATCCCTATAATTTTCAATAATGTCTCTACATATACGTTGCTAACCTTCGCTTCACTCGCCACTCTCTCAATCATTTGCAAGATAGAATGAATTTGATCGATTAAGAGAAGAAACATTACGCTACCAACGAACACAATAAATAACGATGTAATACTAGATTTTTGCTGATTTAAAACAGCAGCTAAAAATGTAGCAACGAGGCCTAATCCGACAATTTGTATAATTTCGATTCGAACCGCCTCCTTTACTGGAAGAGAAAGACACTTTTAATCTTGTCGAACAGAGTATTAATTAAAAATGCAACATGAAACAAAATGACGACAAAACCGACAAGGATAACCCAATTTGCAATATCCTCTCGCTTTAATTCTTTTAGTACGGTATGAATGAAAGCTAAAACAATGCCGATTCCGGCGATTTGAAATATTAATCCAACATCAATGGACATCGCCTTTCTCCCCCCTATAGCAGTAAAATTACGATAAGTAGCCCTGCTAGCACTCCTAAACTCTTTATCATTTTTTCATATTGGAGTTGTAAAGCTTTCGCTTCTCCTTCTTCTCTTTCCAAATGCGTAATACATAAGCGAATATGTTTTTGTTGTGATTCACGATCATGTTGTCCAAGTGTTTCACCAAATTGTTGTAAAATCTCATGCTCGGTTTGTTTAAACGCCGTTAATGCCCAGTTCTCCTTTAAGCTATCATTCCAAGCTTCTCTAACTGTTTGTTCCCCGCTCTCTAGACGCCTCGAAAAGCTTTGAAATATCCAATTTAGCGGCTTTGGCATTTGTTTAACTAATCGCTCAGCCGCTTCAGATAAAGGTGTGTGTCCATACATAATTTCCGCTTCCAATGATTGCAGTGCCGCCTTCAATAACCTAAGCTGCCGCGGTCGCTCGCTGTATCGCTTAGCGTATGAAAATCCGAAAAAAGTGCTAACAGCAACTATTAATACCGCACCAAATATTTTCACCATACGCCTTGAGCCTTTCTATGCGGTAATACCGGTTTTCCATATCTATCTTTCACTTGCATAACCGTTCCTGGCCCTCTCGCTTTTGACAATTCCACAAACCTATCAAATACGCCCAGTTCCAGCACCTCCTGCAACGATGGACGTTTCACAACATCATCATAAGAAAATCCGTGTGCACTTATAAAAAGCTGAACGCCTGCATGCACCGCCTCCATAATCGCTTCACTATCTTCTTTACGTCCAATTTCATCTACGATCAATATATCTGGGCTCATAGAACGAATCATCATCATCATTCCTTCAGCTTTTGGGCAAGCATCTAATACATCTACTCGCGTACCAAAATCATATTGCGGAATCCCCTTCACACATCCAGCAATCTCTGATCGTTCATCAACGATTCCTACTTTACAAGAAGAAATTTTCGAAGCGCTTACTCCTTGACTCATGCAGCGTGCTACATCTCTTAAAAGTGTTGTTTTCCCCGTTTGTGGTGGGCCAATTACCATCGTGTTTAACCATCGTGATTCATAAAGATATGGCAAAAGCGGCTCAGCAATCCCTATTTTTTGACGAGCAATACGAATATTAAATGAAGAGACATCTCGAATCATTTTTACTTCACTTTTTTCTGTAATGACTTTTCCCGCTAAGCCAATTCTATGTCCCCCTCGTAGTGTCACATATCCACGTTTCAACTCTTCTTCCATTGTGTAAATTGAAAATTGACTTAATTTATTCAATAAGTAGATTGCATCTTCCGCTGTAGCAACATAGTCATAAAAAAACACTTCCCCATGTGCGATACATTCTAGTGGTCTTCCAATTCGAACTCGAATTTCCTCTAGGACATCGTATTGCTTACAACCTTCAACTAACTGTTTCATCGTTTTCGGTAAAACTTCTAATACCTCTTTCATAAGCTTCTCCCCACTATACTCGACTTACTATTTCAACAACGCGATAAAAATGCAGCCAATTCCAAGCGCTAGAAAAAACAGTTTCAGGAATGAAATCTCACTTGCTACACTCGCTATACCAATTGTCATTGTTAAAATTAATACGGTCGGTCCAACAAACGCCAACATACCATTTATAAACAATGCTTTTTTCACATCATTCACGTAAAGCATAAGCAAAGCGGCGAATATTTCCGCGCTACCTGAAAACAAACGAAGTAACCCCATCACAAGTACGGATGTTTCCATTGCCGCTAGCCACTGTTTCATTCTCCCACCTTCTCCCATAACGTTTGCTAGTTCCTAATTCTAAAAAAGAATATATTTGTACAACCATATGCAGAGGTTGTCTATTTCAGAAGTAAAAACATAATTTTTCTCTACTGCTTTCATTTAAATCTGAATATTCATATTATTTTATGGTATATTTAATAGAAAAGGGGCATAAACGATGAAGAGAGTTACTTTATTACCACTTGATTTACGATATGCAAATGCGATTTTTGAACTATCTAGCGATCCACATGTAAAAAATGCTTTAGGAATAAAAGTAGAAACAGTTGAAGATACAAAAGCATTCATTCTATTTGCAATGGAAGAGGAACGAAAAGAACATTCCTTATCAAAAGTGATTGTAAACGAAGAAAACGAAATAATCGGCCTCACCACACTTAAACATATTAATTATGATCAAAAACAATCACACATCGGAAGTTGGCTCGGTTATCCATATTGGGGAAAAGGATATAATGAGGCTGCTAAAAAAGAAATCTTTAAAATCGCATTTTTAGACTTACAACTTACATACGTATTCGCTGGTGCTAAAACGACTAACATTCGCTCTTTAAAAGCACAAGAGAAACTACCTTATATTTCATTGCATGTGGAAGATAACTTCCCTGATGAACATACTGCTTTAGAAAAGGAAGTAAAATCACCTTGCGTACTGCATGTTATATCACGCGAGAAATTTTTAAATTGGTTGGAAGTTCAAAATGAGGGGGGAAAATATGAAAGCATTGAAAATTAGTTTAACAATTGTAGTAGACTTAGCTCTTATTTATCTTTTTTCAAAAATGGTCGGTTGGTCATTTATGGAGACCTTTTTCCTTGGTAGCTTAGCAATATTTGCAATTGCATGGTTAATTATTATGAGTAACCATAGAAATAACATTACAGATCACGCAGTAAGTAAGACATTAACTGGTGTTGAGACTGGTGAAATAAAACCATTTCAAATCGTTTTCACACCATACATAGCGGGTACTCTTTCACTTGTCTTAGTTAGTTTTGTTATAACTGCCATTTACTATTTACCTTACTTCCTATAAAAAAAGCACTCGTGATTATCACGAGTGCTTTTTTACTATGCACGAGAAACGTATTTACCTTCACCAGTGTTGATGATAAGCATCTCGCCTTCGTTAATGAAGATTGGTACTTGTACAACAAGACCAGTTTCTAATGTAGCTGGTTTTGTTACATTAGAAGCTGTGTCACCTTTAATACCAGGCTCTGTTTCTGACACTTTTAATTCCACTGTGTTCGGAAGTTCAACACCAAGTACTTCACCTTGGTATGTCATAATAGATACTTCCATGTTTTCTTTTAGGAATTTTAATTCGCGCTCGATTTGGTTTTCACCAAGTTCGATTTGCTCATAAGTTCCGTTATCCATGAATACGTGAGCCTCACCGCTCGCGTATAAGTATTGCATACGACGGTTTTCGATGTGTGCTTTTTCTACTTTTTCACCTGCACGGAATGTTTTCTCTTGAACAGATCCTGTGCGAAGGTTACGTAGTTTAGAGCGAACGAACGCAGCACCTTTACCTGGCTTTACGTGTTGGAAATCAAGTACTTGCCAAAGGGCATTGTCCACTGAAATTGTTAAACCTGTACGAAAATCGTTTACTGAAATCATGTAAAAAAATCCTCCTGTGTATTACAAAATAATAAGTTCTTTTGGTGATTTCGTTATTACTTCATTACCTTCACTCGTTACAATGATATCATCCTCAATACGTACCCCGCCAACACCTGGAATATAAATACCTGGTTCTACCGTTACAGCCATACCTGGTTCAAGTACTGTATCAGAACGGAACGCTAAACCTGGTGCTTCATGGATTTCAAGACCGATTCCATGACCAGTAGAGTGTCCGAAGTATTCACCATATCCTTTTTCCGTTATGTAATCACGTGTTAATGCATCAGCCTCACGGCCTGTTAAACCAGCTTTAATACCGTTCACACCACGTAGTTGTGCTTCTAAAACAATATTATAAATTTCTTTTAATTTATCAGATGGTTCACCGACTGCAATCGTACGAGTAATATCAGAGCAATATCCTTTGTAATAAGCGCCGAAGTCTAATGTAACGAAATCTCCTTTTTCTATCACTTTTTCAGATGCCACGCCGTGCGGTAATGCCGAACGAAGACCTGAAGCAACGATAATATCAAACGAAGAAGATGTTGCTCCTTGTTTTCTCATGAAAAATTCAAGTTCATTTGACACTTCAATTTCAGATACTCCCGGGCGAATGAATGATAGAATATGCTCAAAGGCAGCATCTGCAATCTGTGCAGCTTCCTTTAATATCTTAATCTCTGAATCAGTCTTTATCAAGCGTAACTTTTCTACAAGCCCAGAAGTTGGGATGAATTCAGCTTCAATCGCTTCATTATGCGTTACGTAAGAGCTATATGTAAGGGTATCTTGCTCAAAGCCTAGCTTTTGAATTCCAAGTTCTTTTACTTGTTTCGCAACTTCATCAAGAATTAGGCCTGTGTGCTGCACGATTTCATATCCAACCGCTTGCTTACTAGCTTGCTCTACATAACGGAAATCAGTAATAAATAGAGCACGCTCTTTTGAAATTAGTACAACTCCAGCTGTTCCTGTGAAATTCGCCATATATCTACGGCTATGTTCATTCGTTAATACGATACCGTCAATACCAGCCTCATCAAACGCACTTCTTAATCTCTCGATCTTTTCCATTACTTTATGCCTCCCTCAATTTCTCCATTAATGCAAATAGCGCTAGCTTATAGCCATAAAAACCAAATCCAACAATTTGTCCCGCACAAACAGCCGCTGTCACAGATTCATGACGAAACGACTCACGTTGATGAATGTTAGAAATATGTACTTCAATAACTGGAATCGAAACGCTTGCGATAGCATCCCGAATCGCGTAGCTATAATGCGTAAATGCACCCGGATTTAGAATGATTCCTTCATATATGTCATCCGCCTCATGAATAATATCAATAATAGCTCCTTCATGATTCGATTGAAAACATTCTAACTCCACTCCCATTTTTTCTGCTTCTTGTTTCATATCTGTTTCAAGCGTCGCTAACGTTCCTTTTCCGTATACATTTACTTCCCTGACACCAAGACGATTTAGGTTAGGACCGTTTACGAGGAGTAACTTTTTCATTTTCTTAAAACTCCTTAATATTAAAGAATGTCTATACGACATTTTAACATAGGAATCACTTATTTGAATAGTTTGTCTTCTCGAGCCCTTCTCCTCTATTTGTATTATTCGATTCGAATGATACAGAATACGAAATAAAAACACCATATAATATAAAGATACATACTGTCGTTACAATTGTTCCTTTCGGTAAATGAAGTGCACTTTTAATAACGGGTGCCATTAGCCCCATCCCCAAAAATAATAACGCCCACCAAAATAAACCGTATAGTATGCCAGGTAATACTCCTTCAAACTTTTTAAAAAGAGCTTTATAGAGAAATGCCACTAAAATTGAAAGGAGTCCCATACAAACGATACCTAGCACGTTCCCCCAAACCCCTTCTTTCCAATCCCCAAATGCAAACGGTAAAAGTAAATAGTTAGGGCCAGCTTCTGTAAATGAAAATATATGAAGGAAATACCATATACCTCCCCAAAATAAGCCACCAAATAAACCAATCTGTACAAAATTCCTTATTGTTGATTGTTCTTGATTCACATTGACACCTCCGCTCAATAGTATGCCCGAAACTATTTTGAAGCATGTTTAAATCCTGCAAAATTTGTCTATAAAAAGAATAAGAAATGTCCGACTCTCGTAACATTTCCCCTTGTCATCCGCTTGTATTTGTCGATAAAATAAAGGAAACTCGGTGATTGTCTTATTTCAAACTGACAGAACCAAGTACGACAATTGCCTCTTTTTCTACATAAGAGAGAAACAAATACAGGTTGGTGTTAACATGGCAGAAGAGTCAAAACAAATATATGGCGGACAGGCAGTCATAGAAGGAGTTATGTTTGGCGGTAGAGAATATACTGTTACAGCGGTTCGTCGTAAAGATAAATCGATTGAATTTTATCGTTTACCACGCGTTCGTAATAAAGCATTATCTATACTAAAGAAAATTCCATTTTTACGAGGTATTGCCGCTATTGTGGATGCAAGTGCGAATGGAGCGAAACATTTAAACTTTGCTTCAGAACGATTTGATGTCCACCCAGAAGATGATGAACAATTTGCAAATAAAAAAGAAGAACAATCAAAATTAACGATGGTATTAGGAGTTGCAGCAGTTGGCGTTTTATCGTTCATATTCGGTAAAGTAATTTTCACAGCAGTTCCTGCACTTTTAGCTGAATTAACGAGACCGATTTTCCCATCTCATACGGGGCAAATCATTGTCGAAAGTGTCATTAAGCTCATGCTATTATTGAGCTATATATACTTTATTTCTTTAACCCCACTTATTAAGCGGGTATTTCAGTACCACGGTGCAGAACATAAAGTAATCAATGCTTATGAGAATAACCTTCCACTGACTGTAGAAAATGTTCAAAAGCAAACTCGCCTCCATTATCGCTGTGGCAGTAGCTTTATTATATTTACGGTCATTATTGGAATGTTTGTCTATTTCCTCGTCCCTACAGATCCGCTTTGGGCCAGGGTAGTAAACCGAATTTTATTAATTCCAGTTGTTCTCGGCATTTCTTTTGAAGTATTACAATTTACCAATCGATTACGAGATATTCCTGTTTTACGAGTACTTGGATATCCCGGATTATGGCTGCAACTATTAACAACGAAAGAACCAACAGATGATCAAGCGGAAGTTGCAATCGCATCGTTTGAAGAATTATTACGTTTAGAAAACAAACAATAATTATTTAAAAATGGTGTTCAACTCCTTTCCTCATCGTTAATATACTAATTTTAATATATGTTTTTAGGAGGTGTCCCTTATGAACGGTCGTTCGTTTACATTCGCTATATTTGTACTTATTATCGGATTAGCAATATTCGGCCTTGTTTCATCTGTTATTACAGATCCAATGGGAGTGTTAAAAAACATTGGTATCATGTTGGCTGTCGTCGGTATCTTTTACTTACTCTACAAAATGTTTACAAATTCTAGTGGTTCTGCAAATTCGCAAAGCTCATATAAGCGTGCTGCAAAACAATCGAACCGCAAACACGGGAAACAAAATGTAGCACCCCTAAGCAATTCTTTCTTGAAACGGAATGCTTCTGATGACAAGGGGAAAAAGGGTAATTCTTCATCGTTGAAACGAAAAAGAAAACAATCTCATTTAACTGTCATTGAAGGTAAAAAAAACAAAAAGAAAGACCGTGCTTCCTTTTAGGAAATACGGTCTTTTTTTCACGATTAGTGTGGCTTATAATCAGTGGGGATGAGAACCTCCCACTGATTAAAGTTTCACTTTATATGTTGCAGCACTTCTTTCAAACTTTTTTCTTTCATACTTTCGATACGAAGGTGATGGTTTTCAAATTGTAAATTTCTTGTCACATCATTAGGCACGATGACACATTTTAATCCGGCTGCAATCGCTGCTTTCAATCCATTTAATGAATCTTCAAATACAACAGCTTCTGACAGTTCAATTCCTAATTCTTCTATCGCAATCCTATAAAGAGCTGGATCTGGCTTTACCTTCTCGACATCTTCTCTCGTTTTAATCACTTCAAAATACTCTCTAATCTGTAGCTCTTCTAAAAAACGAACAACCCACTCTTTAGAGGAACTAGAGGCTAATGCGATTTTCAACCCAAGTTCTCTCGCTTCTTCTAAATATTCTTTTACCCCGTCACGTGCTTTTGGTATTTTCATTTTCTCTTTATGTAAAGTTGTTACTTTTTCCTTTAATGCCTGCTCGTTAAATTTTTCTTTCAATTGCTCTTTTAAATATGCATAAAGCACTTCATCTGTCGTTCCAATACATTTTGCAAATTCTTCTAAGGGTAACTCTCCACCGTATTCACGAACAGCATCTCTGAAAGAGTGAAACCATATTGTTTCAGTGTCCACAATTAATCCATCAAAATCAAAAATAATTGCTTTCATTATTTTCCCGCCCTTTTCGATTTAAATAAAAAAGGAAACGCCACACGTTCCCCTTAATTACTTTTCTCTTCATTTGCTTTTTGAACACCACGAAGTGTCTCAACTCGAACTTCTTCTTGTTCGAAGTATTGCACTAAATCACCGATGCGATCGATTGCTTCCCAACTTAAATGATGTTCAATTCCTTCTACATCATTATAAATTTTACTTTCATCCACACCGATAATACGCATAAACTGCTCTAACAATTCATGACGATATACGAGACGTTCTCCGATTTTTTTACCTTTTGATGTTAATACAAGCCCTCTATATTTTTCATAAATTAGATATTCGTCTTTGTCTAATTTTTGTACCATTTTTGTTACAGAGGATGGATGTACACTAAGCGCTTCAGCAATATCAGATACGCGGGCATAACCCTTTTCATCAATCAACAAATAAATTTGTTCAATATAATCTTCCATACTAGGGGTAGGCATCGGTTTCCTCCATCCAATTTCATTTTGCTTATTCCGTACGAAGCAATCAATAAAATGATACACCAGAAAGAATAACGTGACAAGGTGGAAACGAGCCTAAATACGTAAAACAAAAAAGAATACAGATTCCCCATATGTAAAATATTGAATTTCTGCATCAGGAAAATACTCATATATAACCTCTTATTGTTCCTTCCAATACTTCTGCATCATCTTTTTTATATACATATTTCCCAATACCGTATCGTCCGCATTTATATTTCCGCTTCTCTTCATCCATTTCAAGCTTCGTATTTGGAAAACGCTCTTGAATGACTTTTTTTGCCGGTTTTGTATAGCGATGTTGAATTAATTCGAACGTTAAATTTGGTATCTTCATATCTTTCAACGCATTGTATAATCGTTCAAACAATTCACGGTATCCTTCTTTCCACCCTTCATGCATATAAATTGGTGCAACAATAAAGCTAATTGGATAACCAGCCCCTGCTACTTTACGAGCAGCCTCAATGCGTTCTTCAAATGGTGATGTTCCTGGTTCAAAATAAACGAGCTTTGGCATAAATGGTTTCGTGTAATCTCCCCCTCACTTTAGTATGAGCAGTAAAAGAAGAATAACACTTTTTAAAGTTTTCCCACCCCAGTAACTTGCTACGCAAGTTACTGGGGTGCTATAATTCAATTAACAGCTACCTTGCACAACAAGTTACCTGAACAAAAGGTGGTGAAATCATGCACAGTCAAATGTTAAAAGGTGTGCTCGAAGGTTGCATTCTATATATCATTTCACAAGAAGAAGTGTACGGATATGAACTAAGCACGAAATTAAATAAACATGGCTTTACATTCGTAAGTGAAGGAAGCATATATCCTTTATTGTTACGCATGCAGAAAGAAAAGCTAATTGAAGGAACATTAAAAGCTTCTACACTTGGACCAAAGCGAAAATATTATCACGTAACCGATAAAGGATTAGAACAACTAGAAGAATTCAAAAAAAGCTGGGGAATGGTTTCAACGACGGTAAACAACTTATTACAGGGAGAGGAAGAGTGATAGGGATGAAGGCGAAAGATTTAATTGAACTCAATAATCAAAAACGCAAATTATTAACTACAGAAAATGAAACTGCCTATAGCGACATGTTAATATACATTCGTTTAGCCAAAGTACCAGAATACCAAGCAGAAGAATTACTAATTGAAATTCTAGATCACCTTATTGAAGCTCAACAAGAAGAAAAAAGCGCTTATGATATTTTTGGCGACGACTTACAAGTTTACTGTGATGAGCTAATTTCTGCCTTACCAAAGCAAATCTTATGGGAACAATTATCAATTCCTTTATTTATAACTAGTTACCTGTTAGCAATATACTTTACTATTTCGTCCATAATCGCATTTGTATTACCTTTATTTTCAGATGAATCACGTTTTAAATTTGTACACATCGATTTCATCTTTCTATTCGTATTTACTATATCCATACATCTTGTCATACGTTTTATATTCAACTTCATCAATACCGATTTATTTAATAAATCAACAAACACTTTGAAACATATAGGACATTTTTTTATACGACATAGCCCTTGGATACTAATCAGCGGTATTTCCTTTTTATTTATTAAACAGCCTTATACTACATTACAAATCTCACCCTGGATTGGCACTTTACTTGCCATCTCTTGCTATGCACTATATAAATTTTTCTTCAAAAAAGAATACTTAGACTTTAAAAAGGAGTAACGAGATTATGACCGAAAAAGAAATGGTTCAGTTAAACAATGAAAAAAGAAAGTTATTAACACCTGAAAACGAAGCTGCTTACGGTGATATGTTAGTATACCTCCGAATATCCAACGTACCCCAACAACAAATGGAGGAACTTTTACTAGAAATATTAGATCATCTTATTGAAGCACAAACAGAAAACAAAAATGCTTACGATATCTTTGGTGATGATTTACAATCTTATTGCGATGAGCTTATATCAGCTTTACCAACCCAAACAACATTAGAAAAAAGTTCTTTAATTGGATTTTCTATTAGCTTACTTCTTGCTATACAGTTTGGAATCGATGCAATTGTTTCGCTTTTCATTTTAATCTTCGGAAAGAATACCGAACAATTAAGCCCAGCTTTTAGCATCCCTGGAACTACTTTGTCTGTTTCAATAATTGTACTAGGCATACTATTTATTTTATATTTATTAAAGCGTTACTCCTTTAATCAAAAGATGAATTGGAAAAGAAGAATTCTATTTGGATTCGCATTTGCCACTCCATTTTGTTCGTCTGTATTCTTAAATATTTATTTTAAAAAGCAACCTTATCTCATTTATCATCTTACCTTTTGGCAAAATACTTTAATTGCTATTCTATTTTATATTTTATATAAACTACTATACAAAAAATCAAATTTTTAACAGCCCTTCAACAGGCTGTTTTTCTTCTGTCTAATTTTACAAATTGAAAAATTTCATAAAGAAAATAAGAAAAATGCAAAATAATTAAAGTTAATTGTTGACGTGATGCTTTTATTATCGGTATCATAAATCTTCGTGAGCAATTATTTTTCGTTATACGATTTTTTTATTATTACTGAATTTTTGAGAGGAGAAATTTGATGTCAGTTAAGAAGAAAACGCAAGTACGCACCGGCAAAATGGTACGTGAACTAATGTTAGCAGACGAAGATGTAAATGCTTCGCTAATTATGGTATATAGTGAAAACGGTGTAAACGCAGAAATTAAAATCGAGGGCTTAACGCCGAAATGTAACGAAGAATTATTTTTGAGCGGAAACGTGGATTGGAACAAGAGTGTCATTTATAAAATTGTTGATTTCACTGGGAACGCTGAAGTTGGTAAAGTTACATTAACAGCGATGAACAAAAACAATGTTTCTCTAGAAATTGAACGCGTTATGTGGAGCAAAGAAAATAAAGAAGCTGCTGAGCAAGAAGAAACAGTTGTAGAAGCTACTCCGAAAAAAGAAGTGGTTGTAGAAGCTCCAAAAGCAGTTACACCTGCTCCAAAGCCTGTTATGCGTGTAGAAACACCTGCTGCAGAACCTAAACCTACTCCGGTACCAACACCGAAGCCAGTAAGTGTAGAAGCGGCTGTAGAACTATCTACTCCAGCACCTGTGAAAAAAGTAGTATCTACTCCAGTTACAAAGCAAGAGACAGCGCCGGTTACTCCTGCAAAACCGAAGCAACCTGCTTTGACTGAAACAAATTCAAAACTACAAGAAAATTATGTGAAACTCGTGAAAAAGACAATTGAAGTTTGTCAAGATTACGAGCTTGGCATCGACATAGATGATTCTATTGAAGGATTAAAAAAAGAACTACAAAACCAAGGTATTAGCGTTACATTCGACAAAGAAATTATGGACGTTGTAAACCGCCTTCGTTCTTTACAAGATAAAGGAATCAAAGTAGAAAAAGTACTTAATTTACTATAAAAATAAGGAGATGGCGGTCGCCATCTCCTTATTTTTTATAATTCCAATCATTACTTTCGTACTTCTCTTTTGCTAAAGTTTGAACTTCATGAAGTTGTTCTTCTGTTAGTTCATACGGTACAAGCTCTACATCTAATCCTTTTTCAAATCCAGCTTCAAACGCTTTAATTAACTGTTCAATCGTAAATGTACGATCTGTTAATTCGTTAATCGCTACCGCTTTAGAAGAAAACATGTTCTTCATGCGCTCTTTCACTCGCTCATTTGGGAATAAAAATAGGTCGTATAACTCATCTAAATCAATTTCTAACGGAATAGAACCGTGTTGTAAGATAACACCTTTTTGACGTGTTTGAGCACTACCTGCGATTTTTCTTCCTTCAACTACAATTTCATACCAAGACGGTGCATCAAAACATACTCCTGAACGCGGATTTTTCAAATTTTCACGATCCGCTTCTGTTTTCGGAACTGCATAATACGCTTCTAATCCTAATGCCTTAAACCCGTCTAATAAGCCTTGCGAAATAACGCGATATGCTTCTGTAACTGTTTTTGGCATATTCGGATGATCTTCAGACACAATAACACTGTACGTTAATTCTTTGTCATGTAGTACACCCCTGCCGCCTGTTTGACGACGAACGAATCCATATTTCTTTTCGTTAACTACATCCATATTTATATCTTTTTCAACACGCTGGAAATACCCAACTGTTAATGTTGGTACTTCCCATTCATAAAAACGAATTGTTGGTGGCATTTTCTTTTCACTTTGCCAATTTAATAAACATTCATCTAACGCCATATTAAATGCCGGTGAACATTGACCAGAGTTAATATAACACCATTTTTCTTTTCCCATCCTGCACCTCATATAACCAATTATTTTTCACATTCTCTAGTCTACCAAATTCGACAAAATTTGTGAAAGAATACGAAATTTCTTCTTATATACAAATGAATCTGTTGCATAAATACATATGGTCATTATAATATTGAAAGTAGGATAAGAAAAAAGGGAGCGATAGAATCGTGTCAACAAACTTGATTATTATACTGGTCGCAATTGTAGCATTCATCGGCTACACTGTATGGATGTATTTCTATCAGAAAAAATTAATTAAAACACTTTCAGAAGAAGAATTTCGCGCTGGCTACCGTAAAGCACAGCTTATCGATATTCGCGAAGCGGATGAATTTAACGCGGGACATATTTTAGGCGCGCGTAACATTCCATTATCACAAATTCGCCTTCGCTACAAAGAACTTCGCCAAGATCAACCTGTTTATTTATATTGCCAAAGCGGATTCCGTACAGGTCGTGCAGCACAATACTTAAAAAAACAAGGCTACAAAGATTTCTACCAATTACAAGGTGGATTTAAATCTTGGACAGGCAAAATTAAAAAGAAATAACATACAAAAAACTAGCTGTATCATTCAGCTAGTTTTTTTATTCCATATTGTTCGCAATGTACAGTAGATTCTGTTTGATCACATCTTCATCTTTCTCATCTATATTACGATATAATAGCTGATATTCAATCCCCTTCTCTTTCCATATAAGCGTAGCAAATTCGTCTCCTCGTTCGTAATCATCCTTATTTTTAAAATAAGCAGGTGCTCCATTATTCAACCTCATTTGTTCTTGAAATCGATTCTCTTCTACGAGGTATGGAAAACTGTAAGAAAAGTTTGCCACTGTTAATTCTATATAGTCGTGCCTTCCTTTCTCTTGTTGCTTATATTTAATCGTTACGACAGCATTCTTCTTTCCCATCGTTCTTACCTCCCCCATCACATCACTCGTAATGTCATAAGGTAAAAACGTTGGAACCTTAAACTTCGCCGGAAAATATTTCGGAAGCTCCTTTAGCGGCATAGGATCAGTAACACGATCCATAGCCCCTCCTGTTGTTCCCACAAATTTTTTTTCTTCTTGCATCGTTTGCTGAAATGAACATGAGCTAAGTAATACACTAGAAAACACGAAACAAATGATTCCTTTTTTCAATTTGTTTCCGCCCTTTCATATCGCTCTCTTAACGAACGAAGCGTTTATATTCTCTTCATATTCGCTTTACAATCAAACTCCTCCTTTGAAAACTTTCCAAGTTATTCTCACACATTTTGACAAAAATTCTTTGTGGACATACAAAAATGACCTCGCCACTCTTACGCCCAAATAAAAAGGTTACGCGAATAACGGAAGTCATATTTATAACATAGATTGTGAAAAGCTTTTCAGGTCAAGATTTTTTCATTCTTATTATTTTCCCTTATAATAAATAAAGAGGTGATACATATGGCCAATATAAAACAAATTGCAAAAACTGCTGGTGTATCCATATCAACGGTTTCCCGTGTCCTTAATAATCATCCTTACGTAAAAGAAGAAAAACGTAAGCGTGTTCTAGATGCAGTTGAAGAATTGAACTATGCAAAAAATATTAATGCAGTCCATTTAATAAGAGGTAAAACATATACAATTGGCGTTATGCTACCTTTCATTAATCTCCCGTATTTTAGCACCATTATTGAAGGAATCGGAAACGAAGCATTATTAGCTGGATATCATATTAATTTGTGCCAAACGAATTACGATAGTATTGAAGAAATTCGCGTTCTTGAAATGATGAAAATGAAACAATTCGACGGGATAATTATTTGCTCTCGAACGAGTTCATGGGAACAAATTGAACCGTTTGCAAAATTCGCTCCCATTATTTCATGTGAAAAAATGAAACATCCCCTCATTTCATCTGTCTATGTAGATCATTATGAAGGGTTCCGTCTCGGTACTTCCTATTTACTAAGTAAAGGTCATGAAAAAATCGGCATTTGTTTAGCAAGAAAAACAAGTGTTAATTCAATCGAGCGTGAAAAAGCTTTCGCCGATACTCTTCGTCACGAAGGAAAAATAGTGCACCCTGATTGGATTTTTCATCAATGCTATACGATGCAGGACGGGGCAAAAATACTTCAACGCATTTTAAATATGACAAATCGTCCAACTGCTATTTTCACAGCGAATGATCAAGTAGCTGCTGGTTTATTAACAGAAGCAAAAAAACATGGCATTCGCGTCCCTGAGGACCTCGCTATCCTTGGATTCGATAATCATGAAATTTCAAAAGCATTAGAAATTACAACTATTGAGCATCCCGGCCTCACGATGGGATCACGTGCTTTTTCTTTATTCCATAAACAGATGCAAGACGAACAAATTATCGGAAGCTCAGAAGAACTTTCATTCCATTTAATTGAGCGAAAAACGGTCTAAAAAAAGAGTGCTAACTATAGTGCTCTTTTTTTCAACGTTTCCCCATTGACTTTATAATTTTCATCTCATATAATTAACCTAACGAACGGTAGGTAGGGGATGAAAATGACAGCAAACCGCATTAAAGCTATAGCACTTTCTCATTTCGCACGCTACGGCTACGAAGGAACTTCATTAGCAAATATTGCTCAAGAAGTTGGGATTAAAAAACCATCGATTTACGCACACTTTAAAGGAAAAGAAGAGTTATATTTCACATGCTTAGAATCCGCTCTTCAAAAAGATTTGCAGAGCTTCACAGACGATATCGAAAACTTCTCAAAATCGTCCACCGAAGACTTACTCTTAAGTTTGTTAAAAGGTTATGCAAAACGATTTGGCGAAAGTGAAGAATCAATGTTTTGGTTACGAACTTCTTATTTTCCGCCGGATGCATTTCGTGAACAAATTATTGATAAAGCGAATATACACATCGAAAACGTCGGAAAACTTTTATTACCTGTATTTAAACGGGCAAACGAGCAAGGTGAACTGCATAATATTGAAGTGAAAGACGCTTTAGAAGCTTTTCTATGCTTACTGGACGGACTTATGGTCGAACTACTATTCGCAGGTTTAAATCGTTTTGAGACACGTTTAGACGCTTCTTGGAAAGTATTTTGGCGCGGACTTTCAAACTGACGGATTGCTCCTTTGCAATGCGTCGTTTTTAAGCCCTTTACCTAACGACTGGTAGGAAGGAGAAATGACATATGGCATGGATTTATGTAATATTAGCTGGTATTATTGAAATTTTTTGGGTGATTGGACTAAAACACGCGGAGGCTCCATTAGAATGGGCGGGTGTTGCTCTATTAATTACAGTAAGTTTCATCTTATTATTTAGAGCTTATAAAGATTTACCTGTTGGTACTGTGTACGCGGTCTTTACAGGGATTGGAGCAGGCGGAATCGTTCTTACAGAGATTTTTGTTTTCGGAGAACCTTTCTCTATTGTAAAAGTTTTATTAATTGGTTTAATCTTCTTCGGAGTAATCGGCTTAAAACGAGTAACAGAAGAAAAAGAAGCGAAGGAGGCTGCATAAAATGGCTTGGGTATTTTTAATTCTAGCTGGTATTTGTGAAATTATTGGTGTACTCTTTATGAAAGTAGCCACTGAAAAGAAAGGCTGGGCACCAAAAATTATTTTAATCGCTAACTTCGGCGTAAGCTTCTTCTTCTTATCCCTTGCAATGGATACATTACCGATGGGAACTGCTTATGCAATTTGGACTGGAATCGGAACTGCCGGAAGTGCACTTCTAGGTATTCTTATTTTCCGCGAATCAGCGGATTGGCGCCGCCTTGCCTTCTTAAGCTGCATTCTATGCGGCGCTGTTGGCTTAAAACTATTAAGCTAACGTGAGGTGAATGTCATGTGGAAAGAAAAAGGAAAACAAATATTAACATGGATCACACTCGGGATCGTCATTCTACTACAAATAAGTTTTCATATAATAGAATGGCTGTTTCATAAAGTATTATCCATTCTTACGTTCCTTCCTAACATGGCACTTGAAATTGCATCTATCGCTTGGTCAATTATTGCCTCCATTACTATCGTGATTATATGGAGTATCGCCAAGATTTGGAACAAGTTATTTAAAAAGGACAGTTCCTCTGAAAAAGAGTAACTGTCCTTTTTTATGTCTATTTAGATTTTCTATAGAAATTTGATGCGATAAGACAAAGCAGACCAACTATGGCAACACTCATACCAATCCCTTTATGCAATTTAGGAAATGGCGATGGTATATCTGAGTAAACATTTGATACTATGAGGCCAATTGAAAAAAATATTACCCCTATTCCAAATAACAATTTTCGTTTTCCCATCGTTCTCCCTCCTAAATTTTCTCATACCCTTCTTTCCTTTGGACATACTACCTAAAAAAGGAGTGGATGATATGCAAAATTCTATACATAAACATATCCTATTTTTATTTTTCCTATTTCTCGTTCTCATCATCGTTTTCAGCTTTATATTACATACTCCGAAAGATGTTATACCGAATAGCCTCTCTGTTTATAAACTCTTACTTTCATATTGTCGTTATTGAAGAAGGTACCTTTTGAAATTTTTGGCAAGAAAAAAAGACCAACATTTTCCTGTTGGTCTTTCGTATATGTATCACTTTTCAAAGCGATCTAACATTTCGTCTCTCATTCCGAAACTAACAACCGCAATTCCTACATACATAAAAAGAAGGAATGCCGGATGAACTGTATTGTACCAGCTGCTATCAACAATTAAATAAATCGTTAACGCCACAACAAGAACAAACGCTAAAATAAACATATAAAAGTGTCTTGTACTACCCATGATAAACTCCTCTCTTTTCACTTCACCATTCAACAGTATATTGTATCGAATAATTCGATATGACTCAAGGTTAACTTTCTGTTATGTAATCGAGCTCTACCTTTACAATGTCCTCACACGCTATTGAAATGATTGTTCCTTGTTTATCAATCGCTGTCACTTCTCTATTATCCATTACACGATGCGCTACTCTTTCTAACACTTTCCCTTGGTCTCGATAACAAAATTCTTTTACATCTTTAATTGTTTCTCCGTTTTCTAAATGGTATACCATTCTATAACATCGATATCCCACACTTCCACCCCCGTCTTGCTCGTTTTTTCACATATACATAAAAATGAGTAATTTCTGCCCCATCACATCTTCTTAATTTCAATAAAATTCTAACAAAAATAAATACTTTTATCAAACCGACTTTTTCAACAAAACCACCTATGAAACGGCATCATTACAGCAATATGAAACAAAAAATATAAATTTTTAACATTTTTTTCATGCTATCTGCACCAATTTTGCAAAAAAAAAGAACCCGCATATAGCGAGTTCTTTTTTTCCAATCAAACTTGTACAGGTGCTAGTTTTTCATAACGTAACACTGGTTTACGAGCAGCCATCGTTTCATCCAAACGTTTAATTACCGTTGTATGTGGCGCTTCTTGTACAACTTCTGGATTTTCTTCTACTTCTTTAGCAATTTGAATCATTTTATCAATGAAACCATCTAACGTTTCTTTTGATTCTGTTTCTGTTGGCTCAATCATAATACATTCTTCCACATTTAATGGGAAGTAAATTGTTGGTGGATGGTAGCCGAAATCAAGCAGACGTTTTGCAATATCTAACGTACGTACACCAAGTTTCTTTTGACGACGACCTGATAATACAAATTCATGCTTACAATGTCTATCGAATGGAAGATCGTAGAACGGTGCTAATCTTCTCATCATATAGTTTGCATTTAATACAGCATACTCAGTTACTGCACGTAATCCATCTGGACCCATAGAACGAATATATGTGTATGCACGAACGTTAATTCCGAAGTTACCATAGAATGGTTTCACACGTCCAATTGCTTCTGGACGGTCGTAGTTAAAGTGATAACCGTTTTCCGTTTTCTCTAAAATTGGTTTTGGTAAGAACGGAATTAAATCAGCTTTCACACCTACTGGACCAGAACCTGGGCCACCGCCGCCGTGCGGGCCTGTAAATGTTTTATGAAGGTTTAAATGCACAACGTCAAATCCCATATCTCCTGGGCGAGCTTGACTTAATACGGCATTTAAGTTTGCACCATCATAGTATAATTTACCGCCTGCATTATGGACGATTTCTGCCATTTCTAAAATATTTTCTTCGAATAGGCCTAATGTATTTGGATTTGTTAACATAAGTGCTGCCGTTTCTTCATTGACAACACGTTTTAAGTCTTCCAAATCAACAAGACCATTTTCATTTGATTTTACTGTAATTGTTTCAAAACCAGCTACAGTTGCAGATGCTGGATTCGTTCCGTGAGCAGAATCAGGAACAATTACTTTCGTACGGTTAAAGTCACCTTTTGCTTCATGGTATGCACGAATTAACATTAAACCTGTCCATTCTCCGTGTGCACCAGCTGCTGGTTGTAATGTAACGGTATCCATACCTGTAATTTCAATTAAATGTTCTTGTAAATCGTACATTAATTCCATTGCACCTTGCACTGTTTTTTCATCTTGAAGTGGATGAATATTTGCAAAGCCTGCGAAGCGTGCTACGTTTTCATTAATTTTCGGATTATATTTCATCGTACAAGATCCAAGTGGATAGAATCCTGAATCCACACCGTGGTTACGGTTTGAAAGCGCTGTGTAATGGCGCATAATATCAAGTTCAGATACTTCTGGAAGCTCTGCATCTTCTACTCGAATATAATCACTCTCAAACACATCTTCTAATTTTACTTCTTCTACATCTAATTTGGGTAAGCTATATCCTACGCGTCCTTCTTTACTCATTTCAAAAATAAGTGCTTGGTCTTGGTTCTTCATTGGATAGCCCCCATTTCGTTTACAAGTGTGTCAATTTCCTCTTTTGTACGAAGCTCTGTTACTGCTACAAGCATATGGTTTGCATGCTCTTTATAATCACGGCCTAGGTCGTAACCACCGATAATATTCTTTTGTATTAATACATCATTTACTTCTTTAACTGGACGTTTACAATCTACAACAAATTCATTGAAGAATGGTTCAGCGAATGTTACTGTGAAACCTTTCGCTTCGAATTGACGTTTTGCATATTGTGCTTTAGAAATATTTTGACGTGCCATTTCTTTCACACCTTGTTTTCCAAGTGCTGTCATTGCAACTGATGCTGCTAATGCATTTAACGCTTGGTTTGAACAAATGTTAGACGTCGCTTTATCACGGCGAATATGCTGTTCACGTGCTTGTAATGTTAATACAAACCCACGTTTACCATCTGAATCTACAGTTTGTCCGACAAGACGTCCTGGAATTTTACGCATAAATGCTTTCGTTGTTGCAAAGTAACCACAATGAGGTCCACCAAACTGCGTTGGGATACCAAATGGTTGTGCATCACCGATTACAATATCAGCACCCAATTTCCCTGGCGGTGTTAATGCGCCTAATGATAATGGATTTGAAGAAACGATAAATAATGATTTTTGTTGATGAACGATTTTTTCGATATCAGCTAACTTTTCAACTTGTCCGAAGAAGTTTGGATATTGAACGATTACACAAGCAACTGTATCATCTACTTCACTTTGTAATACTTCTAAATCTGTTACACCGTTTTTATGATCAATTTCAACAACTTCAAGATGTTGACCTTTTGCATATGTTTCAAGTACCGCTCTTGATTCTGGATGAACTGCACTAGACACAAGAATTTTCTTTTTGCGCGTATGACCAGCTGCTAGCATTGCCGCTTCAGCTAAAGCTGTACCTCCGTCATACATAGAAGAGTTTGCTACATCCATTCCTGTTAATTCACAAATCATTGTTTGGAATTCAAAAATTGCTTGTAACTCCCCTTGTGAAATTTCTGGTTGGTATGGTGTGTAAGCTGTATAAAATTCTGAACGAGAAATAACATGATCAACAATTACTGGAGCGTAATGATCGTATACGCCTGCTCCTAAGAAAGAAGCGTATTCTTTTAAGTTCGCATTTTTACTAGCCATTTGAGATAACTCTTTTAAAAGCTCTGGCTCTGATTTTGCTTCTTTAATTTTTAAATCCCCTTTAAAACGAACACTCTCTGGAATATCAGAGAATAACT
The DNA here is from genome assembly GCF_001043575.1 of Bacillus sp. LK2. Classification (NCBI taxonomy): domain Bacteria; kingdom Bacillati; phylum Bacillota; class Bacilli; order Caryophanales; family Bacillaceae; genus Bacillus; species Bacillus sp. LK2. Next base: position 378,533 of record NZ_LDUK01000021.1, read on the forward strand.
CATCAATCGTTTGAACGCCGATTGTTTGTAACATTTCTTTTTTGTCTTCTTCTGTCATTGGAAGATAACGATGCAACATGAAATCTACCCCTCTCCCCGTTACTTTGAACGTTTATAAAATGGTGTTGGAACAACTACTGCTTTGACGCGTTTATTACGAATTTCAATTTCTACTTCTGTATCAACTGCTGCGTATTTTACATCAATTAGTGCTAAACCAATGCTTTTCTTTAACGTTGGAGATTGTGTACCACTCGTTACTTCCCCGATTTTTTCTTCTCCTATAAATACAGGGTAATGCGTACGAGGAATACCACGTTCGATTACTTCGATGCCGACTAACTTACGAGGTGCACCGTTTTCTTTTTGCTCTTTTAACGTTTCTTTTCCAAAGAAGTCTGCTTCTTTATTTGTTTTTACCGCAAAGCCAATTCCTGCTTCAAGCGGTGTAATATCTTTTGATAATTCTTGTCCGTATAACGGAAGAGTTGCTTCGAAGCGAAGTGTATCACGAGCACCTAAACCACATGCTTTTAAGCCCTCTTCTGCTCCAACTTCAAGAAGTTTCTCCCAAAGTTTTGCAGCATCTTCACTCTTACAGTAAATTTCGAATCCATCTTCACCCGTGTAACCTGTACGAGATACAAGTGCAGGAATTCCATCTACAAGAATATCGTTTTTAAATTTAAAGAACTTAATTTCTTTCAAATCTTCTGACACAACTTTTTGTAAAATGCCTTCTGCTTTTGGTCCTTGAATTGCAAGCTGTGCAACTTCACTAGAAACATTGACTACTTTCGCATCGCCAATTACATGACTTGCTAACCATTCGTAATCTTTCTCGATATTTGATGCATTGATTACTAATAAATAGTCTTCTTCACCACGTTTGTAGATTAATAAATCATCTACAGTGCCACCATTTTCATAGCACATAGCTGTATATTGTGCGCCTCCTACCTTTAAGGTAGATACGTCATTTGTAACAACACGTTGTAAAAATGCTAAACTATCTACACCCTTTACCTCTACTTCTCCCATATGAGATACATCGAACAAACCTGCCGCTGTACGTACAGCTTCGTGTTCTTCTTTAATGCTTGAAAATTGAACTGGTAATTCCCAACCACCGAAGTCGATTGTTTTCCCACCATACTTCGCGTATACATCAAATAACGGTGTACGTTGTAATGTAATCATGCTCTTTCCCCCTTATGCTCTGACAAATCAATAAAAGTTGCTTCCCATATCTAAACATTTTCATTCTGAAAAGATAAGGATATACGGAATCTCATTATATTTTTTTATGAAAGCGTAAATAAAAAGTTACTTTCTTGGATAAAATACGAAAGATTCCACACATTTCACACCATTATCCTAACATTATTCGCTATATTTCATCAATATTCTAGCATAAAAAATAATTTAGAATTTTTTATTCTTAATCTAATTAAATACAACTTCTGGGATTTAGCCCTTTATCATTGCCTATTCTTTAACCTTTAGCAAGTGTGATAGCGCCTTATTACAAGGCTTATATTAAAGATTTTTTTCATAATCATTTTAGTTTATAAAAGGTGGGAGAGTCTTAATGAATGTCGATATTTCCGTAGATCGAACGTGGCAAAACAATTTTTTAAAACGAATTGATGAAGATGGTCCTTGGACAAATTGGGATTTATATCATTTAGCTTATAAAACAGAGAAATCATTACTCGTCCCTACTTTTGATGGATTGCAAGCACCGAAACATTTATCACATTTCACGCCGCTTCCGCATCAATTAGAAGTCGCTCAAAATGTCATTGAACAAATGAATGGTAAAGCGATTCTAGCAGACGAAGTCGGACTTGGAAAAACGATCGAAGCTGGTCTTATTTTAAAAGAATATATGGTGCGTGGACTCGTAAAAAAGGTACTTATTCTCGTTCCAGCTTCCCTCGTGTCTCAGTGGGCGTATGAACTAAACACAAAATTTTTTATTCCTGCGGTCGCTCAAAAGAAAAGTTATTCTTGGGAACAAGCTGATGTCATCGTTTCATCAATCGATACTGCGAAACGTTCGCCACATCGTGATATCGTTTTAAACTTAGAGTATGATCTGATTATTATCGATGAAGCACATAAACTAAAAAATAATAAAACAAAAAACTATGAATTTGCACAACGATTAAAAAAGAAGTTTTGTTTATTACTAACCGCAACTCCCGTTCAAAATAAAATTGATGAAATCTTCAACCTTGTTTCTTTATTAAAACCAGGTCATTTAGGCAATCAATCTAATTTTGAAGAATATTATGCTTCCAAAAATCGTTCAGCTGAATCTGATGAAGATTTAAAAACTCTCATCAACAAAGTGATGGTTCGAAATAGACGTCATAATACTGGAATTGATTGGCCAAAGAGGCATGTACGAACATTATTCGTTGAATTTAATAAGGAAGAACAAGCTTTATATAATGAAATTGAAAATTGGCGAGGACAAGATGCCTTCACGTCCGCTTTCTCATCCTTAACTTTAAAACGAGAGGCATGTAGTAGTCGTGAAGCTGTTTACTATTCATTAAAAAAACATGTAGAAAAAAGGCAGAAAGAAAATGAGCATTACATAAAGGACCCACATATTGATGTGCTGATGGATAAAATTAATCATATTCCGTTCAACTCAAAAGCAAATAAAGCTCTAGAGCTTATAAAAGAAATTGACGATAAGGTCATCATTTTCACTGAATATAGAGCGTCACAAATGTATTTACAATGGTTCTTACAACAACATGGAATTTCCTCTGTCCCATTTCGCGGTGGATTTAAGCGCGGGAAGAAAGATTGGATGAAGGAGCTTTTCCAAAATCATGCACAAGTGTTAATTGCGACCGAAGCTGGCGGTGAAGGAATTAACTTGCAATTTTGTAGCCATATGATTAATTACGACTTACCATGGAATCCAATGCGCCTCGAGCAAAGGATTGGGCGTATTCACCGCCTAGGACAAAAAAATGATGTTCACATTTATAACTTAGCAACAAAACATACTGTTGAAGAGCACATTTTAAAACTACTATATGAAAAAATTAATTTATTTGAACGTGTGATCGGTGAACTCGATGAAATTTTAACGAGAATCAATATGAAAAATATTGATGCGCATATTCAAGAAATTTTCGCGCAATCAAAAAGCGAAGGTGAAATTCGAATCAAGATGGAAAATTTAACATCTATTATCGATTTTGCGAAGCGCAATGAAGCTGAGGTGCAAGACTATGCAGCAAAATGAAATTCATAATTACTTATACAACTTTTTCGAGGCGAATAACTGTGAAATTTTAAAGCACTCTCCTCATCTATTAGATGTACAATTAACAATTGAAATGGACAAATTATTAATGAATCGTCCTTTCTATTGGCACTATCTCGAAAAAACAGGAGGCATTCCTAATCCGATGCGTCTTACTCTCCTTACAAATTCGGAGGATGAAGAAAATGATGGTGAACTTATTCATTACGGTTCACCACGCTTGCATCAAATCTTTGAAACAACAAAAGAACTAGGTTCATACATACGTTTATATGAGGAAGTGAAACATAGCGGGGCAACTCATACCCCTCTACATCCTTGGCTTGGTGTAAATATAAAAGTATCTTATCAATGCGACCGAAAAAAAGACATACTTCATTCCATCGGTATTCATCTTATTTCTGGCACAATGATTGCAAACTTTCATGACACTTTAGCAGAGATCAAACTCACGCCGAAAATACCTGATTTTTGTTTTACACTCTCACCTATCATTAAGCCACAAAGTGGCTTACAACGTATAGAGGATGCTTTAAAAAGTATAATAGCTGAAGACGACCATACGTGGGCAAAAGAAGCAAGAGTGCGTTGGAATCACGATTTAGACCTTTTAAATCGGTTTTACGAAGATAACGATGAACTGCCAGAAAGCTATGAAATTGAAAAGCAAGCATTACAAGAACAATACGAACCACGCATTACAATGCAAATTATAAACGGTGGTCTCTTCTATATTACCGCAAATCATTTTCTATCTTAAAGAAAGCTCCTTCAGCTTTAGAAGGAGCTTCTTTTAAGATATTTCCCAGCCTATTCTCTATCGTCATTACGCTCTTGCTGGTTTTTCTTCGTCATACGTTTCTGATATGCACGATCCTTCGCACTTACATGATTTGCATCAGTCGGAAGATTCTCTTTTGAACGCCCAATTCCATTGCTCATCTTTTCCCCTCCTTTTTCATGTTTCAACATGCACCTTTATTTTCAGCTAGAGGCTCAATCCTTATACAAAAAAATAAGAGCAGCAATTAGCTACTCTTACTCATTCACGTATTTTTGAAACATATCATGGATACCTTGATTTACGAGGTTCGAGATTTGCTCGTCAGATTTATTCGGATAACGATCACGCAATCTGATAGATGCCTTCACCATTAAATTTTCTAATACAGAACGGCCACCTTCTCCATAAATAATTTCAGCATACTTAACAAGCCTTCCATCCTCTAATGTTGCTGGATTATGATTGAAGAAAAATTTACTCATTGTCTCCACCTCTCTCTTTGATAACGTTTACATTTATATAGATTATTTATGTTATTTATTTCACAATATTGTATGCATGTATATTTAATTAGTTTCATTATAAAGCAACATATCAATAGTAAATATGTGATTTTCCGTCCATTTTGTGAACAAATCAAAAATGAAAGCGTTTCCTTTATTATATACTAAAAAAACTTACTACGCTAGGGGCAATTTTTTTCAATCTACTACTCCCCCAAAGATTGATATACTTTTTCTTTTTCCACTAAACCTTATACAATTTTCAGAAATTATATTATAAAATATATGTATGACTTAAGGAGGCTCTATATGAATCAAAATAAAAAAGCTATATTAGATCTTGTCTTTTATCTCGTATTCCCATTCCTCATTTGGAAATTTGCAAAACCTTATATCGATCCTTATTACGCGATGTTAATCTCATCTGTCCCTGGGATTATTTATACACTGTATACGTTTAAAAAGGAAAAACAGTTTAACGTGACAGGGTTCTTTATTTTAATCACACTCATCGCTAATACAACTGTAGATTTAATATCAGGATCAGCCGAACGAATGTTATGGAATGATGCATATTACCATATCGTACTCGGTATTATCGTCATATGTTCAATTTTTATAAAAAAACCACTTATGTTATATTTTGCTGCGGATATTGCAGCACTGCAAGGTCATGATCGCGATAAAAGCCGTGAGCTTTATCGTGATAGCCGTATATATCCAGCATTACAATATTTAACACTATTTTTTGGTCTTCAATTTATTTTAAAAAGCTTCTTGAAAATCTATTTTATCTCTGTTTTCGGTGTAGATGGATATGGTGAAATGAGAGCTATTATGACCGCTGTTGGTTGGGGAATTTCTATTTGTATAGGAATAGGATTTGTATGGGTAAATAATAAAATACATGCAGTTACAGAAGAAAAAGAGTCTGTACAATAGAAAAAATCCCTAGTGCCTTATTGCACTAGGGATTTTTCATTCCATATACTTATCACAAAAGAATCCAATGTATTTTCACCGTAAATACTCGTAGAAAATAATTAGCTTGATTTTTTTCTTTTATCTTTTACATTTCGATAAAACAAAGCAGCGCTCAGCGGCATAACACCAAACCATTTATTTAAGAATGGCTCTTTCTCTGCACGGCGTTGTTCCTTCTTTTGTTTTCGATCCTCTTTTGGAGCATCCATATATGACACAAATTGCTGTGTCACAAAGCGAACATAATCATTAGTAGACATATTATCATCACCTCTACTTGATTAGTATGTCCACTTTTTTATACATTAATCTTCCCCTTTAATTCATTCATAATTTGTTCTACAGACTTATTTGTCGTATCAATATGAATATCCGCCTCTTCATAATAAGCTCGGCGCGATTCGAATTTCGTTACAAATGCATCTATATCTTTCTTCTGAAATAGCGGACGTGTCGTATCTTCACGAAGCCTTTCTGCAATCACATATGGATCGCAATATAAATATACGACAGTGCCGTTCTCTTTCATCCACTTTCGATTTTCTGCGCGTTCAATAATCCCTCCACCAGTTGTAATAATTACATTATGGGCTGGTAGTGAACGCAACATTTCACTTTCATATTCACGAAAAACAATTTCTCCTTCTTCGGCAAAAATGTGCCGAATTAACTTTCCTTGCTTCTCTTCAATTTGGTGATCTGTGTCTACAACATCCATATGAAGTTCTTTACTTAGTGCTTTCCCGATTGTTGTTTTCCCTGCTCCCATATAACCAGTTATGTATATAGACTTCATTTTCGTCCCTCTCAATCATCCGTTATTATTTGTTATTATAACGAAAGATGTTACTTTATTTAATAAAAAAACGTTTTGTTCTTCTTATGCTATGAAGAACAAAACGTAACATACTCACTATTTTTTCACAATCAAACAAGCTTGCTAGCTTGCTTTTACTTATAAGTACCTCTTCTCATCCATTGCGTTGCAATCCATTTCTCGCCTTTCGTAACAGGTGCCCCTCCGTGTAACGTAAGCTCATTTAGTGATTGGTCTTGATAAAAATATTCAAAGTATACTGCCATTCCCTTTCTAGGGTGTACAGAAAGATTTAATTTCGGAAAGAATGTTTCCCCGCCTTCTTCTACATCATTTAAGTACATCACAAGAGTACTTATACGATTATTAGCAGCTGATCTACTATGTTCCGCAAAATAATCATAGTGCGCTTTATATTCTTGATCCACTGCATAATTTAAAATGTGCAATCCTTCTCCATGCGCTACAGGAACATTCGTGATAGATGAAATTCGTTTTTCAATCTTCGAAGTAAGTTCATTCTCTTCTAAAAATGCACCGCTACTTGTTCGAATATCATTTACATTACGTGATGAACCAATTTTAGAACGCTCCATTTTATTTTTAGACAATTCGATTAATTCATCGCATTCTTCATCACTTAATACATTTGCTAATACGACAATAAGAGGCTCTTCGAATCTTGAGATAATGTGTACATCTCTATCCTCTGTCACAATCGTGTTGCCTTTGTGATCAAAAATCGTCATTTCTTTATTTCCAACTATTTGATTTTCATTTTCCATGTACCTATCTCCCTTAAAAAAATGATCGGATAGCATGAATATATCATACTCTTCCCACCCTTCTCTTTTTTGAGAAAATTTAAACTTTAACCTTCTATATTTATCCATTCCCATAAAAAAACTCGACTCATTTTTGAATCGAGATACATGGTTTTTCTATATATATTTTATATAAATATTGACATCCAGTTCTCTCAATTACATTTACATATCAGCCTTCTACCCAATCAAATATTTTATTATCCTTTTTCCTATAGCGAAAGCTCACTACATAAAAAACTTTCTGTTTCGTAACACACTGCAACGAAATGATAATAACATCATTTTCAAAGACATATTTTCCACTCACTTTTCCTTTTTCATACTGAAATAAAAATGTATCATTCTTTTCTTTTTGCTGTAAGTCTTTTTTTATATCTGCAATAGCTCGATCAACAAGTTCCTCCATAAAAATTTTTTGTTCTATTTCAATATAAAATTTTTTATCCGAAAGTAACATATTTGTTTCATACATCAAAAAAGAAGTTAATAAAACCAGCAAAATAATTGTTCCTGGCAATGCAAATCCATCTTGTTTTCTCATGTTTCTATTCCAATTTCACTATAGCGCATAACAACACCTTCATATATTTCACCTCTTATATCTTTCACGTATATAAATAGCAAATGAGGTGTTAATTTGTACGAAACTGCTTCAACCTTTTGTAATATAAATTCTCCTCCACGCATATTTACTTTTCTTATAAGATTACTATTCACTTTTTCATACGTCACCTCATCACCATTACGGTGTTGGAAACGCAAAATACTTTCATTATTTTCAATTACTATATTTCTCCCCATTGATACTTCACGATACTCCATTTGCACTTGCTCTAAAAATACATCCCACTCCCAATCACTTAATCCTTTTGACTGTATATTTTCGATCCCTATAATATGAAGCCGTGGTAAAAGTAAAAAGAACATTAATAAAAGAAACAAACACGCAATCATTTCTATTAATGTGAACCCCGCTTCTAATTTATTTTTTCTCTGCATAAAGGCATTGCTCCATTGTTCTCCCTTTCACATCATGCCACATCGTACAAACTTCATCTCCTCTCCAATATGTGTAATATACAACTCCTTTTATAACTTGCTCTTTTATTCGCTTTTCCTCATTCTCATACACGAATAAGGTTGCTTCTTTTTTTAATAATACAAATGCTTTATAGCGCATTTGTATATTTTTTCTTTCTTGCATAATCAATATCGTTTGCGGGAGCAATAACGATACCGCCATCATTAATAAACTTAGCGCTACTAGCATCTCAGCCATTACTGACCCTTTTTGACACTTCACGATACGTAAATCTCCCTCTTCCGAGCTGAAATACAATCTCATATTTGTAATTTCGATACGAAAGTAAAATCGTACCACCCCTATTAATATTTCCCCTCAAATTATACGTCATCGGGTTTGGAAAAGTATGCAAATCAATTTGTATATTTTTATCATATTCTCTCTTAGCAATTAAAGATTCCGTCTCCGATTCCCAAATATAATACATATATTTCTCTTTATACCATCGTAACGTGTACTGTTTTTGATGCTTAATCGCTAACTGCTGCATATACAAAACATCATTTGAAAACTGTTTCAAAAACTGCTCAACTCTTTGTTTTTCATATAATGAAGTAACATTAAAATGCGCAACAACACTCAGTACAGAAATAGTAAATAAAACGAGTAACATTTCTAAAAACGTAAAACCTTTTTGCTTCACGATTTCCCGACAGATACTACACCATCATCGGAAATATAAATTAATTCACCTTTCGGGCATGTTTTAGAAGTAATATACTTTCCTTCTTCAAGCGCATCTATTGATGGAATCTTATTATACTGTAACTGATATACTTGTATTTGTGCTTCTACAGATTTTACATATGCGTCGCACCCTTTTCCTTGCACTGAGGAACGCTGTGTAACTACATTTGGAATGATCAATAGTAATAATACAGATATAACAACCATTACTAATAGCATTTCTAAAAGAGTAAAACCTTTCTCATTCTCCATACAAATCCCCCTAAATTGAATTCATCATTTGAAACATTGGCATAATCATTGCCAAATACATAAGAATGACTATAACCCCGATACATGTAAATAAAATCGGCTGAATTACAACTAAAATGTTTTTAATTTTCCGTTCTACCTTTTCAATAATCAGTTCACTATAATCACCAAGCTCATTTGCTAGATTACCGTTTACTTGTCCATGCGTAATAATATAAGAAAGTTCTTTTTCGTAATAACCACTTTTAGCAATAATAGTTTGTAACTGTTCTCCCGCAATTAATTGTCTTTCAATCCTGGTTGCTTCATACTGAAAGAACGGATGATGCTTTTGTTCCATCATTACTATTAAAGCTTCTAGCACTGACAATCCACCTTGTAATAATCCACTTAATTGAGCAGAAAAATAATGCGAATGATTTAAAATAAGAAATGTTTTCATGAGAGGAATATGGATTAAAATCTTTACTTTTTGAATAGGAGAAAGTTTTCGAAAGTAAAACATATATAAACTAAATCCAATTATTAAAGTAAGAACAATGATAAAAATGAAGTAAGGTAATGATTTGATTATAAATAAAATTTGCTCCGTAAGAGGTGATGCTGTAGAACGTAAAGAACTATAGAGAGTTTCAAACTGTGGCAATAAAACGAGGTTGAAAACAGAAAGAATAAGCATTAAAAAAACCGCTAAAAAAATAGGATATTGAAGTACTTTCATCATATCTTTCTTATATTTATCCTTCTTATAAAGAAGCACACTCCCTTGTTGCAATGCAAAAGAAATATTACCGTGTCGCTCAGCATAAAACAAATAACTTAGCATATCCGGATGAAACATTAATTGATGAAAAGAATCATGCAAGCTTTGTCCGTTTTTCAACCCCTCTATCATGCGCTGTACCTGATCTTTCTTTCCTGAAGGTAATTGAAACTGCAAAAATTCTAACGCCTGTAAAAGTGAATAACCTTTTTCTAATAAATCGCCTAGCCTTTTCAACAGTAACACTTGATCGCTTAAACTCCATTTTCTCTTAAACATAAACATCTTCTTCTAAAAACCCTAAAGCATATCCTTTTCGCACTGCCGATTCCAATGTTTCATAGTTATACATAACATGCTCTCCACTTGCTTCTTTAATCGCTTGTTTCAATTCATATCCATATAACAACTCATAAATGCTCGCCTGCCTTACTTGCCTCATTGATTTGCATAAAGTTGAACATTTCCCTTTGCAAAACGGACATTTTAGTTCAACGAGTCGCTGCGCTGCTACGGCTAATAATGATTGTTCAATTTCTTGTCGTGTAATACCGTAATCCATAAATCGTAGTATCGCTCCTTTCGCATCATTTGTATGCAACGTCGTCATTACTAAATGTCCAGTCAAACTTGCTCTTACAGCTACTTTTGCTGTTTCTTCATCACGAATTTCACCGACTAAAATAATATCCGGATCGTGACGTAAAATAGCCCTTAGTCCCGTCTCATATGTGATACCTGCTTTTTCATTAATTTGAATTTGTAATAAGCCGTCCTTCCTTTTTTCAACCGGATCTTCAAGTGTAACGATGCGACGTGTTTGTCTTTTTCTAACTGCCTCTAATAATGCATACATTGTCGTTGTCTTTCCAGAGCCCGTCGGTCCAGTAAACACGAGTAACCCATGAGAATGATGTAAAAAAGAGAGTAATTTTTTCGCTGAGCTTGGAAATAATGAAAGATGAGACAGTGGCTGAACAGATGCCTGTAAATGTAGGCGAATAACGAGACTTTCTTGGTATACTGTTGGAAGTGTTGAAAGGCGTAAATATACTTCCTGTCCATCGATTTGTAAATACAATGAACCACTTTGTGGCTTTCTCCTCTCTCCTATATCCATCGATGCTAAAAATTTAAAATGCGAAACAAGCTTTTCTCCAAAGTCCTTTTCAATATACTGTTTCGTAATTAAATCTTTTCCTATACGTAATTGAATCGCCACATCCTTTTGCCTTGGTACAATATGTAGGTCCGATGCTTGTACCCCGCAAGCTTCTTTCATAATCATATTCGCAAAAAGCTCGACACCATTCATCAAACTTCCCTCCTCACCATGTATATATCATGAAAAACTGGAAAAGAAAAATTAGTACTTTTGTCTTTTCACTAGAATAAAAAGGAAAAATATGTTTGTGAAATTATGAACAATTTCCGAATTATTGTCTGAAATTACCTATATGTAAGTTTATCTGTATTATAATGTTAATATCTTGGATAAAGTGATAAAGGTGGAGATCCTCATGGAACAAACTTTAAAAATTACAGGTGTATTATCTGACCCAACTCGTTATTACATTTATAAATACATTTCGCAAAAACATAATTACGTAACTGTACAAGAAATTGCAGATGAGTTTAACATTCATCCAAACGTAGCACGCTTGCATTTATCTAAATTAGAAGATGTTAATATGCTAAAGTCAGAAACAAAGAAAACTGGAAAGGGCGGGCGACCGAGCAGACTATACGTCTTGTCTCAAGATGTCATCCAGTTACAATTCCCATTTCGCGATTATCAATTATTAGCGAAAGTAGCTTTTAATTCACTACTTAGCCTTGGGGCAGCTGGTGAAAAAGCACTTTATGAAACAGGAAAACAATTTGGTAAAGAATTAATGGAACAACATATGCATCAGTTAAATGTAAGTGAAGAAGCATTAACAATAGAACAAAAAATTCAAATCGCAAAAGAAGCATTCTCAACAGCTGGCTTATCTCCTGCTTTTGAATTAAGTACAGATGGAACTAAAATTTTCTATGATGTACACAATTGCCCATTTAAAGAAGTCGCTGTTCATCATCCGACTGAAATTTGTAATATGCACGGAGATATGATGAGAGGAATTTTTGAAATCCTATTCCCGAATGCGGAATTAACAAGAAATGATAGTCTACTTGAAGGATGTAAATCTTGTAACTATAAAATTCAAATTTAATTTCCTATCTGAGAAGAAGTCAATTATAGTTGGCTTCTTTTCTTTTATATGAACGAATATTTACAATAGTATGAAAAATAAACTATAATGAAGAGAGGTTTTACTTTTTCTAGAAAAGGAGGGAGATGGCATGGAGCGCATGTTTCGCGTTCTCGGCTTTTGGACTGGAATTTTCTCGGTTATGTTTTACTTAGGGGATATGCATTCGACCGCACTACTATTTTTAGGACAAACAGGTTTCTTCGTACTTTTAAGCTATTTAAAATTAACAGAGCGTATGTATATATACGTATTCGGGGCGTATTTAACAGTGTTCTTCATTGGATTTACATGGTACACAACGTTTTTACTTGTCCCTGGAGTTGGACATTAAAAGATGGCAAATTTGCCATCTTTTTTTAATTCCCGTAATTCCCTAGTTGACTTATAGGTTTTATTGACTTATATTCTATATAACACATTGGAATTAGGGGGAATTAACATGAATACACTGCTTGTCGGTATTAACATCGCAGTCATGCTCATTTTAGTTGGTGTATTGTATTATATGCAACGTAAGCATGTATCTTTTAATAAACGTGTATTTACTGCTTTAGGAGTCGGAATTATCTTTGGTCTTATATTACAATTCATTTATGAGCCTACTTCTAAAGTAATTATTGAATCTAATAACTGGTTCGGTTTAATCGGTAACGGCTATGTGAAATTACTACAAATGATCGTTATGCCACTTATTTTAGTATCTATTATTTCAGCATTTACAAAATTACAATTAACTAAAAACCTTGGTAAAATCAGTGGTCTTATTATCGGAATTTTAATTCTTACTACAGGAATTGCTGCAGCTGTCGGTATAGCTGCAAGTGCAGGATTTGATGTATCAGCAACAGGTTTACAACAAGGTGCTGCAGAATCTGCTCGCCTGAAGCTAGTTGAAGAAAGATTTACTTCAATTGAAAAAACAACAATTCCAGACAAATTATTAGAACTGTTACCTACAAATCCATTTCTTGATTTAACAGGTGCTCGTCCTACATCAACAATTTCTGTCGTAATTTTTGCAGCCTTTATCGGAATTGCCTTTATCGGTGTAAAGAGAAAGTATCCAGAACAAGCTGAGTTATTTAAAAAGATGCTTGATGCTGCATATGCGATCGTAATGCGAATGGTAACGTTAATTTTACGACTTACTCCATACGGCGTATTAGCACTTATGGCGAAAACAGTTGCTGGTAGCGATATAAATGCTATTTTAAAACTTGGTAATTTCGTTTTGGCGTCTTATGTAGCACTTATCGTAATGTTTATCATTCACTTATTATTAATTGCTCTATCTGGTTTAAATCCAATTCAATATGTAAAAAAGGTATTCCCTGTATTAACTTTCGCATTCACTTCTCGCTCTAGCGCAGGTGCAATGCCATTAAATATTGAAGCACAAAAAGAAAAACTTGGTATTTCAGAAGGAATCGCAAACTTCGCTGCATCCTTCGGGGTATCTATCGGTCAAAATGGTTGCGCAGGTATTTATCCAGCGATGCTTGCAATGATGGTCGCTCCAACTGTCGGAATTGATCCGTTACAACCACAATTCATTTTAACTTTAATCGCTGTCGTTGCAATTAGCTCATTCGGTGTTGCCGGTGTTGGTGGCGGTGCAACATTCGCAGCATTAATCGTACTATCTACAATGAACTTACCAATCGGTATTGTCGCTCTTGTTATCTCAGTTGAGCCATTAATCGATATGGGGCGTACAGCTCTTAACGTGAGTGGCTCTATGACAGCAGGTCTTATTTCTAGTAAATGGCTTGGTGAATTAGATCAAGATACGTACAATCAAGACGATGTAAAAACTGGGGAAATTGCTTCATAATAAAAAAGGAAGCTAACATGGTAAATTGTTAGCTTCCTTTTTTATTTCTTCCCATCTTCCTCTTTATCCCGCATTAACGGGCAGTAAGGCTCCCACCTCAAAATTCGGAGAATGCGAGGAAGTTAGGTGGGAGCCTTACTGCCCGTAAACGCCCGATTGGTTCAACTAATAATCAGTGGGGGATGAACAAAACCCCCACTGATTAAAGTTTCACTTTATCTTTCAAACATAAGGCATAACATATCGTCTCAAATACTATAAATAAAGCTCTACCAATATCTTTTATTTTCTCACAGCCCGTCCCTTTTACAAATAACCATTTTGCTCGCACCATTCATGAAATTGCCGCACATCTACTCCAACTAAAACAATATCCTTTAGCTCTACATCAATACTTTGATCATCAATTACAATTACAAAATATGTCTCTAATTGTTTTTCCTTTTTCTTTACAATTCCAATTCGGTTCCGATGCGGCCCATCTTTTATATATGCTTTTTGCCCTACAATATCAAAGTTCAAGATTCTCACCTCTTTTACTGCGCTCAAATTGGAAATACGAACACAACTTCGGAAAATTTCCTTTCATTGCACTATTTCTCTATATATATGACGAAACAATAAAAGAGTCCTTCCTTCTTTACAATTATTTTTTCTTTGTTTCATTTTTATGATTGAAACGTAAAATTTATAATAAAATACACTTGGAAGCGCTTTCTATGTATTTTTTTATGTTATAATATATAAGTAGAACTTCGTAAAGAGGGTTAAAAAATGAATACAAACATGATAAAAAAAGTAATTGAAGCATTAAAAGTATATGGCTTTCAGGATGTATCATTCTGTGACAAAACGAAGCAATTTTTATTTCATAACGAAACTGATATTATGAGCGGCTATGCAGAAATAACATATAGTAGTCAATTTGAAAAATTCAACGTACAAATTCATCCAATTGAAACGCATCATCAAGCAGAGTTACAAGAGGTTGAAAGACATATACAAGCTTGTATAAGAAAAGTGGAATATTTAAACGCACTTCTTACTGGGCAGACAAAACTAGATGATAAAATTATTATTATGTAAAAAAAGAACGTGATATCCTCACGTTCTTTTTCATTATACGTTCATTTTTCCCTTTAGCTGTAATCCAGTAATGGATTGTAATACATCCATTGCTTCTCCAAACGTCATATCAAAAATTGTCTTATCCTCTATGTATGGAAATTGTCTGAAACGCTTTTCTAACATTTTCACAGCATCCGACGTAAAGTTTGCACTATCAATGCCAAATTCAGTTTCAAGAAGAACGATCCAATCTAACACATGAAAACCTAATCCATTGACGAATGAAATAAGTTTTTCTTCTGGTTTTGAAGATAAGAATACGTGTCGTTCCATCTCACTGAAAAGTTCTTCTCCTAAAATTTCCGCTAACTCATCATCATGTTCGCGTTCAATAATCTCTTCGTAGCCGTAATCGTCAACAAGCTCTTCTACTTCTTCGCTATCCTCACTAAGCAATTGACTAAGAAGTGCATCTTTCTTGAATTCACTTTTTTGTACAACTTCTAAAAAACTCGTTTCCCATCCATTTTCTAATTTCATATTTATAACTCCTTTATATACTTTACTTATCATCACTGTACCCAAAAGATTACCTTTATAATCTTTTAGGTAGTTACTATTATTTCACTTTATTTATAACATGAGATGCAAACAATTCTGCATCTCCTTCAAAAACACTTACCTCTGGCAAATGGTAAAACGTTGTTTGCAACGGGTTTCCTTCATGATAAATATATACCTTTTTCTCTAGCGCAATCGCCATTCCAAACTCTGTATGACTTCCATTTCCGCCATCTAATATAAGTAAAAAGACATCGGCTTCTTTTATAGCATTCTTCTCTGCCTGACCAATTTCTCTTAATTGTTCTTGATTAACTGCTCTTTCATTTTGGGTCCAATCATATGTATGGTGCCATCCTGAATTTTTCAGTTCATTCGCTATAGAGCGTACAAGATGTTTATTTTGAAATCCTGAGGCGATATAAAAATTCATTTATATACACTCCTTAATTATGTATGGGGAAACTCCTTCTTTAGCGTTAATGGGATTTTTTTCAAAATAAATCCCCATCTTTAGAACTTATTTGTGTTTAAATGATGGGGTGCCTCATGGTCTTCTTTTATTTTTTGTTTTTTATAACTTTCATCAGCTAACATTTCTAGTTCAGCTGTTATTTCTGATTTCTCAAGCTCTCGTTCTTGTGAAAATTTCCGTGAAATATAAACAATAACACTACCAACGTACAACACAAAGCATATAATAAGTGCAGTATTTTCATAGAGACTTAGCTCCAACACAGTCACTCCTAATCCATTCGTATTTTCACGCTTAATCAATTGGAATTTCCCTATTAACCATCTGTTATTGTAACATAAATATATCAATTCTTCGAACCTTTCATTCTATTGAAAAAGGCATGATTTAAAAATCATGCCTCCGAGATATGCTTAATAATGGTCTTTATCGCTTCTTTTCCATTATATTTTTTTAACGCTTCTTTATACGTTTCATTATTATGATATAACTCTTCTACATGCTTTATAAGCGAGTCCACCGTTACATCCTCTTCATATAATACCGATGCATACCCTTGTCTTTCAAAGGATTCTGCATTTAAAATTTGATCTCCGCGACTTGAAGATTTCGATAACGGAATTAAAAGCATCGGCTTTTGCAATGTTAAAAATTCAAAAATCGCATTGGATCCTGCACGTGAAATAACAAAATCTGTTGCTGCTAATATGTCTGGTAACTCTCCATGTACATATTCAAATTGTCTATATCCTTCTTTATTTTGTAATGATTCATCAAGATTTCCTTTTCCGCAAAGATGAACAATTTGATAATTTTTCAGAAGATCTGGAAGTGCCAATCGAACAGTTTCATTAATCTTCTTTGCTCCTAAACTTCCTCCCATAACAGTAATAACTGATTTCTTACGGGAAAACCCTAGAGACTCTAAACCTTTTTCACGATTTCCTCTTAGTACTTCTTCACGCACGGGCGATCCTGTATATATTACTTTCTCTTTCGGTAAGTGCTTCGCAGCTTCTTCAAATGTAACAAATATTTTTGAGGCAAAACGGAGCGCAATTTTATTTGCTAGTCCAGGTGTCATATCAGACTCATGTAACAAAACCGGCACCCTATTTAACCATCCGCCAATTACGACTGGTACAGATACGAAACCACCTTTTGAAAAAATAACATCCGGTTTTAGTTTGCGAATCCTTATATACGCATCCATAACACCCTTCATCACAAGGAAAGGATCTTTTATGTTTTTCAAATCAAAATAACGACGTAGCTTCCCACTTGCAATACTATAGTACGGAATTCCTTCCTTTTCTATAATCGTTTTTTCAATTCCTTGATGAGAACCGATGTAAGAAATGCCCCAGTTTTTTTCCTGTAAATGTGGAATAATTGCTAAATTAGGTGTTACATGTCCTGCCGAACCGCCACCTGTAAAGACTATTTTTTTCATACGTCTCCCCCTTCTACACTATAGTACACTAAAATACCTTGCCTCAGGGTGAGAAAATACCATGGCCGTTACAGACGCTTCCGGCTCCATCATAAATCCTTCTGTTAATGAAATACCTATTTCCTCTGGGTGAATTAAGCGAAATAATTTTTCTTGGTCAGCAAGTTCTGGGCATGCTGGATAACCAAATGAAACACGAATACCTCTATATTTTGTACGGAATCGTTCCTCCATCGTCAGTTCTGGTGAATCTGGAATTCCCCAGCGATCTCGAATTAACATATGTGTTTTCTCTGCGAGCCCCTCTGCTAATTCGAGTGCTAACGATTGAATCGCATGACTGCGTAGATAATCTCCCTTCGCCTTCCATTCCTCTGCAACATCGCGGACACCTTCTCCAACAGTGACAGATAAGAAAGCAACATAATCCATCTCATCTCCAATCGGGCGTAAGTAATCACCTAAAGTACGGTATGGAGCTTTTCCTTGTCTCGGAAATTCGAATCGCTCAATAATACGTGTATGATCTTCTGGATCGTATATAACGATATTTTGTCCATCACTTTGCGCCGGGAAAAATTGATATACCGCTTTCGGACGTAACCAAGATTGTCCTTCTTGTAATAATTCATCAATTAAGTCATTTAGCTCATGCGCTCTTTTATCTCCTTCTTGCAGGAGTTTTTTTACGTTTCCTTTTAATCCAAGGTGGTGCCCGAGTAACATTTGTCTATTTAAAAATGGGGAAAGATGTGAAACCGGAATATCGCGTAATACAATTCGTTTTGTTGAATCGGGCACTATAACCGTCGCTTTTGGTAAAGGTTCAATAACTGCCGGAATTTCTACTTTCTTCTCCTCTTGTTTCACAATATGAAGATGGCGTTCCTTTTTATCTTGCTTCATCTTCTCACGCTCTTCTTCTTTTTGTAACCGATTAATAATATCAAGGCCAGTCATCGCATCACTCGCATAACATACGAGCCCTTTATATGATGGAGAAATACGATTATCTGTAAACTTTCTCGTTAGCGCTGCACCGCCGACAACAATTGGAATATCAATATTCGCTGCTGTTAAATCTTCGGCAGTCGTTACCATTTGTTGAGCTGATTTTACTAATAAACCGGAAAGACCAATGATATCAGGTTTCTTTTCTTGTACTTCTTGAACAATTCTATCCGAACGAACATTAATTCCTAAATTAATAATTTCATATCCATTATTTGATAAAATAATTTCAACAAGGTTTTTCCCAATATCATGTACGTCCCCTTTAACGGTCGCTAATAATACTTTCCCTTTTTTCGCACTATCGCTAGATTCCATATGTGGCTCTAAATAGCTTACGGCAGCTTTCATACTTTCAGCACTTTGCAATACTTCAGCAACTATAAGCTCATTATTATTAAATAATCGCCCCACCTCATCCATTCCTGTCATAAGTGGACCATTAATAATATCCAGCGGTTTTCGTCCTTCTGTAAGCGCGAGACTTAAATCTTCTTGTAGTCCTTGCTTCGTACCTTCTACAATATAGTTTGCTAATCGTTCATCAAGCGTTAGCGTTTCTTGTACAACGACATCTTTCGTTTTGGCAACACGATAAAAGTTTGTAAACTCTTCTAACGTCTCTTTCGTCGTTTCAAATAATAATGCATCTGCAAGACGTTTTTCTTCCTCCGGAATTGACGCATAGCGCTCTAATTTTTCCGTATTGACAATCGCATAATCTAATCCTGCTTTCGTTGCATGATATAGAAAGACCGAATTTAACACTTCTCGGCCGGCCGGCGGTAGACCAAATGATATGTTACTCACCCCTAAAATAGTCAAACATTCTGGTAACGCTTCTTTAATAAGACGAATCCCTTCTATAGTCGCTGCCGCTGAACCTATATATTCTTCATCACCTGTTCCTACAGGAAACACAAGCGCATCAAAAATAATATCAGATGGGCGTATACCGTACTTCTTCGTTAGTAACTCATAGCTTCTTTTAGCAATTTCTATCTTTCTTTCTGCACTAACCGCCATACCATCTTCATCAATTGTCCCTACAACTATAGCAGCACCGTATTTCCGAAGAAGAGGTGTCACTTTTTCAAAACGTTCTTCTCCATCTTCTAAATTAATAGAGTTAATAACGCCTTTTCCTTGAATATAAGTAAGAGCTTTCGCCATAACATTTTCATCTGTCGAATCAATCATAATCGGGACTTTTAGCACTTTCGTAACTTCTGCCAAAAATCTTTCCATATCTTCTATTTCGTCACGATCAGGGTCCGCCATACAAATATCAATAATATGAGCATTTTTCTTCACTTGCGCTCTTGCCACTTCAGCAGCCTCTTCAAATTTCCCTTCTGCTACTAATCTTTTAAACTTACGCGATCCAATTACGTTCGTCCTTTCTCCAACAAATAGGGGCCTCATAGAATCATCGTATTGCAGTGCTTCTAGCCCACTAACTCCATGTCCAACTCGTTCATGATGCTCACGAGGATTAATCGAGGCAAGCGTCGATTTCATTGCACTTATATGTGCGGGTGTTGTGCCACAACAACCACCAATAATATTAATCCAGCCTTCCTCAGCAAAACGTTTTACTTTTTCAGCAAGTGAAGCTGGCGATTCATGATAATGCCCATCTTCATCTGGAAGACCGGCATTTGGATAACAAGAAATATAACACTCCGATAAATCAGATAGCGAACGAATATGTTCCCTCATAAATTCCGGACCAGTCGCACAGTTTAATCCAACAGATAACGGCTTCATATGCTCTATTGATAAATAAAAAGCTTCGATTGTTTGCCCTGCTAAAGTCGTTCCCATCGGCTCAATTGTTCCCGAAATCATAATAGGTACTATTTTGTTTAGTTCTTCAAACGCCGATTGAATTCCAATATATGCAGCCTTTACATTACGCATATCTTGACTCGTCTCAACGAGCAATACATCAACTTCTCCTCTTAATAATCCTCTCGCTTGCCTTGTATATGCTTCGATTAACTCTTCAAAAGTCACACCGCCTGTAACACTAATCGCTTTCGTCGTTGGTCCCATCGCTCCCGCAACATATACTTCTTTTCCGCTTTCTTTAACCGCTTGCTTCGCCAAAAGCGCTGCCCTTTCGTTTAACTCTTCATCTAAATGAGACAATGCATAATCACTTAGTACAATATTAGTTGCACCAAACGTATTTGTTTCAATAATATCTGCACCAGCTTCAATATAAGCTTTATGAATCTTTAAAATAACATCGGGTCTTGTTTTTACTAAATATTCATTACAACCTTCGTATTCTTCTCCTCCAAAATCTTCCGCTGTTAAGTCTTCTTGTTGGATCATCGTTCCCATTGCACCATCTAATATTAAAATTTCATGTTGTAATCTCTCTTCTATTCGTTTCATCAATTAATACCTTCTTTCACTTCTTTCACTTCTTGCTTTTCTCTCACATATTTCACGAGATGTTCTGTAATTTCATATTTTAAAAACGGCGTAATAAGATAAATACCGTTAAAATATTTCATCGCTGCATCAATTAATTGTTGTGAAATACGAATTCCTTCTTCGATAGCTGCCTCTTTCGTTTCATGTCCATCCATTCTTTGCCTTATCTCTTCTGGAAGAGTAATACCCGGCACTTCAAAATGAAGAAAATCGGCATTCCTCTTACTTACTAACGGCATAATTCCAATAAAGATAGGTTGTTCCAAATGCTTTGTCGCTTCATATACTTCTTTAATTAAAGCTACATCATAAATCGGCTGAGTTAAGAAGTACTCTGCTCCAGCATCTATTTTTCTTTCCATTCGTTTTACCGCTGCTTTTAAATGTCTTACATGAGGATTGAATGCACCTCCGACAGAAAATCTTGTTGCCGGGCCGATTGATTTCCCTAAAATAGAACGACCGTCGTTCATCTCTTTAATCATTTTAATTAGCTCGATAGATGACAAATCATATACAGAAGTTGCACCTGGGAAATCACCAACACGCGCTGGATCACCAGTTAAAGCTAACACTTCCTCCATACCTAATGCTGATAATCCAAGCAAATGAGACTGCAATCCAATGACGTTATGATCTCTACACGTTAAATGCGTCAATACTGGAATATCATGCTTCGTTAATAATGCACCCATAGCCATATTAGAAACGCGAGGAGATGCTAATGAATTATCTGCTAGAGTAATAGCATCCGCTCCAGCCCTTTTCAGTGCTCTTGCCCCTTCAAAGAATCGCTGCGTATCTAACGTTTTCGGTGGATCTAATTCCACTACAACTGTCGTTTGTTTCTTTGCCTTCTCCGCGAGAGTAACATGAGCTCTCGAACGCTTCTCGTGTGTATGGACCACTTTAGGCCTTGGAATCGTCTCCTTTGCTATTACGGGGGCAATATTTGCAATAGCACGTTTCATTCCTGCAATATGTTTCGGGGTGGTACCACAACAACCGCCTAATAAACGAATACCTTGTTCAATAAATTTTGGTGTCATCTCTTCAAAATATGCTGGACTTCCCTCATACACGTAACGCCCCTCCACATAATTTGGGAGACCTGCATTCGGATATGCTGATAAATAGCCATTTTGAGGGATCGATATCATTTTGAAAGCTTCCGTCATATGAAGTGGTCCTAGTTGACAGTTCAATCCAACGACATTTGCACCGTAATCTAAAAGCTGTTTTAATATTTCATTTACATCATTCCCATTTTGAGTCGTACCTGCCTCATGTAACGCTAACTGAGCTACAATCGGAATATTCGTTTGTTTACGCAATACTTTAACGGCATGCAATAATTCAAATTCATCATAAAAAGTTTCTAATAGTAATCCATCAACCTGTTCTTCTAGTAAAGCACCTGCCTGCTCAAGTAGCATAAATTCTCGCTCTATATCAGTCGTTGTAACAGCTCCAATATGTTTCATACCGCCAATTGTCCCTAAAATTGCATTCCGCTCTGTTACTGATGCTTTCGCAAGCTTCACCGCCGCTTTATTAATTTGGACAACTTGATTTTCCAAGCCATACATACGTAATTTCGCTTCATTTGCCCCATACGTATTCGTTTGAATAATATCCGCTCCAGCAGCTACATATTGTTTATGGATTGATATAATTAAGTCCGGATCAGACAAATTCAATTCTTCAAAACTACTTTGTAAACCATGCGAATGTAATAACGTTCCAACCGCACCGTCACCTATTACAATTCCTTTTGATAATAAATCTAGTAAATTCACGTATCTCCCTCATTTCTATCAATATAAAAACCCCCTCTTCACTTTGAAGAGGGGGACATAATTGTTCCTCCTCTTATTATGCAAAACATTTGTTTTGCAGGTATTAGCACCGTTTCAAACTTTTCGTTTGAAGGTTGCCGGGTTTCACAGGGCCTTTCCCTCCACCGCTCTCAATAAGAGTTTGTCTTTATTATTTTATTTATGTAGCTAAAAGGAAATGCGCTCCCCTTTTAACAATGTTTGTTAATTTTTTAATAAATTTAGCATGCACAAAAATAAAAGTCAATGACACTTGCGTAAAAATAAAAATTATTTAAAATAAAGTTGCAATTCAATAATCTTTTGTTGTAAAGTAAAAAACATAATAAAAATTTCATATGAACATTCTTATCTAGAGAGGTAGAGGGACTGGCCCTATGACGCCTCAGCAACCATTAACGTTCATTCGTTAATAAGGTGCTAATTCCAGCAAATTGTGAAAGATTTGACAGATGAGAAGAAGACTCTATTCAAACCGAAAGCCTTCTTCTTAGAAGGCTTTTTTTATTTTACATTCACATAGTCGTTCACTTTACAAAGGGGGAATTTTCACATGTCAACAATCGAAACAAAACTAGCACAAATCGGGAATCGTAGCGAAACTACAACAGGAACTGTTAATCCACCAGTTTATTTCTCAACTGCTTATCGGCATGAAGGGATTGGTAGATCCACAGGATTTGACTATTCAAGGACTGGAAATCCAACTCGAGGTCTTTTAGAACAAGCAATCGCAGACCTAGAAAATGGCGATCAAGGTTATGCCTGTAGCTCAGGAATGGCAGCTGTTCTCCTTGTCCTTTCGTTATTCCGTTCTGGAGACGAACTTATTGTATCTGAAGATTTATATGGGGGAACGTATCGATTATTTTCTGAGCATGAAAAAAAGTGGAATGTTCGATGTAGATACGTAAATACACAATCTATTAAACAAATTGAGCAAGCTATCACAACTGAAACAAAAGCTATTTTTATAGAAACCCCGACTAATCCACTAATGCAAGTTACTGATATCGCAGCTGTCGCAAGTGTAGCAAAAAGGCATGGACTACTTCTTATTGTAGACAATACATTCTACACGCCTTATATACAGCAACCATTAACAGAAGGTGCCGATATCGTACTTCATAGTGCAACGAAATATTTAGGTGGGCATAACGATGTACTAAGCGGACTTGTCATTGCAAAAGGCAAGGAACTTTGTGAAGAAATCGCTCATTATCATAATGCCTCTGGTGCTGTCCTAAGTCCATTTGACTCATGGCTATTAATTCGTGGTATGAAAACTTTAGCGCTTCGCATGAGACAACATGAAGAAAATGCTCATGCAATTGTTGCATTTTTAAATGATGAAGATGGTGTGACGGATGTATTTTATCCAGGAAGAGGCGGTATGATTTCGTTTCGTCTTCAAGATGAAACTTGGATTAATCCTTTCTTACAATCTTTATCCTTAATTACATTTGCTGAAAGTCTTGGCGGTGTGGAAAGTTTAATGACTTATCCAGCTACACAAACGCATGCTGATATTCCTGAAGAAATCAGAACGGCAAACGGTGTATGCAATCGTCTTCTTCGATTCTCCGTTGGCATTGAAAATAGTAACGATTTAATTCAAGACTTAAAACAAGCCATTAAACTTGTAAAAGAAGGTGTAAGAATATGAGTTATTCCGTAGATACGCTTTTACTGCATAATCAATATAAGCATGACTCACAAACAGGAGCTGTTAACGTTCCCATCTATAACACATCAACATTTCACCAGTTTGATGTAGATACTTTCGGAAAGTATGACTATAGTCGATCTGGTAATCCAACACGTGAAGCTCTTGAAGATATCATTGCTTTATTAGAAGGTGGAACAAAAGGATTCGCCTTTGCATCAGGCATTGCAGCAATTTCTACTGCATTTCTCCTTCTTTCGCAAGGTGACCATGTTCTTATTTCAGAAGATGTATATGGCGGCACTTATCGAATTGTTACTGAAGTTCTCTCCCGTTATGGTGTTTCACACACATTTGTTGATATGACCAATTTAGAAGAAGTGAGACAAAATATTAAATCGAATACAAAACTCTTTTACATCGAAACACCTTCTAATCCGCTATTAAAAGTAACGAATATTCGTGCCGTTTGTGAATTAGCGAAATCAATCAATGCTCTTACATTTGTAGATAATACATTTTTGACACCACTATTTCAAAAGCCGCTTGATCTTGGGGCCGATGTCGTACTTCATAGTGCAACAAAATTTATTGCTGGTCATAGCGATGTCACCGCCGGATTAGCTGTCGTAAAAGATGAAGAGCTCGCTCAAAAGCTCGGCTTTCTACAAAATGCTTTTGGTGCTATTTTAGGACCTCAAGATTGTTCTCTCGTGCTTCGCGGTCTGAAAACATTGCATGTACGTCTCGAACATTCAGCTACCAATGCCAATAAAATTGCACATTTTTTACAAGAGCACTCTAAAGTTCAAAATGTCTATTATCCTGGATTACAATCACATCTTGGCTATAGTATTCAACAATCTCAAGCAACATCGGCTGGGGCTGTTTTATCTTTCACCTTACAATCCGAAGATGCACTGCGCCAATTTTTATCGAAAGTTAAATTACCCGTTTTTGCGGTTAGTCTAGGAGCTGTTGAATCTATTCTTTCATATCCAGCAAAAATGTCACATGCAGCTTTATCACAGGAAGCACGTGATGAAAGAGGGATTTCCAACTCATTACTTCGTTTATCGGTTGGTCTTGAAAATGTTAACGATTTAATATCTGATTTCGAGAATGCTCTTTCTTATGTAGAAGAACCTATAAATGCATAAAAAGAAACGAAGCTGTGTACGAATAATAAAATTCTTCAACAAATAAAGTGAAACTTTAATCAGTGGGGGTTTTGTTCATCCCCCACTGATTATTAGCCCTCACCAATTGGGCTTTTACGGGCAGCCCGACTCCCACAAATAGCGGGATAAAATAGTTATTTAAAAAGATGATATGAAATTTGGTTCTCATATCATCTTTTTATCTTGTCTAATATATCCAATTCTTTTTTGATTTCTTCGTATCTTTCTATAATTCATTACAAAACAAGAGTGCATAATACATCCTCAAATGATAGAATTATTAATATATTG
This sequence comes from Bacillus sp. LK2, assembly GCF_001043575.1. Lineage (NCBI taxonomy): Bacteria > Bacillati > Bacillota > Bacilli > Caryophanales > Bacillaceae > Bacillus > Bacillus sp. LK2. The sequence goes on from NZ_LDUK01000021.1 coordinate 404,613, forward strand.
TAAAGTGAAAGAGGTAAAAATAATGGAGACTTGTGCAGATGTTTTAATCGTTATCGATTTACAAAATGGCGTATGTTACAACGGAGACCATTTATTTGATTTACAAAATTTACTCACTAAAGTAAATAATAGAATCGCCTTATATCGAGAATTACATAAACCAATCATTTTTGTTCAACACTGCGATGAAGAATTAGTACCTGAAGAAGAACTTTGGGCTATTCATGCCAATCTAGATGTTCAAGAACAAGATTTTTTTGTAAGAAAAACACATGCAAATTCATTTTATAAAACAAACTTAAAAGAGATTTTAGACAAATTATCTGTACATCGCATTGAATTTTGCGGTGCCCAAACAGAATACTGTATGGATGCTACAATTAAATTTTCTCATGGATTAGGATACGAAAACTTCATGGTACAGAAAGCAACCTCTACTCTGAATAATTCATTTATGTCTGCACAAGAGACGATTGATTTTTATGAGAATATATGGAACAACAGATTTTTAAAGTTGATAAGAAATGAACTCTAGAATAAATGATTAATGACTTGATCATGCTAAGATTTATCAGCTACACTCAAGTATTTCATTATCACCATAAAGAAGCTGATTACATTCGGCTTCTTTTATTTTAACCTGTTTTATATTCTATATATAACATTATAATTCCTTTTTTGCATTATTTTAAAAATTTTGTATATTCATTTGAAAGAATAAGAAAATCATGATAAAATTGTGTTACAAATATATCTATATCTTTCAATTTTTAAAACGCATCAAAATTTTCACCCAAAAATATCATTTTACAAAACTGTACAAATTTATCTATTTTATTTACATCAGGGTCTCTTTTCTTACAATTTCTTTACTTTAGGACTTTTTTTCTGCAACAACTGTTTTCTTTTCTCTAATTTTTTGGTATGTATAGTATGGTATAACAGCTCACACGGAGGTGGAAAAGAACATGTTAGAAACCTTTCAAAAAGAAATAGAACTATATGAAAGCAATGCAGAATTATTGAAAGTGCTTGCTCATCCTGTTCGCTTATGTATTGTAAAGGGATTAATTGAACGTGGCCCAAGCAACGTTTCTACAATGTACACAGGCTTAAACATGCCACAATCTACAATTTCACAGCATTTAGCAAAGTTAAAAAGTGCTAAAATCGTTTCTAGTGAAAGAAAAGGATTAGAAATTTACTACAAAGTAGAAAACGAAACAATTATTCAACTCGTTCGCGTATTATTAGGTTAGGGACCAATAGACAGAGAAAAAGAACGTATTCTATATTTTTCATCTCATATCTTTAATATAAATATATATCATGAGAGGAAATATATAATACTACATAAGTCGTATTAAAAAACAAGACACAGAAATAGGCTGTGTCTTGTTTTTTTCATATTGTTAAATACCGATTCAAATGTAATTTTTGCATATCTTTTGTATGTATAACAACATCAAAGGCACTCCCTAGCCCTCCGTTCAAAATCATAGAACGAACTGCTCGATTTTGTTTTTGAGTTTCAGAAAAAGGATTCGTATCTTGATGACTCGTAAGCTGCTCTAATATTCCTGCAGCTAACAAAAACTCAGATTGCTTCTTATGCCATACTACACTCATTCCTTGAAGGCTAAAAATCTCCTTCAGCTCATCCCAATGAATATGAGTAGTAAGATCCATTTCACCTGGATGTGCTAGAGGATTACGTATTAGTTTATGTTGGTAATACCCTCGTAAACTTCCTTCGTGATGTGCAGGATGCATCCATTCTTCTTTTGTGTATCCATAATCAACTGTAATACATATACCTCTCTGAAACCATTTCGCAATCTCTTCTATATACTCTTCCATTGCAATAGGCACTTCAAAACGCTGTCCTTCCGCAATATGAATGTTATATTTCAATAAGTAACGACCGATTTTTTTCTCTATCGGTCTAAATACTTCTGCAAGGTTCCCATCATCTGTATACGTGATACGTACTTCATACAAAATTCCATTTCTTTTCTCAACTACTTCAACAGGAAACGCATCAAATAATTCATTCGAAAAAATAATCCCTTCGAAAGACTCTCCTATTTCAATATAAGATGTATAATACGACACATTATTAAATGAGCAAAGACTCTCCTGCTGTAATTTTCTATGAAAAGGGCTCACTTCAATAATTGAATAGTTTACATTAATAAAAGTTTCCGGAGATAATTGTTTCCATTCTTGTAAAACATCATAGGCAAATTTTCCTGTTCCCCCACCAATCTCACAAATATTTGGAGAAACTTCACCATTTTCAACAAGACGAATAAAAAACTTAGCAAAAGTTTTTGCAAAAACAGAGGATACGTTGCTACTTGTAAAAAAATCCCCTTGCCTTCCAATCTTGTCACGTTCCTTCATATAATAGCCATGTTCTTCTGTATACAATACGAGGTTCATATACGTACTATATGAAATTGAATAATCCTTCTCTTTCCCCATCCATTCTCTTAAAATGAGCTCCATCCCCATAATGACTCCTTATTGTAAAAATGGATTATTTTCTTTTTCAAAACCAATGCTTGTTTCTGGACCATGTCCACATAGCACCGCTGTTTCATCTGGTAATACAAATAATTTCTCTTCAATGCTTCCAATTAATTCGGCAAAGCTTCCGCCAGGTAAATCTGTTCTTCCGATGCTCATTTGGAATAATACATCACCAGAAAATACAGCATTTGCCTCTTTACAATAATAAGAAATGCTCCCTGGAGAATGTCCTGGCGTCTCAAAAATTTCAAAATTAAATGAACCAATTGTTAATGCGCCCTCTGCATCAATAATATGATCTGCTGGTTTTGCTGTAATACTGCGGTTCATCATAAAAATTTGTGATCCATTCACAGTTGCATCCCCTAACCAATCCGCTTCTTCTTTATGTACGTATACAGGAATATGAAAAGCGTCTCTTACCGCATCAACAGCACCAATATGATCAAAATGAGCATGTGTTAATAAAACCGCCAGCGGTTTTATTTGTTCTTCTTGTAAATATGTAACAAGTTTCGCTCCTTCATGACCAGGATCAAAGATAATACACTCATTTTGATCGTTCATTAAAATATAAGCATTTGTTTGTAATGGGCCTAACGGCATTTGTGTCCATTTCATATAAAAATCTCCTCCAGTTATTAAACTTACTTTTAATGATACAACATTTCTTTCTCTTAGGAAAAGAAAGGATGCTATCTCGACAATCATTTTTAAAACATGTACAATATAAAAGAGTAAATATTCCAAAAACTCATTATAATAATGGGTAGACAGAGGAGGATATTGTATGGGCCTTGTTATTATTTTTGCGCTAGTCACTCTGTTAGCTGTATTTGCTACACTTAGAACACTTCGTGAAAAAAACTTATTCGCGAGCGGCTTTGCTATTGCAACTGTACTCGTTTTCGGATGGTTTACAATCATGACTGTTCTCTATAGTGGGTACCCACCAACAGCTTAATTCATTTGCAGTTTTATTCTTCATCAAGATTTCGCATAAAAAGAGGAAGGGCTGCCCCTTCCTCTTCTCATATTTCACTACTTATATCATCTTTGCCTCGTATTTGTGCTTTTTTACAAGCCACGCTCCTCCAATAACACCAGCATCATTGCCAAGTGTTGCAATGGCTAACTTCGTGCTCTTTACAGCGCGTGAGAAAGCATATTGCTCAAAGTAGCGTTGAATTGGCTCTAATAGTGCGTCACCAGCTTTAGATACGCCACCACCAATTACAATTTTCTCAGGGTTCAACGTACTAGAAAGGTTTGCTACAGCTAATCCTAAATAAGAAGCTACTTTTTCTACTACTTCGCCTGCTAGTTCATCACCTTGTCCATGTGCTTCAAATACATCTTTTGATGTAATACGCCCCTCTTCTGCTAACATAGAACGTAACATACTCTCTTTATCAGTCTCTTGTATTTTTTGCATAGCAACACGCACAATACCCGTTGCAGATGCTACTGTTTCTAAGCAACCAGACTTCCCGCAATTACATGGGAAAGCATTCTCTGTTACTACTGTAATATGTCCAATCTCACCGGCAGCACCGCTTACACCGTGTACAATCTCACCATTGGCGATTACACCGCCACCAACACCAGTGCCAAGTGTCATACAAATTAAATCTTTTGCTCCTTCACCAGCACCTTTCCACATTTCACCAAGCGCCGCTAAGTTTGCATCATTATCAATAACAACAGGTAACCCTGTTTCTACTTCTAGTAAATCTTTTAACGGATAGTTTTTCCATCCTAAATTAACCGCTTCATAGATCATTCCAGATGCCACATGTACAGGACCAGGAGCTCCCATACCAATACCAATCAACTTGCTTTTTAATTCACCTAACTCTTCTAACTTTTTATCGATAGCTTTCGCTACATCAAGTGTAATATGTTTTCCTTGCTCATTTGTATTCGTAGGGATTTCCCACTTATGTAAAATTTCACCGTACACATTAATAAATGCTAATTTAATCGTTGTACCACCAAGGTCAACACCAACCAACCATTTCTCTTCCATGCTGCTTACCTACCTTTATCTAATTCTTATTTATCTCTTTTTGAATTTCTTGCTTCAACAAAAATAAAGCTGTTTGATAGTCTTGTGGATCGATTAGCTGTGATTGATTTAATTCACGTAGCTCATCTTGCATTAATTGTAAATCAGCGATCCGATCACCCGTATAAATAATCGTGCCAAATTTCTTTAGCAATTGCTGAATATCATAAATGGATATCATTTTATCACCCTCTATGCTCACTTACTATAAAAAATTATAATAAGAAAACGTTCACATATTTTATTATAATCAAGAAGAAAAAGTCTCGTCAATTTTTATTTGTCTATACAAGCCCATTTATAACCATTGTTCCTTTTTCTGTAATAATTTTTTCTACATTTTTATCAAATGGCTCTACCGGAATATGTTTTACTATTTGAAAATCATAAGCTAATGATAGCGTTTTCCCTTTATAATGCACGAGGTAACGATCATAATAGCCCCCACCATATCCAATCCGTTCTCCTCGCTGCGTATAAGCTACGCCTGGCACGATTTGAAGATTAATTTTATCCGTATCCACTTCTTCTGTAAGCATAGGGATCGGTTCACGCAAATTCATATATACCGTTTCTAATTGTTCAAAATTACTAATTTGCCGGAAAGACATCGTCCTTGTCCCTCTATTACACTTCGGGACAACTACTTTCTTTCCTTCTTTCCACGCTTTTTCAATAATAGGATATGTATCCACTTCATGTTCCATTGAGAGAGTTATTCCGATTGTTTTAGCTTCAACCCACTCTTTTTGCACATACAACGAAACTGCAATTTGTTCCGATAAAGTTATATACTGTTCTTCTGATAAAGAATTCATGTGTTCTATTATTTGTTTACGCAAACGTATTTTCTCTTCCTTCACACACTTTTCCCCCTTGCAGTGACACTTTACTCTACGAAGATAGTGTATCACTTTTAACGTAGGAATCGCATAAAAAAAAAGAAACAGTAGGAAAATATTCCTACTGCTTACTTTGTTTCACGGTGTAACGTAGACTTCTTGTCACGCTTGCAATACTTTTTAAGCTCAATACGCTCAGCGTTGTTACGTTTATTTTTCTTTGAGATATAGTTACGATCTCCGCATTCTGTACATGCTAGAGTAATATTCACACGCATTCTTATTTCCCTCCAGTCACTAATAACTTAAATCAGACTATACTATAATACCACTTTTAAAATAAAAATTCTACACCTTTTGATATTGTCTAATTTTTTCTATAAGATTTTTCATGTTTTCCCTTGCTATTAATGGGTTTCTAGCATGTGAATACACCAAAAATTTTGGTTGTTTTGTATCAGAAACGATATAAGACCACTCTTTTTCTGTATATTTGAACTGTATTCCTTCTAATATCCCTTCTTCTTTTCTTTCCATATCGTCCAATAATTTCCTCATTACTTCCCCTTTTTCTTTCCACGAACATACAACTTCATCATAAAGTAGATAAAGTGGAGGTGATTTCTCTACTATGCTAACTAACGTTTTTCCTTGCAACGCTATTAATTCAAATAATTTTCCAATTCGATATAAAATATCTCTCTTCCATCTTATTTGAAAAGGTTTTTTTCCATCATGCATATAAAAGAGAAGATAACATTCTCCTAACTTCAAAGACATTGGGTAAATATTACCTGCAGATTCGAGTAATAAATCTGGAATACCTACTTCTTCAAAATCAGTCCCTTGGTAAATATTACTATGATTATCATATAATTCGAAGTGATTTCCGTGCTCAGAGAACATAAGCGCCATATTTGCTTTACTCGATTTCATCAAAGCTTTCACATGATCTTTTTGTTCACTCGCATAAATCCATGTAACTGTGCACCCAAGCCTTTGTAGAAAGAGCATAAGTAAATGTTGTAACATATCATTTCTCTTATTAATAAGAAGATGAAACCTCTGTTTTTGTATCGTTTCAATATCAATGCGCTCTAATACAGCTTCTACATAATTATCTAAAGAAACGTGAACCTGTTTATTTCGGCCCATTTCTTTCTCACAGACGTAATAAAACGACTCAGACATATATACTTGTTCTATCGCTTTTTGCTGCTTATACGTCAACAACGTGCCATCCTTACCATACAGCTGTATTACAATGCCTCTTTCGCTTTCCACTTGAATGAAAACTCCACCTGCACATTGCAAATTATGAATGGCATACTGAAAAAGTGACTCATTCATTTCTTTACATTCCATCGTATGAATCCCGATACCATGAATGGCATGGAGGAATAAATTTTTAAAGGAAGTTGTTTCTATATTTTCCTGACTTCCGATTAATATACTCTCCCCCTTTGTCAAAAGAGATCCATAAGCCATTGCAGCTTTCACAATAAATTGAGGGGTAATTTCAACATTACCTCTTCCTACAATCCGGCTTTTTTGTAGCCATCCTGCACTCTTTTCACTCTCTTGAACACCGGCAGAACCTACTACTGAATGACTATCTATCTCCTTATATGGCCATAGTTTTCCTTTTTGCTTAATTACTGTACTTTTCCCGATATGACAATGGTCCGCTACAATACTTTTTTGAAAGAGTGTAACGTCATCTTCGACCATTGTATGCTCTCCTATTGTTGTTTCTAATAACTCACAATTTTTTCCTATATGAGCATTCGCAAAAACAATACTTTTTTGAAGATGAGAATAACTTGAAACGATACTATTTTTTCCGATAATAGAGTACGGTTCAATTACAGCCCCCGCACCAATCATTGCTCCTTCTCCAATAAAAGAAGGACCATGAATTTTCGTCCCTTTCCCAATTGTTACACCTTCCCCCATCCACACCATCGGTAATACTTCTGTATATGGAATAGGTACTTTCAATTTTTTCGTCAACAAATCGAATTGTGCTTGCCGATATTGATCAAATGTACCAATATCTAGCCAATAATCTTCTGATAAATATGCAAATAACGCGTTTTTATTTGCCAATAACGGAAACACATCATGACTGAAATCAAAAAATTCCATGGATGGTATGTAAGAAAAAATTTCCGGCTCCATTATATAAATACCTGTATTCACAACATTAGAAACAACCTCATTCCAACTCGGTTTCTCTATATATCGTATAACTTCTTGTTCTTTATTCATTACAACTAACCCAAAGGAGAGTGGATTTTCTACTTCTTTCGCAAACATCGTTACCATTCTCTTCTTCTGTTCATGAAATGCAATTCCTTCTGACAATTGAAAGTCAGTTAGTGCATCCCCACTAATAACAACAAATGTTTCATCTAAAAAACTTTCCGCTTGCTTAATGCTTCCTGCTGTTCCAAGCGGAGGAGAGTCTTCAAAATAATACAAGTCAACTCCCCATTTACTACCATCACCAAAGTATTGCTTAATGGCAGTACTCATATATTGAACTGTAATTGCAATTTCACGAATACCATGCTGACGTAATAATTCAATATTGTATTCAAGAACTGGTTTTTCTAACAACGGTAACATCGGTTTTGGAGTATTACACGTTAATGGTCTAAGGCGTCTCCCTTTTCCTCCAGCTAAAATAACCCCCTTCATATACTTCAGCCTCCACTTATATAATGTTTCAATAACTCCGTATACCATATGTATATCATTTCCCCCGCATTAACTGGCAGTTAATGCCCGATTGGTGCGGACTAATAATCAGTGTGAGATAAAAATAAAAACCACTCATTTAAGTTTCACTTTATACATGAATGTATCTTTTAAATTCCAGCCAAAAGAAAGCGCTTACTATTAACTTGGTAAAATTATTAATAAGACATTATTAACAATTATGTACTTATTTTTCCATTAATTATGATACATCTTATCATCATAAACTAAAGGAAACAACGAGCTTTTTTTGTCATGTTTTGACTAAAAAAAGCAGGTGATTTCTCATCACCTACTTTTTTCCCTACTCATTCAATAAATAATGCTTTCCTTTTACTAAATAAAATACATTCTCAGCAATATTTGTAATATGATCTGCTACACGCTCAATATATCTTGCAACAAAGGATAGTTGTGTAATTTGTGTAATCGCTTCTGGTTGCCCAGGGATAGAAGATATAAATTCACGAATCGCCTTTCCATATATTTCATCAACTGAGTCATCCATTTCAGCAATTTGTTTAGCCAAAGTTAAATTTTCTTGCTCGTATGCTTCTAATGCTAAATTTAACATTTTATGAGCAATCTCAAACATTTCCTCAAGATTATGCAAGCTAACAACCACTTCTTTTTCTCCAAGACGAATTGTTGATTTCGCAATATTAACAGCATGGTCTGCAATACGTTCTAAGTCTGTCGCTGTTTTAATTGAAATGAAAATTCTTCTTAAATCACTTGCTACAGGCTGCTGTTTTGTAATAAGCATAAGCGCAAGGTCATTTATTTCCTCTTCTAAATTATCCATGCGATAATCCCCATCAATGACTTCTAACGCTTTCTCTACATCCCTGTTGTGAAGACCTTCCATAGCAATTAATAAAGCTTCTCTTGCTAACTCACCAAGTTCAATCACCTTTTGCTGTAACGTTTTTAAGTCACCTTGAAACTGTTCTCTTACCATTGTTTCTTCCCCCTCAATATTATGTGTCATTATATATTAATCCCCTATCTAGCCTCTAATATATTTATTAAGGCTTTGAGATAAAAGAAATATTACTTCCCTTTAAAATGAGGTAAAAATAAGAAACGCCCTCTGTTAAGAGGGCATTTACTCTTAGCCTTACAACGATATCAACCAAATCGTCCTGTAATGTAGTCTTCTGTACGCTTATCTGCAGGTGTTGTAAATAGTTTGTTTGTCTCTGTATATTCCACAACTTCCCCACTTAAGAAGAAAGCAGTTTTATCTGAAATACGTGCTGCTTGTTGCATGTTGTGCGTTACGATAACAATACTAAAATCTTTCTTTAACTCCTGAATTAGTTCTTCTACTTTTAATGTTGAAATTGGATCTAGCGCCGATGTTGGCTCATCCATTAAAATAACGTCTGGCTCAATCGCTAAGCAGCGTGCAATACATAGACGTTGTTGCTGTCCACCAGATAAACCGTAGGCGTTATCATGCAAACGGTCTTTTAACTCATCCCAAATCGCTGCCCCGCGCAAGCTTTTTTCAACGATTTCATCAAGTGTTTTTTTATCACGAATACCATGAATTTTCGGACCATATGCTACATTTTCATAAATAGATTTTGGGAATGGATTTGGCTTTTGGAACACCATTCCCACATGCGTACGCAATTCTTCAACCGGATATGACTTATCAAATATGTTTCGTTCCCTATATTCGATAACACCTGTAGTTCGAACTATAGGCACTAACTCTACCATTCGATTTAGCGTTTTTAAGTACGTTGATTTACCGCAACCACTTGGACCGATAATTGCTGTAACTTCATTCTCATGAATACTTAAATTGATATCTTTTAAAGCGTGATCTTCTCCGTACCATAAGTTTAAATTTTTCGTATCAAATACTACTTTCTTTGGTGCTGTCTCGATTTTCTCTTCATTTTTCACCTGTACATTTACTACTGTTGCTACCATTTGAATTCCCCTTTCATCCACTTCCAACTTATTTTCGATTTCGTAACCATAAGACAAATATATTTATAAAGAGCAGCAATCCTAGCAAAACAATCATCCCAGCTGCTGCTACATACTGAAATTCTTCTTGTGGTCTACTCATCCAATTAAAAATTTGAATTGGTAAAACCGTAAATCTATCAAGCATACTGAACGGAACATAATTTGCAAATGCAAGTGCCCCAATAACTAACAATGGTGCTGCTTCACCAATTGCTCTTGATACCGCTAAAGTACATCCCGTTACAATCCCTGGCAAAGCTGCCGGCAATACAATTTGATACATTGTTTGCCACTTCGTAGCACCTAATCCGTAAGAAGCCTCTAATAATGAACTCGGTACAGCTCGAATCGCTTCTTGACTCGCTACAACAACAGTTGGTAAGACGAGCAAGCTCATTGTCAGTGCCGCCGCGACTATGCTCTCTCCTAAGTGGAGAGCATATACAAAAATAGTTAATCCGAGTAAACCAAACACAACGGAAGGTACCCCTGCTAACGTTTGGTTATTTAGTTCTATTAACTTTTTAAAGACGGAGTCCTTCGCGTAATGCTCTAAATAAAGAGCTGTTCCGACTCCAAATATAAAAGAGACCGGTATAACAATGCTCATAAATAATACTGTCCCTGATAAAGAAGCAGCAATCCCTGCTTCTTTCGGATTACGTGACGCGAAGTTTGTAAAGAAATCTATTGAAAGATAACTTATACCCTTTTCAAAAATTTGAACCAGCAATATAAAAAGTATTGCTACAGAAAACAAAATTGCTATATAAAAAAACAACTTGTAAATTCGATCTTTCAAAAAACGTGATGCCATATTTTCTTGTATTTTTTTATGGTTTAGCATCCGCATATTATGTCACCTTCCTAAAACGGCGCATAATATATTGCGAAATAATATTCATAAAAAAAGTAAACATAAATAGCGTCGCACCTACAGCATACATGCTGTAATAAGTAATTGTTCCGTGCGGAGCATCCCCTAAACTCACTTGTACAATATATGCTGTTAATGTTTGAATGGAATGGGTCGGATCTATCGATACATTAGGTGTTGATCCGGCTGCAATAACAACAATCATCGTTTCACCAATTGCTCTAGAAGCTGCTAATATAATCGCTGCCATTATACCCGTAAAAGCTGATGGAAACACCACTTGTTTGACCATCTCAAAACGAGTTGCTCCTAGTGCTAACGAGGCTTCTTTAATGCCTTTTGCCACAGCTCTCATCGCATCTTCAGAGAGAGACGCAATCGTAGGTATCATCATAAAACCTATAACGATGCCTGGGCTAATAGCATTAAAGAACTGCAAATCTGGTATAATCCGTTGTAAAAGTGGTGTGACAACTGTTAATGCGAAAAAGCCATATACAATTGTCGGGATGCCTGCTAATAGTTCTAACAACGGTTTTAGTATTTTCCGGGCACCATTTGAAGCATATTCACTTAAAAATACGGCACAACCTAAACCAATAGGAATTGCTACAACCATAGCAATTGCTGTTACAAGAATTGTTCCACATATAAGTGGTAATATACCGAATTTCGGATCTTCAAAAAAAGGTAACCATTCTTTCTCAGTCAAAAAAGAATACAATGGTATCTTTTGAAAAAACATAATTGTTTCATTTGCCAACGTAATAATAATTCCAAGTGTCGTTACAATGGACACGCTAGCAATTGCTTTTAGTATTAACGGAACAATTCGATTGATTCGCTGCGTTTTTCTTCTTCTATTTGTATTTCTCTCAATCAAATGTTGTACAGAAAATGTAATTTGACTTTTGTCATTATGAGCCAAAGATGAAAACCCCTTTCCACCCTGACATTACCTTTTTATTTCTGTTAACATTCGCAGCTGTTCATTATATTTTTCTTCTGGTATTTTTACATATCCGACCTCTTCAGCAAGCTTTCCAACATGCTTAATCATAAACTCAACATAATTTGCTACACTACTTTTATTTCGGATGGATGCATGATTCACATAAGTAAAGAGCGGCCTAGATAATGGCTTATACGTACCCGATTGAATGGTCTCTTTCGTTGGAAATACACCATTCACTTTTATTGCTTTCACCTTATCTCGATTGGCCATATAATAAGCATATCCTACAAAAGCAATGGCATTTTTATCATTCATTACCCCTTGCAAAATAACTTGATCGTCTTCAGACAAAGAGACCATTTTTACAAGGCGATTTTTTTGTAAGATGACATTTTGAAAATAATCATAAGTACCAGAGTCTACGCCTGGCGCATAAAATTTCACTTGTTCACGCGGCCATGATGAATGAATTTGTGACCACCGTTTTAAGCATCCATCTTCACTCCATAATAGACGTAACTCGTCTATCGTCATATTGTTTACCCACGTATTTTGACGATTTACAACAATCGTAAGACCATCGTAAGCAACCTCAAACGGTGTAAACTGAATAGCGTTTTTCTTCATCGCATTTTCTTCTACCTGTTTCATCACTCTCGAAGCATTGTTTATATCTACTTCTCCTTTACTGAAACGATTAAATCCTCCTCCTGTCCCAGAAATACTAATAGAAATTTTCACGTTTGGATGAACCTTTGTATATTCCTCTGCTACTGCCTCTATAATAGGAAAAACCGTTGAGGATCCATCAACTCTCACTTCTCCCATTTCATTTGAAGCAAATGCAGTAGACATGCTACAACAAAGGAAACATGTCGATAATGTCAAAACTTTAATCGAAACGCTCATCCATTTCACGTGTTCTTCCTCCTAGAAGTAACCGGAAATAACAGGATTACAGATATAAGAATACTGCTAAACTATTAATTCGGTTTTAATTGTTTGTAAAAGTTTTGTAAAGTTCCACAAAAATTACTATACATACAAATTTGATCTAAAGTTTTGTGATTTAGGTGCAGAAGCTTTTCTAATCATCCATAAAGTGAAACTTTAATCAGTGTGGGCCTTCCATCCCCTACTGATTATTAGCCCTCACCAATCGGGCTTTTGTGGGATAAAACTGTTATCTTCCTATCACGCAGGACAATACACGAATGTACGCATTCATCTTGTTATTTTTGAAACTATGTGCTGTTTTTTAACACTTTATGCTTGTCCACATTTACTAAACCATATGCATAAAGCATAAAAAAAAGCACACTATCTTTTCAGATAGTGTGCTTTTTTTACAACTTTTTTATTCATCACCTTGCGTATTATTTTTTTTCTCTTTTTCATCTTTTGGAGCTTCACCAGTTAATGCTTGTTTTTTCAAATCAAAGTAAGCGTCCATTATTTCACGACCAATATATCCATTAATTCCTGTTTTATCATCATGTACCCACGGCACAACAACAGAGAATGCTACTTCCGGGTCTTCAAGTGGCGCATAACCTACTAATGTTAAGTTATAGGTTTCAACACGCTCACCGTTTGCTTTTCTACCAATCTCTTTATCTCCGCCATATACAGTTTGAGCGGTACCCGTTTTCCCAGCTGCCTTATATGGTGCACCTGTAAAGTATTTTGTAGCTGTACCACCTGAATCGTTAAACACTTGTCTAAATCCTTCTTGAACACGTTTAATTTGCGATTCAGGCATATCAACACGATTTAACACTTTCGGTTCCATGGATTGAACAACTTTTCCAATTTCCTCTGGCTTCGCCGATGGCTGACGAATTTCCTTTACAACTTGCGGTTGCATACGATATCCACCATTGGCAATCGTCGAAATATATTGCGCTAATTGGAGCGGTGTATACGCATCATACTGTCCAATTGCTAAATCTAATAAGAAACCTGGTTGATTTCCTTTACCTATTTGACCAGCAGTTTCATTTGGTAAATCAATGCCTGTTTTTACACCAAGTCCAAACTGACCAAAATAGTAACGCATAGTATCGAATGCGCTTTGCGGAATATCTAACGTACCGCCTCGCACATATGGAACCCCAGCGATATTCATCGCTGTTTTAAACATATAAACGTTAGAAGACATTTTTAACGCTGTAAGGTCATTAATATACCCCATCGTTTTCCAAGATGACTTCGTAGGTGTACCTTTTAATTTAATTGGTTCATCTAATTGTACTGCCCCTGGCTGAATCGCACCAGTTTGATATCCAGTAAGTAATGTTGCACCTTTTACAGTTGAACCCATCGGATAAGTACTTGTCATGGTACCTAACGCAAAGTCATTTACTTTCGTTTCGCCGCCTTCATTCACTAATTGTTTCCCCGCCATAGATAAAACTTCACCATTTTTTGGATTCATCATTACAACGAATGCACGGTCTAAAAGGGGTTCGCTCCCTTTAAATTTCATTAAGTTTTTCGTAATAATCTCTTCTACACGCTTCTGTAATTCCATATCAATTGTTAAATTGAGGTCATTACCTCGTTGTCCTTGTGACACATTAATAGTTTCTAAAATATTACCGTCTTTATCTGTAACATTTTTCACTTCGGATTTTGTACCGTGTAAGCTATCTTCGTACTGTTGCTCAAGGTAACTTTTTCCTACGCGATCGTTACGATTATAATCGCGAACAAGATAGTAATCTAATCTCTCTCTCGGTAACCCCTCATCAGAAGAAGTTACACCACCAAGTACACTTCGGAACATATCATCATACTTATATTTTCGCTCCCAGTCAACATTTGTATCTACACCTGGTAGCTTCGCTAAATTCTCACTAATAATCGCGTACTCTTCTTCTGTTGCACCTTTTTTAACGATTTGCGGCGTCATTGCATATCCGCTTTCCATCTTACTTTTAATTGCAAGTATTTCTAAATCTTTTGCTGATAATTGATTAATCTCTTCTTCTGTCACACGATTTCGTTGACGCTCATCAAATTCTTTATCGTCAATTTTATTCGCTTTTAACTCTTCACGATCTTTTTTTGTGATTTTTCCCTCTGCTTCTTTTTTATGTAAAGAAAGCCAGTAATCTTTTTTATCGCGATCTGTTAACTTATCTGTTGGGACTTCAATTAAATCTGCTAACTTTTTCGCCGTTTCTAAGCGATCCGGTGCAGTTGATCCCTTCATTTTTGTAAATGTAATGGTACGAATAGGCTCATTATCTACGACAGGTTGTCCATTACGATCAAATATTTTCCCGCGCGGTACAGGATTACTAATCGTTGAATTTTCTTTTTTCTCAACTTCATTTTTATATTCCTCACCACGAACAATTTGTACGTATCCAAGCCTTACAATAACCGCGGAGAACATTAAAAACACGCAAAAAAACAACACGTTTAATCGAAAAGGAACGTGGGTCTTTTTCTTTGTTTGCTTCTGTTTCTTGCTCATACAAACCCCCTCTACCAACAGCTATGTAATGTGAAAGGGACACCTTCATACAGGTGTCCTCACTGCTGTCTTACATCTTTTTCTATTCTAGCATAAAACAAGCGAGAAGTTAACCTTCTGGTTCAGTTTGATTCTGCGTGGCTCCTTGCGCTACAACACTTGTTTTATCCGCATTTCCCTCATCATATTTGACATTTTTAACCGCAAAATAAATAAGAAAATGTCCAGCTCCTAAAATACATAGTAAGAACGGTAAACTTTTTTCAGGAGGAAAGAATATTACAGCACATAAAAAACTTAAAATGGAACAAATTCTTCCGGCATTTAACCATAATTCCCTGACAACTACATATTCTACACGCCATTCTCTCGCCTGTTTTGCTCTACCAATTACATCGTATGTCATGGATCCGTACGGAACGAGTAAAATAGGATATGCAATCGCGATACATGCTGCATAAATAAGTAATTTCGTGTATGTAACATTGAAAATAACTAAAAATACAACCGCATATAAAATAATGCCCCCAATTAAAATTGCTTTTTTTCGCCATTCTTTCTTTAACATACGGGCGACTAAATAATAGCATACAAATGATACAGCTGAATTAACTAAACTATATTTCCCTAATGCGAACTCACTACCAGATGCTAAATAGACGTATACCGAAATAACGAAAATAAACGTTCCTTCTCTCAAACCTTGGAAGAAGTGAGCGCGTGTAATTCCTCCCCAGTTTTTATCAACTTGCCGCTCTTTCAATACTTGCACAATTTCATAGCGCCCTTCACATTCCCTCTTTGATAAAAAAAAGCTTAGAACGACTGCAATCGCAAATAGCATTAACGAGAGGAAGAAAACGACAGTATAACCACTCCATTTTTCCATACGTGAAATTGTATATCCTGCTGCTATCGGCCCAATCATTCCAGAGAAAGATGTAAGAAGTCCGAGAAAACCGTTAAAAAAATCTCTTGTTTCTGGTTCTGTAATCTCAAATGTCAACAAGTTAAAAGCGAGCCAATAAAAACCGTAACCAACTCCTAAAAGGGCTCCCATTAGTAAAATATAGTGAGATGCACTTTTTCCCGCTACTAAAACAACGATAAAAAAAACAGCTAACGTGCCTACGCCTATTCGCAATAAAATCGAGCGATCAATACGCTTCGCTAATTTCCCGCCCACAAGAAATGTTAGAGGTTGCAATACAACGCTGGCCAAATTATACAAGCCCAGATTCACATAATTTTGTGTTTGCTTCCATAAATAAATGTTTACAAACGTATTCGATAAAGAAATTGCGAGCGTGTATAAACCTCCTATAACGAGCAATAATACTAAATCTCGATTCACTTCAACATCACCAATTACATGTTTCCACTTCATACACAACTCTCCTTTACTTCATGTTCTAGTCTTCCAAAGACAAGCCCAATTATGTAAAAAGAGAGCATAGAAAAAAGCTAGGAGAAAACTCCTAGCTTTTTTCTATCTGTATTAACTTTAATTATTTTGCTTCTTGGTAAAGTTTTTCAGCAGCGTTCCAATCTACAACGTTCCAGAATGCACCGATGTAGTCAGGACGACGGTTTTGGTAATTTAAGTAGTATGCATGCTCCCAAACATCTAAACCGATAACTGGAGTTTTACCTTCAGTTAGAGGAGAATCTTGGTTTGGAGTGCTTGTTACTTCTAGCTCACCATTGTTTACTACTAACCATGCCCAACCAGAACCGAAGCGAGTTGCGCCAGCTTTTGCGAATTCTTCTTTGAATGCATCGAAGCTACCGAATTTCGCTTCAATCGCAGTTGCAAGTTCGCCTACTGGTTGTCCGCCACCGTTTGGAGATAGGATTGTCCAGAAGAATGTGTGGTTAGCATGTCCGCCACCATTGTTACGTACTGCTGTACGGATTGCTTCTGGTACTTCGTTTAAGTTTGCAACTAATTCTTCAACGCTTTTGTCAGCTAATTCTGCATGACCTTCTAAAGCAGCGTTTAAGTTTGTAATATACGTGTTGTGATGTTTTGTATGATGGATGTTCATTGTTTCTTTATCAAAGTGAGGTTCTAAAGCATCATACGCATAAGGTAAATTTGGTAATTCGTGTTTTGCCATTGTTATATTCCTCCCGGTTTATGTATTGTCACTACATATGTGACATACAACTTCATTCTACCCTAATTGCCATAGGGTGCAAACAACTAAATCGCTTTGTCTTGCTATCATTAAAGTAGCAAAATTCCCACTTCTTTTCAATTAAAATGCTCATATATTCCGTAAAAAAAGCTCCCTTCTACAAGGAAGCTTCCTGCTGACATAATAAACATGTGAAATGGATATGGACCCTGTAGGACTCGAACCTACGACCGGACGGTTATGAGCCGTCTGCTCTAACCAGCTGAGCTAAGGGTCCACAATTATGTATATGACATTGAAAAACAACTAAATTCCTATCGGATATTTTGTTTGAGAAATGTAAGATAAATTTACCATATACAAAAGAAAAGTGTCAATTGCATTTTTCTTCTTCAAAAGTAGAAAATTAATAAGAAGAAATTTAGTCCTCTCTACTATATGTAAATATAATATATCTTGAGCTTCTCTAGATTCGTACGTTACAATGATTTTATACATACATAAAGGAAGTGAATCTATGTCCATATTTACCCAAATAGCAAAAAGCGTATATTCGCCTAAAGATATGGCGCTTTTCCGATTTCAAAAAATCGGTAAAACCATTTTGTATATTATGCTCCTTTGCCTAATCACTACTATTCCAAGAACTTTCTTGTACGGTAGCGTTATTCAAGATGGCGTTAACATGGTAAATCAAGTAATCGAAAAAGATTTACCTGATTTTAAAATTGAAAATGGTGAGCTCAAAGCTGATATCGATCAACCTATCGAAAAAGAAGATGGAAATGCACTTTTCGTATTTGATCCAAATTCAACAGACCTAGAAAAATATCAAAATAAAACAGGTTTATTTGTTTTAAAAGATAAAGTAGTCTCCATGGGAAATGGCCAAACACAAACATACTCCTATAATGACTTATTAGGTGCATCTCTTGAGAAGAAAGATTTACAAGATTTCATTTCTTTATTTGACAGTATTTATCCAATCTTATTATTCGTTATTGGGTTTTTACTGTATTTGTTCCAATTATTTATTACCTTTGTAGGAGTTACGTTACTTGCCTTCATCGGTTCTGCCATGAGTGGTCAGCGCAAATTATCTTATAAACAAGTTTGGACATTAACTGCTTACAGCTACACAATTCCAACAATCTTCTTTATGATTATGGATTTATTCAAAATAAACGTACCTGGTGCAACGTTTATTTACATTGCAGTTGTTTTAATCGTTCTATACTTAACGATTAAAGAAGTTCCAAAACCGAAAGAAAAACAAGAATTATAAAAAAAATGCCTAAATAGGCATTTTTTTTTTGGACAAGCATATATTCCTAGCAAAGGAGTGAAGGATATGAAGAGATTAGGTATACTCTTATTCGTGCTTGTTCTCGGTTATATATTTTATTACGATATAAAAATCGGTACTTTACCGATGTTAAGTTCATACAAAAAAACAACTGCTGCCCAAACAATAAATAAAGAAAATACAGATACAAAACAAAATAAAGAGAAAGAAACAGAAAAAGAAGCAGATGCAGCGTATAAAGCAATTGAAGTAAAAACTGGTGATACGGTTCTTTCTATTACAGAAGCAATTAATAAGAAAAAAATTCCTTCTATTGAAAAGGTAATTGATGATTTTAAACAATTAAATAAAAATACATCTGCCACAAAAATTCAAGTTGGAAAGTCTTATAAATTCCCCTTATATCAATAAGTAATCACTTAATCCTTGTCAATTATATAAAGGCGCTGATACAATAGTAAAAGTGAAACCGAGTACTTTGGTTTCTATAGCCCTTTCTCACACATACTATCATTGATGTAAGGGACTAAAATAAGAAACTTCTTTTATAAGGAGAGCGATCTATTCGTGAATGAAATGACTCATCGTACAAAAACACGTCCAGTTAAAGTCGGTAATTTAACAATTGGCGGTAACAATGAATTAATTATACAAAGTATGACGACAACAAAAACACATGATGTTGAGGCTACAGTTGCTGAAATTAAACGTTTAGAAGAAGCTGGCTGTCAAGTCGTCCGTGTTGCTGTTCCAGACGAACGCGCAGCAAATGCTATTGCTGATATTAAAAAACAAATCAACATTCCACTTGTTGCTGATATTCATTTTGATTATCGCCTTGCTTTAAAAGCAATCGAAGGCGGCATTGATAAAGTACGTATCAATCCAGGTAACATTGGACGTCGCCATAAAGTAGAAGCTGTTGTAAACGCTGCGAAAGAGCGCGGTATTCCAATCCGTATCGGTGTAAATGCTGGTTCATTAGAACGTCACATTTTAGAGAAATATGGATACCCAACTGCTGACGGTATGGTTGAGAGTGCACTGCACCATATTAAAATTTTAGAGGACTTAGATTTCCACGATATTATCGTATCAATGAAAGCCTCTGATGTTAACTTAGCAATTGAAGCATACGAAAAAGCTGCTCGTGCTTTTGATTATCCATTACATTTAGGTATTACAGAATCAGGAACATTGTTTGCTGGAACTGTAAAAAGCGCCGCTGGTCTTGGAGCAATTTTAAGTAAAGGTATCGGAAATACACTTCGTATCTCATTAAGTGCTGATCCAGTGGAAGAGGTAAAAGTTGCTCGTGAACTATTAAAGTCATTCGGTCTTGCATCTAATGCCGCAACACTTATTTCTTGTCCAACTTGTGGTCGTATTGAGATTGATTTAATTAGCATCGCTAATGAAGTAGAAGAATACATCTCTACACTTCAAGTTCCAATTAAGGTTGCAGTACTTGGCTGCGCTGTAAACGGTCCTGGTGAAGCTCGTGAAGCTGATATCGGTATTGCAGGTGCACGCGGAGAAGGTTTATTATTCCGTAAAGGGCAAGTCGTTCGTAAAGTACCAGAAGAAACAATGGTAGAAGAACTGAAAAAAGAAATCGATGTAATCGCTGCTGAAATGGCTGCCGAACGAGATAAAGAAAAAGAAACACAAGAACAATAAAAAAGAAGGTTGTCCACAATTTTTGTGAGCAACCTTCTTTTTACATTTAAATCAAAAACTCGTCAGTTATATAACCGACGAGTCTCTCATTTTGCACATTTTGGACAACGACCATATATTTCAAACTTATGCCCTGTTACCTCATAACCTTTAAAATCTTTATTCATAAAATCCATTGGGCAGGAAGTAATTTCTTTCGTACCACCACAATCTAAACAAATGAAATGGTGATGATGTTCCATAATAGAGCATGTAAAACGAAAATGTTTTTCACCACTTAATTCCGTTTGTTCTAAAACACCAATTTCAGCAAAAACCGTTAAGTTACGATAAATCGTATCAAAACTAAGCCCTGGATAATCATCCTTCATATGTTCTAAAACATCTTTCGCAGTTAAATAACGATTATGCGCCGCGAATAATCTTAGCATCTCTTCCCTTTTCCCCGTATGTTTGTATCCTTTTTCTTTCATTAGGCGTAAAGCTTCTGTTAGATTCATACCTATCCCTACTTTATGCAGTTTTTTTCTTCTTCCATAAAATCGCACCGATTAAAATAAGAACTGCTATCATAACAATTGTACCACCTGGTGCTAGATCAAGTTGATACGAAGCAAACATTCCACCAATTACTGCAATTTCACCAAATAAAATGGAAAAGAAAATTGTTTGTTTAAATCCTTTAGCAATACGAATACTTGCTGCAACTGGTAACGTCATTAATGATGATACGAGAAGAACACCTACAACACGCATTGATACGGCAATTACAAGAGCAACTAATATAATGAAGATAAAGTGAATCCACTTTGCACTCAAACCGGTTGATACAGCGTATTCCTCATCAAATGATAGTAAAAACAACTCTTTGTATAATAAAACAATCGTTGCAATAACAACAATTGCTACTATACCAATAATAATTAAATCCGTGCTTGTTACAGCACTTACACTACCAAATAAATAACTAAATAAATCCGTATTGAATCCATTAGCAAGTGAAATGAAGATAACTCCAATCCCCATCCCAGCTGAAAGTATAATGGGAATTGCTAACTCTTGATAATGTTTATATACAGTACGTAATTTTTCAATTAGCAATGCTCCACCGATTGAAAAAAACATTCCCATATATAGAGGGTTTAAAAACCCACCAGTAAAGATTGTCTTTTCAAGTAATAAACTTGCTGCAATTCCTGATAATGTCACATGACTTAATGCATCCGCAATAAGCGACATGCGGCGAATCACAACGAACACGCCGATAAGCGGTGCGACAAGCCCTATTAAAATACCCGCGTATAAAGAATTACGTAAAAAATCATATTGTAAAAAATCCTGTATCATTATATCCTCCCGTGATGCTCATGTTCTAAGCGATGAACATGATGTCCATATAAAATCGACATTTCTGCATCTTCTAACTCTCGGAATTTCTCTACATTCCCATGGAAATGCAAATGTTGGTTTAAGCATGCAACATGTGTTACTTTTTCAGTAACAGCTCCCATATCATGAGTAACAAGAATTAACGTGATTCCTAATCTTTTGTTTAAGTCCTCTAGTATCTCATAGAAACTTTCCACATTTTTCACATCGATCCCAACAGTAGGCTCGTCCAAAATAAGCAATTCTGGATCACTTACAAGTGCACGAGCAATAAATACACGTTGTTGTTGCCCACCAGAAAGTTCTCCAATATTACGTCCTTGAAACTCGCTCATACCTACATCAGCAATTGCTTTTTCTACTTTCTCCTTATCGTCTTTCGTAAAAAAGCGAAAAAGACCTTTTTTCGAAACAAGTCCCATTGAAACAACCTCAAAAACAGTTGCCGGGAAACCTGAGTTAAAGCTGTTTGCCTTTTGAGATACATAACCAACTTTATTCCACTCTTTGAATTTTTTACTATCAATGCCAAACAATCGAATATTTCCTTGCTTCGGCTTTAAAACACCCAATAAACATTTAAGTAAAGTCGATTTCCCTGAACCATTCGGTCCAACTAAACCTAAAAAAGCTCCCTTCGGAACTTGCAAATTAATATCTTCTAACACGTTTCGATCTTCATATCGAAACGTTAGCCCTTCTATTTCCAATATATTATTCATAGCATCTCACCTATTTTAATTCAGAATGATTCCGATTTATCTCTATTTGAATTATAGTACAGCTTATTATAGTTGTAAACCAATCTGCCCAAAATATATTCTTTATTTCCAGAAACCTTATTATTATAACAAAAAGCAGAGAAATTTTCTCTGCTTTTAAAAGATATTACAAATCATTTTTTAATGAATTGCCGATTTAAACTTACCACCATTTGTCTCTTGCGTGCTCATAATAGTAACAAATGCATTTTCATCAATTTCGTGCACAATTGATTTTAACTTTGTCACTTCAAGACGCGTTACAACTGCATAAATAACTTCTTTTTCTTTATCTGTATAACCACCTTTAGCAACAAGTTTTGTTGTTCCACGACCAAGGCGGTGTAAAATTGCATTTGATACTTCCTCATATTGATCCGATACTATTAAAACTGCTTTCGTTTCGTCCAATCCTTGGATTACCGTATCAATTGTTTTAAATGCGATATAGTACGTCATAACAGAATACATTGCTTGTTCAACACCAAACACAAATGCTGCCCATGCAAAAATGAATAAGTTCACAAACATTACGAATTCACCAACAGAAAACGGTAATTTCTTCGTTAATAGAATCCCCATAATCTCTGTCCCGTCTAACGATCCACCATGACGAATAACAAGTCCTACACCAAGACCTAAAATAAGACCGCCAAAAACTGTTGCTAAAATTGGCTCTGTTGTAAATGGCGGAACAGCATGCAACGTTGATTCAATAAATGCTAAAGCTACAATCCCAAATGCTGAGGATAACATGAATGTTTTTCCAATTTGCTTATATCCGGAGTACATAAACGGAATGTTGAGGATAACAACTAAAGTAGAAAAACTTAACCACCAAATATTAGGAGTAAGATAATCTAATATAAGAGAAATACCAATAATTCCACCATCAATAATTTTATTTGGCATTAAAAATAGTTCAATCGCTACCGCCGCACATGCTGCCCCAAAGACAATCATAACTAAACGATATACGAGATGAATAACACTTTCTTTCCGATGTTGCTTTTTTTCCATAAGTCCTCCTTATACTCTTTCTCTATAGTTTTGTTCTTATATTATAACATACGCTTCTTTTCCCCATGGAAAAAATGCACCTTTAGACGAATATATACAAGCTATGCGTACATATATTTCGATAGAAGAACGGTGAAGGAGGACAACACGATGAATCTCATTAAACAAATTGTGAACAAAAAATTAAATCATATTTCTACAAAAGAGTTATTGAAATATAGTAAAGAATACGAAGTTTCAATTACAACTGCACAAGCTGATAGAATCGTTTTACTTATGAAAGGGAAAAATATTAACATTTACGATAATACCGAGCGACTAGAGCTCTTAAAACAAATCGCAAAAGTAACCTCTCCTGCCACTGCCCAACAAGTAAATACTTTATTTCAACAACTATTAAAATAAGGAGGGGAAAACCCCCTCCTTATTGCGCTTTAATTTTTTCAAGAAGTCCTTCATCAAAAGTACCATTTTTCAGCATTTCGATTTCTAATTTATATGGTGGCTTCTTATCTTTTTTATCTTCACCTACATACGGTGTTTCAAGAATTTTTGGTACGTGCTTTAGTTGCGGGTGATGCACAATGTGATGCAATGCCTTATAGCCAATATGACCAAAACCAATATTCTCATGACGGTCTTTTCCAGCTCCGCGGACATTTTTGCTATCGTTAATATGAAGTACTTGTAAACGATCTATCCCAACAATCTTATCAAAGTCGTTTAACACACCGTCAAAATCATTGACAATATCATAACCTGCATCGTGCGTATGACACGTATCAAAACATACAGATAACTTTTCATTATATTTTACGCCATCAATAATTTTCGCAATTTCTTCAAAGCTACGACCGCATTCTGTTCCTTTTCCTGCCATCGTTTCTAGCGCAATATTAACCGTTTGTTCTGGCGTTATTACTTCATTAAGCCCTTTAATAATTTGTTGAATACCAGCCTCTGCTCCTGCACCAACGTGAGCTCCTGGGTGAAGAACAATTTGTCTCGCCACACCTAATGCTGCCGTTCTTTCAATTTCCATACGAAGGAAGTCAACACCTAATTGAAACGTCTCAGGTTTCGTCGTATTCCCAACATTAATAATATACGGAGCGTGGACGATAATTTCTTCAATACCGTTCAGTTCCATATGTTTTCTTCCTGCTTCTATATTCAATTCTTCAATTGGTTTTCTTCGCGTATTTTGTGGTGCACCTGTATAAATCATAAACGTTGTTGCACCGTATGAAACAGCCTCTTCACTTGCTGCTAATAACATCTTCTTACCACTCATTGAAACATGAGATCCAATCTTTAACATACAATCACCTCTTCAATATACAATAGATATAATGATAGCATAATTTGTAGAAATATGTAGTGAATTGTTTGTTCATAAAAAAGGCACTACACAAATTAAAATGACTATTTAAACAGTCCGCACTCTACACTGAAATTAAACGGATAAAGTGAAACTTTAGTCAACGTTGTTTCTAATCCCTCACTAATTATTAGCCCGCATCAATCGGTTATCTCACAAGTAGCGAGATAAAAAAAAATAAGGGAAATCCCTTATCTTTTTTTATTGCTATATTTTTTCTTAACTTTTTCACGTTCTGTTGCAAGTTTTCGTTTATAGTTTGGTTTTACTTTTTTCGGCTTTTTAACAACTTTCGTTGCCATAACATCCAGTCCATCACTTGGTTTTTTACGACTCTTACGACGACGACGTTCACCTAAATCCGCCCACTCATCTCCGCGTAAATCTACATGCTTAAACTCGATATGACGTTGTTTTTCTAAACTATCTAACGCTTCTTCATTTGCTGGATCATAAATCGTCACTGCAATACCTGAATAACCTGCACGTGCTGTTCTTCCAACGCGGTGAACGAAGAAATCTAAATCTGATGGAAGCTCATAGTTAATAACATGACTAATCCCTTCAATATCGATACCACGTGCTGCTAAATCAGTCGCAACAATATATTGGAATTCAAGATCACGAATTTGTTTCATCATTTTTTTACGATCACGCGGTGATAAATCTCCGTGAATTCGTCCAACCTTTAAGCCACGCTCTGTTAATCCATCAGCAACTTGGTCTGCCATTTTCTTCGTATTAGTGAAAACAATTGCTAAATACGGCTTAAATTGAAGTAGCATATTTTTCACTAATTCAATTTTATTACGGTGTCTTGAAGGCACAAGGTAATGCTCAATATTTCCTGCTGCAACTTGCTTCGGATTAATATGAATATGTTCTGGATTCTCCATATATTTCTTCAAAAACGGTTTTAATTTTTGAGGAATCGTTGCAGAGAAAACTAGCATTTGCAAGTTTTTAGGCATACGTGCCGCAATTTTATCTACATCTTGAATGAATCCCATATCAAGCATTAGGTCTGCTTCATCGACAATAATAGTATTTGCTTTATGAACAAATAGCGCCTTTTCTTCTACTAAGTCTTTAATACGTCCTGGCGTTCCAACTACAATATGAGGTTGTTTTTTCAACTTTTCAATTGATCGTTGCTTATCAGTTCCACCAATTAAACAACGTGCTGTAATCATTTGCTCTTCTGTACAGAACTTTGTTAATTTCACGATTTCTTCGTAAATTTGTTGTGCTAACTCACGAGTAGGCGCTGTAATAACAAGTTGTACTTCTTCACGACTTGCATCAATTCTGTTTAATGTAGGAAGTAAGTATGCATGTGTTTTCCCAGAACCTGTTTGGGATTGTCCAATTACACTCACACCTTTTTTCACAACCGGGAAAATTTTCTGTTGAATTCCTGTCGGCTCTGAAAAGCGTAGTTCACGAACTGCATCTATTAAAAATGGTTTAAAATCATACTGTGTAAAAGTTTGTTGTGTCATAAGTTACACCTTCTTTCTAAAATTTCTACTGCGCGCACAAATCAGTCAAGTCTACATTATATCGAAATCTACAAGTAAAATCCATCTTTTCTTTAGTTTAGGTTTTCATCATAAAAACTAACCTTCTTTCCTTCCACTGCATATTGTATGTGTATATACCTAACTGAAGAAAGGAGGATTTCTCATATGTATCCACAATCCCCTATAGGACAAATGCACCCTAATCAACGACAACATCCTTATACACCATACCCAATTCCGCAACTACCACCGATGGCACAAAAAAAGAAAAGTTTTCTTGCTAAACTCTTTAAAAAACACGATCCTACGGAGCCTTTCATGCAAATGGTCCCTCCCTATCGGCAAATGGAAGGACCACCGATGATGCACCAGCAACCGCCGCAGCAATACCAACAACAATACTCACAGCAATATCCACCATATATGCAGCAACATCCTCAACAAATGATACCACCTCAAATGTATGAATCAAATGAAACGCGCGGTGCTGCAACAACTACAGCTGCGGCGACATCTAGCAGCGGCATCGGAAGCTTTTTTTCAAATCTAATTTCGAATCCAACTAATATGATAAATAATATCGAAAAAGTATCCCAAGTTGTTCAATCAGTAGGACCTGTCGTCGAGCAATACGGTCCAATTATGCGTAGTCTACCAAGCATTGTTAAAATCCTCACCTCTGGAAAAGGCACGGAAGAAAAACAAGCTGAAGACCAGCCTGAAGAAGTTGTAGTAGCCACTCCACCTCCTCCACCAAAAAAGAGAAAAAGAAAAAAAATTGTGATTGAGCCAATAATAGAAAAAGAATTACCAGAAGAGCCTGTTCAACAAATAGCAACAAAACCAAAACTATATGTGTAACAATCCTTTGTTTTCTATCCACTCCTCCTTTATAATGTAATGGACTATGCACAAAAGTATCCCTTGTTTAGAAGGAGAGGATTACTCACATGAAGATTGTTAAAATTTCCCCTCGTGGTTATTGCTACGGTGTTGTTGACGCGATGGTTATTGCACGTAACGCCGCATTAGATAAATCATTACCGAGACCCATTTATATTTTAGGTATGATTGTTCACAATAAGCATGTAACAGATGCTTTCGAAGAGGATGGCATCATTACATTAGACGGCCCAAGTCGATTAGAGATTTTAGATAAAATCGATTCTGGTACTGTTATTTTTACTGCACACGGTGTTTCTCCAGAAGTTAAACAACGTGCAAAAGAAAAAGGTTTAACGACAATCGACGCAACTTGTCCAGACGTTACAAAAACACATGACCTTATTGAAGCAAAGAAAGCTGAAGGATATCATGTCATTTATATCGGCAAAAAAAACCATCCAGAACCAGAAGGCGCAGTTGGTATTGCACCTGATATCGTTCATCTTATCGAAAGAGCTGATGATTTAAGAACATTAGAAATCCCAACGGATAAAATTTTAGTTACGAATCAAACAACAATGAGTCAATGGGATGTTCAACATTTAATGGAGGACATCCAAAAAAAATTCCCAACAGCAGAATTCCATAAGGAAATTTGTTTAGCAACTCAAGTTCGCCAAGAAGCTGTCGCTAAACAAGCTGATGTTGCGGATTTAACAATTGTTGTCGGTGATCCGAAAAGTAACAACTCCAACCGTTTAGCTCAAGTATCACAAGAAATTGCTGGTACGAAAGCATACCGTGTTGCAGATGTAAGTGAAATTCAATTAGAATGGCTACAAGGTATCGAAAACGTCGCAGTTACAGCAGGCGCTTCTACTCCAACGCCAATTACGAAAGAGGTTATAGCTTTCTTAGAGCAATATGACCCAATGAATCCAGCTACATGGGACAGAACTCGAAATGTACCACTTCAAAAGATTTTGCCACGTGTAAAAGTAAAAAAACAGCAATAATAAAAAACCGTTGCCTACATGAGCAACGGTTTTCGTTATTTTTATACAAATGTGAACGGATCCGTATGTAACTGCGAAGCATGAATTTGCACATTAAATTTCTTTTCATCTACTTTGTTTTGCAATTGTTTTTGTACGCCTTGCTTCATTACTTTTTCAACATTATGTCCTGGGTCAACTATATTTAAACCGAGCATCATCGCATCGTGAGCAACATGATAATACATATCACCCGTTACATATACATCTGCCCCTTTAAATTTCGCTTGGTTTATGTATTTATTACCGTCACCACCAAGCACAGCAACTTTACGCACTTTATCTTCTAACTTCCCAACAACTCTTGCACCCTTCACATGTAATGATTGTTTCACGTGTTCAGCAAACTGCCCAAGTGTCATTTCTTCTTGTAAATATCCTATTTTACCAAGACCTAATGTTTCACCTTTATTATCCAGCGGATATATATCATATGCCACTTCTTCATATGGATGAGCTACCAACATCGCTTTAATAATTTTTCTTTGTAGTGAAGCTGGAATAATCGTTTCGATACGCACCTCGTCCACACGCTCTAACTGCCCAGTTTCCCCGATATAAGGATTTGTCCCTTCTCGAGGGATAAACGTACCTACCCCTTCACTACCGAACGTACAGTGGCTATAATTACCGATATGACCAGCACCCGCATCTCCAAGAGCTTTGCGCACCTCTTCTGCATGAGTTACTGGAACAAATACAGCAATTTTTTTCATTTCTTCTGCGTATGTCGGAACTAATACTTCTGTATTTTGTAACCCTAATGCATCAGCAAGTAAATCATTTACCCCGCCTGTAGCAATGTCTACATTTGTATGGGCCGCATAAACTGCAATATCATTTTTAATACACGTTTCAATAATTCTTCCGTACGCCTTATCTGTATGAATCGCTTTTAACGGATTAAAAATTAGAGGGTGATGTGCAATAATGACATTCGCTCCTAATTGAATCGCCTCGTCCACAACTTCCTCCGTTACATCTAACGCTATTAATACGTGCTGAACAGGTTTATTAAGCGCTCCAATCTGTAAGCCAATCTTATCCCCTTCCATCGCTAAATGCTTCGGATACATACCTTCAAATAAAGAAATAATTTCATGGCCATTCGGAATTTTACTCATGATAAAACCTCCCCTATCATTTTCATTTTCGCTTCTACTTCTGCACGCTTCACTTTTGTCTCTTCAGACTCTGCTGCACGCTCTAACTGCTTTAAAATATTTTGGAAGTTTTTCAATTCTCCTTCCCACTTTTCAACAAAAGCCTCACTTTTTTCTTTTATTAAAAATGGGCCCATAAATAATTCAGCTTGTTTATTTTCAGAGTAAGGTACTGCGATATCTCCTCGCTCTCCGACTAAAATCTCATAAATTTTCCCGTCTTCTTTTACGATTTTTTCATGGATAAGCTCCCAGCCATTCTCAATAAACCATTCACGAATATGGTGTGCAGCAATATTAGGCTGTAAGATTAAACGCGTTACACCTTTTAATTTTTCTTTACCACTTTCTAAAATGTCACGAATTAACGCTCCACCCATACCAGCAATCGTAATAACATCTACTTCTCCTGGTGTAATTACAGCTAACCCATTACCTTTACGAACATCTACTTTATCTTGCAAGCCACTTTCAGCTACAGTTGCTTGTGCAGAGCGAAATGGTCCATCTACAACCTCTCCTGCAACTGCTTTTGTAGCAATATTATTTATAATTGTATAACACGGTAAATACGCATGATCCGACCCAATATCAGCTACTGTAGATCCTACTGGAATCTCCCGCACAACTTCTTCTAATCGTTTTGAAAGCTTTACTTCATTCATGTATTTCCATTACTCCTTCTCTTGTCAGTCTGTCTCCATGATAATGAATTTATAGTAGTTGTTGCAAGTCCATAACAACACTTCAATTCTCTATTACTAATCGTATTTTAGAAAGTATAGAAAAACAAGCCTTTTGCACAAAAGCAAAAGGCTTGTAATACGAAACTTTATTTTTTCTTCGATAACCAATCAGCTACTTTAGCTGCTTGATCAGCTGGAACTACATTTGGTGGCATATTCCCTTTTCCTTTTGAAAGAATTTCTTTAATTTCATCTTTCGAAAGTTTCCCACCAATTTTTTGTAAATTAGGTCCTACTGCTCCTTGTAACTGATCACCATGACAGCTCGTACAGCTTTGCTTCACAATATCCTCTGGATTTGATACTGTTTGTGCTGGTTTCCCGCCATTTTTTGCATCAGCTAACTCTTTAGATTTATGTAGCCCTTGAAATGAAAATACAAACATAACGATAATACCTAATGCTGCAATAAGAGCGAACGGAATCAGCGGATTACGTTTCATATCTCTTCTCCCCCCTCTATACCCCTAAATAGTTAGATGATTCAGTCATTTCCATTGTACTTGAAAACGCTCTATCAGAAAAGAGTAAACTATTACTTGTTAAAAATATTCCATAAATTCAGTTTATTGATTTTCACTTTTATATCGCATATTATTTCGATAAATATTAACGTTTCTCATCATATTTTTCACTTTTCTACATATTTTTTTGTATAGAATAAACAAAATTAATCGAAAAATCGAAAAATGAGCATTTGCAAATCAAAAGACAATTCTGTAAAATAAATTACAAGAAATTGTAATCGTTGCTGATAGCTAAATTTTAACAAAAATTAACAAAATAAAAAAGTTTACTTCACAATCGTGAAGTAAACTTAAAAATAACCTATTCTAAGAAATCCTTAAGACGTTTACTACGGCTCGGATGTCTTAATTTGCGAAGTGCTTTTGCTTCAATTTGACGAATACGTTCTCTCGTTACGCCGAATACTTTCCCAACTTCTTCAAGCGTACGAGTTCGTCCATCATCTAAACCAAAACGAAGACGTAGAACATTTTCTTCACGATCTGTTAGTGTATCTAGCACATCTTCTAATTGTTCTTTTAGCAATTCATACGCTGCATGGTCCGCAGGCGATGTTGCTTCTTGGTCTTCAATAAAGTCACCTAAATGGGAGTCGTCTTCTTCACCAATTGGTGTTTCAAGAGAAACTGGCTCCTGTGCAATTTTTAAGATTTCGCGTACTTTTTCTGGAGCAAGATCCATTTCTTCACCAATCTCTTCAGGAGATGGTTCGCGTCCTAAATCTTGTAACAATTGACGTTGTACACGAATTAACTTATTAATTGTTTCAACCATATGAACTGGAATACGAATTGTTCGCGCTTGGTCTGCAATCGCACGTGTAATAGCTTGGCGAATCCACCAAGTTGCATACGTACTAAATTTAAACCCTTTACGATAATCGAACTTTTCAACCGCTTTAATTAGACCCATATTTCCTTCTTGGATTAAGTCTAAGAAAAGCATACCGCGGCCCACATAGCGCTTTGCAATACTTACTACAAGACGTAAGTTTGCTTCCGCAAGACGGCGTTTTGCTTCTTCATCGCCTTCTTCAATACGTGTCGCAAGTCGAATTTCTTCTTCAGCGGATAGTAAGTCAACGCGACCAATTTCTTTTAAGTACATACGAACAGGATCATTGATTTTCACACCTGGTGGCACACTTAAATCATTGAGGTCGAATTCTTCTTCCGTTTTTGTAATTTGGCGATTATTAGGACCTTCGTCGTTGTCATTGTCACCAACTAAGTCAATTCCTTGTTCACCTAAATATTCATAATATTCATCCATTTGATCGGATTCAATTTCAAATCCATTCATGCGTTCTGCAATCTCTTCATATGTAAGAACGCCACGTTTTTTTCCGAGCTCAGTGAGTTGTTCTTTCACTTGCTCAAGGGTCATTTCAGTTTCAATTTGTTTAGAACGAGCTGGTTTGTCAGCCATCTGTTCCCCTCCTTACGCGAGATACAAACATTCATTATACTAAAATTTTATCGAAAAAGCTATTTTCTTGCTTTTTGATTTTGTAAATATGCTACATAATATTTAGCAGCCTCTACAGGATCTGTTTTTTCCATTTGTTTTACTTTAAAGATAATTTCCATCTTTTCAAGTTTTTCCTTATGACGTCTGAGCGCCTCCAAATGGCCTTGTAACGCTTCTTCTGTGTACTCTGGATTAATAAATTCATCCGTCGAAATATCAGTGATAATATTTTTCAACTTTTCATCAGAGAGCCAACTTAAAAATGTTCCGACTGAAGGTTCATTTCCCTTTTCATAATATGCGTATAGTTCATATAAAATCCCTTTATGTTCTTCTGTATAAAAATCTTCTATATGAGATTCCATACGCACTGCCACTTCTGCACTTTGCAACATATGGTAAATGATTTCTCTTTCTGCTCTTTCAAAACCTGTTAATTTCGGTTTAGTTTGAACAATTTGAGATGGCTTAGAGACCTGCTTTATTTGTTTTTGCTGTACCTTTTGTTCTTTGCGATATTGGTGCAATTGATTCAAAAGTGTTTCCATTGAATACGAAAATTCTTGCGATAATGACTTTAAATATGACTCGGCCTGCATCGCATCCTGTAACAATGATAACTCTTTTAAAACACTTTTCACATATTCTTCTTTGCCAGACTCATCTTGCAAATTTTTCCCTAAACGCAAATAATTTATTTTGAAACCAACAAAACTTATACTTGATTTCACAAGATTTTCAAAAGCCGTTGTTCCATATTGTTGCACATATTCATCAGGGTCAAGCTTATCTGGCAATGGTGTAACTTTCACTTGGCAACCGACTTGCAATAATAATTGCCCTGCTTTCATCGTCGCTTCTCGCCCTGCTTTATCACCATCATAGCAAAGAACAACAGTTTCAACGTTACGTCGCAGAAGTTTCGCTTGTTCTTCAGTTAAAGCCGTTCCC
The DNA here is from genome assembly GCF_001043575.1 of Bacillus sp. LK2. Lineage (NCBI taxonomy): Bacteria > Bacillati > Bacillota > Bacilli > Caryophanales > Bacillaceae > Bacillus > Bacillus sp. LK2. The sequence goes on from NZ_LDUK01000021.1 coordinate 438,125, forward strand.
ATTGTCGCAACAGCTTCTTCCACGCCACTTTTTACCGCGGCTAGCACATCGGCATAACCTTCAAATAGGACAACCTGCCCACGTTTTCTAATAAACGGCCTTGCTTGGTGGAAATTATACAACAGCTTACTTTTGTGAAAAATCGGTGTTTCAGGGCTATTTAAATATTTCGGAGTATCATCTCCTAGTGCCCTTCCACTAAACGCTATCACCTTACCTTGTAAAGTATATATCGGAAACATAACCCTTCCTCGGAAGCGGTCATAATGACTGCCATCCTTCTCACTTCTTACAAGAAGGCCAGCTTGTTCCATACTAGATAGCGACAAACCTCTTTTTTGTAAAATTTTCGTTGCTGCATCCCAAGCTGGTGATGCATAACCAATTTCAAATTTCTCTATCATCTCTTTTGTAATACCACGTTTTAATAAATACGAAAGTGCTTCATTTCCCTCTTCTGTATTTACTAATAAATGATGATAATACTTTTTCAAAAGCTCATGAGCCTGTTGCATGATGACAGTGTCATCAGATATGTCTTCTTGTTGTCCTTGCCCTGATGTATATTCTGCAATTGCAATTCCATTTCTTTCACCAAGCTTTTGAACAGCCTCGGTGAAAGCAAGTCCTTCCATTTTCATGAGAAAGGAAAATACATTTCCACCTTCTCCACATCCGAAGCAATGAAAGATTTGCTTATCAGATGAAACAGAGAATGAAGGTGAATTCTCACCATGAAATGGACAAAGGCCGAAATAGTTACGCCCCTGCTTTCTAAGTTGAACATACTCACCAATAACTTCTACAATATCGGATGATGTCCGAATCTGTTCAACAACTTCTTCGGGAATTCTGTTCCCCATAACTCCATCTCCGTGTCGTATTTTGTATTCGATATAAATTAAAAGATTCCTTTATAATTCGACAATATTTTTCTAAATTTATTAGAAAGTGCTGTCGATCACGTTGTGCAAATGATTTTGGGCCTTTCGTATAAGCCCCGCCTGCGTAACTTCGCAGATACATACCTATTATATAAAATTGTATCCATTTGCTCATCTGTTACAAATGTACCTCTTGGAGACAATACCTATACTCCATTTTCCACAAGAAGACTAGCAAGACCCACATTCTGTGTGATCACGAGACCTGTAACTTTTGCATGTTGATAAATATATAAATCAACTTCATCTTGCTCAGAATCTACATAGACCCAATTCCTTGCTGTTTTCTTGAACGATGAGCATGCGATGCGACAAACAAAATTTCGACATAAATTTTTTGTTCCAACTTGCACAATTTCATCCTTCACGGGACATGCATCTGCATCAACTAATATCTTACTGATGTTTTGCATATTTCTGTATTCTACATCCCTTCTGTGAATCCTTCCATAATGTGCGTTTTCTTGTTTAGATTTTGTCGATTTAACGTAATTACATGTCTTTTTCGCAAATCCTATCCCTAGTTTATTCTGAAAAATTAAAGTCTAAACGTAAAATATAGGTTTTTATCACAATTTTTTATTATAATATATTTTCTTCAACTACGCTACATATCCCTTTAATTTTCATCTTACATTTAAAGATAACAAAATCGTTCCTTTAGCATAATTAAAAAACGGAAGAATATAAGTATAACCATTCCGCTATATTCTATTACTAAGCCGAAAGTTCATAATCTATTTCGCATTTTCCTCTACCTACTTCTCACGAGCGAAAAAAGCACATTCACCTTTGGTAAATGTGCTAAAACATTTTTTGGTTTTGCACTGCATTCACAATAATATTTGCCGTTTCCTCAATCGCCTTATTTGATACATCTATCACTTGACAATTTATTTTACTCACTACATTCTCAAAATGAATGATTTCTTCTTTAATACGATTAATATTTGCATATGTTGCTCCATCACTTAATCCAAGTGATTTTAATCGTTCTTTTCGAATATGATTTAACTTATCCGGTGTAATTTTCAAACCGAAACATTTCTCTTTTGCCACTTGATATAATTCCTCAGGCGGATCCACTTCCGGTACAAGTGGTACATTAGCAACTTTCAAACGTTTGTTATGTGCTAAATATTGTGAAAGTGGTGTTTTTGATGTACGTGAAATTCCAATCAACACGATATCAGCTTTTAAAATACCACGTGCATCTCTGCCATCATCATACTTAACTGCAAATTCAATCGCTTCAATTTTTTTAAAGTACTCTTCATCTAATCTCCGAACGACACCTGGCTCATACCTTGGTACTTGCCCTGTAATTTCTTCAATTTGATCGATAAGAGGTCCGATAATATCGTATGCCTCTACTCCTTCTTTTGCCGCTTCTGTCAATAAATATTGACGCATATCAGGCTTTACTAACGTAAAACAAATAAGCGCTTGATTGCTCTTGGCAATCGAGATCACTTCTTTTAATGTCCCTGTATCTTCTACATACGGTACACGTCTAATATCAGGAGCGAATGGGAACTGCCCCATTGCCGCTCTAACAACCAAATCAGCCGTTTCTCCTACAGAGTCAGATACGACATATACGATTTTATTATCCATTACATTACCTCACTTTAAACAAATTACACTTATTCGTTATTTACTAAATTGACAAACGCACGCGTAATATTTGTTTTTGTAATTCGTCCAATCACTTCTAGACCTTGTTTCGTATCCTTTACAACTGGCATCGCATCAATCTGTCTTTCTATTAATTCCATCGCAATATCATATAAAGAATCCTCCCTGCGACACATCGCAATGTTTGGCATCCTTGTCATGATAATATTAACCGGAAGAGAGGTTAAATCCTGCTTTCCTAAGCTAGCTCGCAATAAATCTTTACGAGATACAACGCCAACTAATAAAGTAGATTGATCTACAACAAATAATGTACCAACATCCTCTAGAAACATAGTACAGATTGCATCGTATACTGATACATTTTTATCAATTACAGCCGGTCTAGATTGATAATCTTGTACTTTAATTTTCTTAACAGCTTCAGATAATAGCTGTCCCCCAGTTTTACCCGTATAAAAATAACCTACGCGTGGACGCGCTTCTAAATAACCAGCCATCGTTAAAATTGCTAAGTCTGGTCTTAGCGTTGCACGTGTTAAACCCAATTGCGCAGCAATTGACTCCCCTGTAATAGGACCGTGATCTTTTACAATCTGAATGATATGTTCTTGCCGTTTATTCAGCTCTATGATAATCACCACCTCGTATGATTAAG
>NZ_LDUK01000022.1:0-10341 GCF_001043575.1 Bacillus sp. LK2
AATTTTAGCCTGTAGAAGTGTAGTGAATACAGTTCGAAAGAAGGCTAGAGAAGCCGAGTTAAATCGCCGATTAAGTCCCTCAGGACTTAATAAAATGCCTGTTGAAGTTTCTAATTGACTACAAAGTTGAGTAAGAGAGGTAGTAGCGATTTGTTGATTTAACCATACACACAAAGATAAAAAATGGTGCCCATGGCACTTACGTTTTCGTTTCATTCCGCCTGCTTCTATAGCTAATTGATTAAGTGTAGCGGGAGACATATAGCGATATAGCTCTTTGGAAAATAAAGACAACTCTTATTTTTGATGCATATTCATAAAAAGCACGTCACCCTTTCTCATTAACATAAGAGAATAGTAACGTGCTTTTAACTTTAAGAATAGTCTAAATCCTTAAGTTGATGGATGTGTGGAAGGACCCTATGCCAATCAAGTTAAGACATTATAATATCCCATAACGAAAATTATTCGCATGATGATCCTTTTAGAGTAATTATCAAGTTAATTTAAATTGCATCCGCATAGGGGAGGGAGTGGGAGTTCTAAACATTTGTTTGAATACTAATCACTTCAATCGTATTCCTTCGAATGCATTTATTACCAAGTCATGCACATAGGAATCATCCAACTTTTCACCAGTTACTAGCAACCGATAGAAAATTGGTCCGTAAATGAGATCGATGCTTAAGTCAACATCGAGGTTTTCTTTTAATTCGCCTCTTTTAATTCCCTTCTCCAGAAGTTGCTTTGCTTGCAGGCGACGTGGTTGGAAATATCGAGCACGATATTCCTCTGCTAGTTTCGAATCAAATTGCCCTTCGCCAACTAACTCAGTAATAATAGTGCCTTCTCGACTTATTAAAAAACTGGCTAAACTTGTGGCGTGAGTTAAGATATCAGTCAATGCTGAACCCGTGTCAGGTACAGGCAATCTGGCTGCAGCAGCAGAAAGAAAACCATCCATTACCACAGCAGCCTTATTTGGCCACCATTTATAAATCGTAGCTTTGCTAACTTTAGCGCGGTCTGCAATTTTATCTACTGTGACTGCTTTAAAGCCACTTTCCAGTAATAACTCATAGGATGCAGAAAGTATAGCCTTTTGGGTTTCGATATTACGTGGTCGACCTCTTTTACCTTGCACATTAATCATTCCTTTCAAGAACATAAACTATACGTTTAGTATACTTAATATGAACGAATAATAAAATAGCCTATTTACAAAACTGAACGTTTAGTATATATTTTAGGTAATCAATAAACTAAACATTCAGTTTATTGATTACCTAGCATCTTATAATGGTAAGGACTTTAAACAGGTTCCCAAATTTACAAAGTGAATTACTAAAAAATATTTAGAAAAGGGGAATAAAAAAGTGGGGAAATTGGATCTTTTGAAAGAAGAACGGAAAGTAGTTCAGGCTCACTTTAGAACAATGAACAATGGTAGTGCAGTAGTTCTTACCAAGGCGATTCAGTAATTTTGAAATAAAGGTATGGGAGGAAATAGATATGTCTAATTTTAAAAATAAAGCAATTGATAAGGAGATTTCATCGGGTTTAATCATTCTTCTAGCAACTGCATGTGGTATCATTGTGGCTAATCTTTATTATGCCCAGCCTTTAATTGGGGTAATTAGTAATGTAATTGGGCTTTCTAATAGTAGCGCTGGATTAATTGTAACGCTAACTCAGATTGGATATGTTGTTGGCTTACTATTTCTTGTACCTTTAGGGGATATTGTTGAGAATAGAAAATTGATAATTATATTGTTATTTTTAAGTGCAGTTGCTCTAACTGCCACAGTTTTTGTAAAGAGCGCAATCTTGTTGTTAGTAGCTTCATTCTTTATCGGACTGGGGTCGGTCGCAGCGCAAGTGCTCGTACCCTTTGTATCATACCTTTCATCGGAAGATGCACGCGGTCGTGTAGTTGGTAATGTCATGAGTGGCCTGTTATTAGGTATTATGCTTGCGCGTCCGATATCTAGTCTAGTAGCTGATATCTGGGGATGGAATGCAATATTTGCTTTATCTGCTACTGTAATTATTGTCTTGGCGTTTGTATTATCGAAAGTACTCCCTACTAGGAAACCAACGGCAAAAACAAATTATACCGCCTTACTTAGTTCAATGAGGCAACTACTACGAACTACTCCAATTTTACGCCGTCGTGCAATTTATCATGCTTGTGTATTTGGGGCTTTCAGCTTATTCTGGACCACTGTTCCATTATTATTGTCTAGTCCTGCTTTTCATTTTTCTCAGACTGCCATAGCATTATATGCACTTGTCGGAATTACAGGTGCAATAGCTGCTCCAATAGGTGGTCGTTTAGCGGATCTTGGCTGGACACGGCCCGCCACTGGGATAGCTCTCACTGTTGTTATTATTTCTTTATTACTACCACTTATTATTCAAAGTAGTTCGCCCATCGGAATAGCTGTTTTAGTAATTGCTGCAATTCTGTTGGACATGGGAGTATCTGCAAACCTTGTGCTTAGTCAACGTTTAATTTTCTCATTGGGGCCAGAAATACGTAGTCGATTAAACGGGCTCTTTATGGCTATTTTCTTTTTAGGAGGTGCAGTTGGATCGTTTATAGGAGGATGGGCATATGCCTTAGGTGGATGGAATCTAACATTATGGATAGGAATTGCTTTTCCGATCATAGCCCTTCTTTATTTTTCTACAGAGAAATAGTTTTATAATTGAATTTTAGCAGTCCAGATTTGTTTGAATGCTTATTCATTGGTATGTCCGAGTTTTATAGATTAATGGCGGTTATTTTGAAGTTTGATTTTTTGTCTCTATCGCTAAAAGAGGACAAAACTCACCATTTAAAATGTGCCGAATTCCATTTAGACCATGACAAAAGAGAGCTTGCTTTAGAAAACAAGCCCTCTTTAAAAAAATTACGCAATTGAGATGCTTATATGTTAACAATTATTTTCTTACGATTCCATATGTCTTATGTTGAGAAATAAATTATAAGTGGTTTGATAAAACTAAAATAAATTATTGACATAATATTTTGACGATAATATAATAAATCTCGAATTCAAGATAACTTGTAAAGGATTGGTAATTATGAGCGCGATAAACGATGAGAACTTATCTTTAAAGTTATTTGTTATATTATCAAGGGCGGTACAGTCAATCACTAAGCGAATTGAAGAAGATATAAAAAGTTATGGACTTAATCCAACTGAATTCGCAGTGCTTGAGCTACTGTAAAGTAAAAGCGATCAGCCCATACAAAAAATTGGAGACAAAATATTACTTGCAAGTAGTAGTATCACGTATGCGTCAATTACTTCAGAAGGTATTGAATTGATGGATACTATTTTCCCTCAGCATAAAGAGGCAATTCGGCAAATATTTGGTGGTTTGGACTATATTGAGAAAAAATTGATAATCGAACAGTTGAAGAAATTAGGATATTATGCACAAGAACTATAATTTTTAGAAGTATATCTCGAATTAGTAATATCCTAATTAAATATAAATTAAATAAATAGGAGGAAAAAATTAATAAATGGTAGTACATTTACGAGAATCCAAAATTAAGAAATAATGGAATTGAAATTAGTATAAACTGGAAAGATAGTCGTTATGATAGCGCATACAAATTGTTCTTTTAAATGTGAATCTTTTATAAAGCGGAGAGTGGGTATCAAGAATGGAATTACGTCATTTAGAGTATTTTATTCAAGTTTGTAATAATGGTAGTTTTACTAAAGCTGCGGAAGTTCTAGGTATTTCACAGCCGACTTTAAGTCAACAAATACGTGTGTTAGAAGGTGAACTTGATACACCTTTATTTCATCGAGTTGGAAGAGGTATCAAAATTACAGAAGCAGGTAAATTGCTATTTGATAAAGGGAAATTTATCATGCAACAATTTGATGAGGTTTATAACGAAATTTTTGAATTAAAGGGTGTGAAAAGAGGTGTGATTACTATAGGAGGTTTATTAGAAGATCTCACTTATTTAACGCCTTATATTATGAAGTTTCAACAACATTATCCCAACATTGTAGTAAAAATTATAGAATCAGAAGTTGCTGTAAATCAAATCGTTGACAAAAATATTGATATAGGGATCACACGTAGTGCTCAAATTCCAGACACATTAACAAGCACCCTTTTGTATAGCGAAGATCTCGTCCTTGTAATTCCAAAAAATCATCCTTTGAATGAAAAATCATTTATTTCTTTTCGAGAATTAGCAGGGCTGAGTAGAGTAATGGTTTCATGTAGTTGTCGTGAATCGATTAAGATATATTGTGAAAGTTTAGGGTTATCTTTATCTGAAGCAAATATAGAAACAAAATCTTCTATTTCTCTATTAAGCCTTGTATACAATGGATATGGGGTTGCCATAATACCTCTTTCACTGGTTGGCTTTGTTAATAATGATACCTTAAGCATAGTTCGTATTACTGATCCAACACCAAGTCAAGATATTAATCTTATTCACTTTGATGATAAATTTTTAAGTTTTTCAGCACGTATCTTTATGCAGAAGTTAAATGATCCTGAAAAAGTATCATTATAATAGAAACAATAATGCTTCTAGTGTAAAAATTGAAAGTAATTTATAAGTCTTGGGATGAGACTTATATTAAAGTCAAAGGGCAGTGGATTTATATGTGTGGTGTAGTCGATTCAAAAGGGAATACCATTGACTTTTATTTAAGGGAAAAAGGACAGACTTTGCAAGGGGAGAAGTCTGTCAAAAAACAAGTCAAGTCAATCAATGAACTCTTCGGTCTTACCGCATAGTAATAGATTCTGTTAGGGATATACTGCTATTGCGAATGTACATATTATTTGCACCAAAGCTCATATTACCATTATGATCTTAATATCCTTACTATTTGGGTCCGTCTTCGGCCCAAAACCCTTATTATAGAAAGAGAACCACCGGCATTATACCGGTGGTTCTGACTTAGAAAGCAAAGCAAGTACAGCCAATACCCCATTTAGTTCCATCTTTTCCTATTACGGTATGAGTGTGTTGATGGAGAGGGTTACTGCAACGATGAGACTTGTGATTATGGGCATCGCGAGAAAGTATATTATGGGCTAGATTAGCCCCACCATACCCATATACTCCCGTCGGTGCCCAATCGGGTGATGCTGGTGGTAATTCAAGTGATAAATTTTTAAATTCATCATTTCCATAAACAACCTGCCCACCCATAATGGTGAGTAATGATTCAAGGTCTTTGATTTCTTCTTCTGGCACAATAAAGTAGTCAGCAGACAATACAGCAATATCAGCAAACTGACCTACTGCAAGGGTTCCCTTTTTACCTTCATCACCAGAGAACCATGCACTTCCTTTGGAATATAGTTCCAGGGCTACTTTTCTGTCAAGTTTATTCTTTTCATCGTATATCGAAAGACCACCAATGGTTTTTCCGGCAACCATCCAGTAAAGAGCAACCCAAGGGTTATAGCTAGAAACCCTGGTTGCATCACTACCGGCGCCAACAGGTATACCCAGGTCTAGCATACGATAAATCGGAGGAGTACGCTTTGCAGCTTCCTTTCCGTATAAATCAACAAAGTATTCACCTTGGAAAGCCATGCGGTCTTGGATGGCAATACCGCCATTTAAAGCCTTAACACGTTCCATACTACGATCTGAGATTGTTTCTGCATGGTCAAACCACCAGCGTAGACCATTAAAAGGAATTTCTCTGTTGACTTCTTCAAAAACATCTAAGAAACGTGTAATTGACTCGTCATAAGTTGCATGTAAACGGAATGGCCAACGGTTTTCTACCAATAGAGAAATTACTTTCTTTAAGTCAGCTTCCATCATCGTATCTAGTTCGGGCCGTGGCATTTGAAATTTTTCAAAATCGGCTGCCGAGAATACTAACATTTCTCCAGCACCATTCATTTTATACTTATCATTCCCTTGACCCGGAGAAACAATCTTGGCCCATGAAGCAAAGTCATCATATTCATGATTTGGATTTTGCGTAAATAGATTATACGCTATACGCAAAGTTAATTGATCCTTCTCCGCTAAGTGTTCAACAACTTTGTAATCATCAGGATAATTTTGGAATCCACCACCTGCATCAATGACGCTTGTGATACCTAATCTATTTAATTCGCGCATAAAATGGCGAGTTGAGTTAATCTGGTCGTCAAAATTAAGTACTGGAGCTCTACCCAAACTTGAATAAAGAATAGAAGCGTTAGGATTTGCAATTAATAGACCCGTTGGATTACCTCGTTTATCCCGCTCAATTAAACAGCCCGGAGGGTCTGGGGTATCTTTTGTGTATCCCAGTGCACGCAGCCCTGCACGATTTACAAGTGCTCTATCGTAAAGATGTAGCACAAAGACAGGCGTGTCTTCAGAAACAGCATTAATCTCTTCCAAAGTTGGCATCCGTCTCTCTTTAAATTGAAATTCAGACCAACCTCCAACTACTCTTACCCACTGAGGAGCAGGTGTACGCCTTGCCTGCTCTCTAAGCATTTCCAAAGCAATAGCAAGTGATGGCACACCCTCCCAACGTAATTCCATATTATAATGAAGACCGCCACGAATAACGTGTATATGAGAGTCATTCAAGCCCGGAATAGCTCTCTTTCTTTTAAGGTCTATTTTTTTGGTTTTTTCTGTAGCACTATTAAGAAGCTCATCTCCACCTACGGCAGTGACTAAACCATCAGTTATGGCGATAGCCGATACCTCAGGTTGAGAGGGATCAAGGGTAGTGATTTTTCCGTTATATAAGATCATATCCGGTAGATTCATGTTCACACCTCGTCTACTTTCTATTATTTTGTAACCAGGGATGAAATATTTTAGCGAGAATCGGCATTACTACCCATGATAGCAAGGACACTATACATGCAGCCACACAAAAAGATGACAAAATGGTATTCATATTTATTATAATTGGCCCTAACAACATAGGAACTAAAATGCTAAGAGGCCATACACCAAGAAGGGTAACAATAGACATTTTCCATTTTGGCGGTGGAACTGGTGTTTTCGGAGTAACAAACCAATACGCCAAACTGCTTTCAGTTTTGTAAGTTGGATTAGTGGCTTGAAATCGTTCTGCCTCTTTTAACAAATCTCGACGAATATCTGATTCTTGCCAAGCACGTAGATGTTCATACGTATCAAAGCGAAAAACAACAGTATACTCTCTGGATCCGTTATTCGGGACTATTAGATTTACGCCCAAATGTCCGGGAAATTTAGTAGCAACAGCTTCAATTTCATGTCTCCACGCTTCAAACTGTTCTTCTCGCCCCTCTTGAATTTCCCATGTAACAATCGTTGTTACTGAACCACCAGCGTCCATCGCGTTCTCTGTATGTGCTACTCCTTCTTGCTTCACTTTTTTCTACTTGCAAGCGCACCATGCACCATAGTATATGCGTATTCCACGCCTTGACCATAAGCGCCAGTGTGCTCTTTCACAATTTCCATAACATCGTCATAAGTGTCTTTTCGTGCCCAGTCACGTTGGTATTCAAGTAAAACTTGAATTGCTGTCACTGGAATTGCTCCAGCTTGTTCTACACGACGCATAGCAGCGTTATGTGCTGTCAAACTAGTACCACCTGAAGCATCATCAACTGCATAAACTTCATAGCCAGCTTTAATTGCTTCAAGCACAGGGAATGCAAGGCAAACTTCAGTCCAAAGTGCTGCAAATATCAATTTCTTTCTACCTGTTGCTTTAACTGCCTCAACAAATTTTGAATCTTCCCAAGAGTTCATTGAACTACGTTCTATAATTTCATGGTTTGGGAATATGTCAAGAATTTGTGGCCAAAAATAACCAGAAAAGCTGCGTGTTTCAACTGTAGTAAGAATAGTAGGTACGTTAAAAGCTTTTGCTGATTTAGCAAGCAGCATAACGTTATTAATCAATGTTTGTCTGTCAATGCTTGCAACTCCAAAAGTCATTTGAGGCTGAAAATCGATCAAAATTAATGCACTGTTCCCCGGATTTAACAATTCTAAATTACTCATAATAAAACACTCCTTTTTTAATTGTTTTAAATGAAGTTTTTTGAAAGAAACATATTTTCCGTTAATTCCAGCTGTAATCGTAAAAATAAAAGCTTTGCTATACTTCTTAATTTAAAAGAGAGCACTGATTTAATCAGCGCTAAATTTATACTATCCACTTTTTTAAAAAGTGATTTATAGCTATTTCTTTGGAATACATTTATGCATTTTGTTTACTAAAATCTCGCTGAGCTCTCCTATAACTTCCAATTATATTTTGATAACCTGGAAGATTACTAGCAAGCAAATTGCCAAAACCCTCGACATCGTTGCGCCAATCGCGTTGTAATTCACACGCTACGCTAAACCAGTTCATAAGTTGCACGCCACTATGTGCCATACGCGTATTGGCAGCATCTGCAACTTGTTTACTGAAAGTTCCTGAAGCATCAGTAACAGCAAATACTTCATACCCAGCTTTTATAGCAGAAAGTGCCGGGAAAGCAACGCAAACATCCGTAACTACGCCCGCGATGATAAGTTGTTTTTTTCCAGTTTCTTCGATTGCTTTTACAAAATCATCATTATCCCATGCATTAATTTGTCCAGGTCGAGCTATTTTTGGTGCGTGAGGAAAGAGATCAACCAATTCTTGCATTAAAGGTCCGTTAGGTCCGTGTTCAAAGCTTGTTGTTAAAATAACTGGTAAATCAAAAAACTTAGCAGTGTGAGCAAGAGCTAAAACATTGTTCTTGAATTCATCAACACCATAGTCACGTACTAGTCCGGACATAAGACCAGTTTGATGATCTACTAAAAGAACGACAGCATCATCTTTGTTAATACGAGAATAGAGATCAGCCAATATGTATTCCTCCTAAAAACTAAGTAATCGAAGAAAGTTTAAATAGTGGAATATTATCATAAATTTCTTCGTTTGTTACGAGTAGCTTATAACTAAACTGACCGTTAATATTAATTATAGCAGCGTTCACAGAACATGAAGCGCTATACAAATTTATAGTATTTGAAAACCAATTCATTAATCAATTATAAATTATCTATAATTTATATAGGTGGTAACTATAGTTATTTTTACCATAAAATTGATTGATTTTACCTATACATTCTATAGATAGAACAATATTGATAGTTACCTATTTTTGTTATTAGAATTGGATTTGAGGAATGTTCAGCAATTATTTCATGATGAAAAAGGTATTAGATGGGGAATTGTTACAAAAACAGAAAATGAATTCATCGGAACAATAGAGTTTCATGCTTAGAGTTCACAACATAAACGTGCATAAATAGGTTACGAAATTCATCCGGATTATTGAAGAAAAGGATATATATTAGAATATTTTTTGGAGGCAGAAGAATGACAAAAATTACTGTAGGAACCGAAAATCAAGCACCAATTGAGATATATTATGAGGATCATGGTATAGGAAAACCAGTAGTACTAATTCATGGCTGGCCGTTAAGTGGTCGATCTTGGGAATACCAAGTTCCCGCTCTTGTTGAGGCTGGATACAGAGTTATAACATATGATCGTCGAGGCTTTGGAAAGTCATCTCAGCCGTGGGAAGGATATGAATATAATACCTTTACTTCTGATTTACATCAACTATTAGAACATTTAGATCTTCAAAATGTCACACTTGTTGGTTTTTCTATGGGTGGAGGTGAGGTAGCTCGGTACATTAGTACATATGGAACAGATCGTATTGAAAAGGCTGTTTTTGCTGGAGCAGTTCCTCCTTATTTATACAAATCAGAGAGTCACCCTGAAGGGGCATTAGATGATGCAGCAATTGAAGAATTCAAAAGTGGCGTGATAAATGACCGCCTTGGATTTCTTGACGAATTTACTAAGGGATTTTTCGCAGCTGGTAATCGAACAGATTTGGTTAGTGAGCCATTCCGTTTATATAATTGGGATATTGCAGCTAGTGCATCACCTAAAGGAACGCTCGATTGTATCACCGCCTTTAGTAAGACAGATTTTAGAAAGGACTTGGAAAAGTTCAATATACCTACTCTTATTATTCACGGTGACTCTGATGCAACTGTACCTTTTGAGTTAAGTGGAAAACGCACATATGATTCCATTCCTGGTAGTAAACTCGCTCTAATACAGGGTGGTCCTCATGGATTAAACGCAACTCATGCAAAAGAATTTAATGAAGCATTATTAACATTTTTAAAAGACTAATCTTTGAGGAACTACCAGTTGCGGTTCAACAGCAATATCAAGAATAATAACACGAATTTATCGATTAGAGGTTTTTCAGGTTACTTAGGGGTATTTCCACACATCCATCAACTTAAGG